>CBFHLC010000098.1:0-1056 GCA_965656605.1 Litorivicinus sp. | reverse complement strand
GCTATGCAAGCTTCCCACCAGAATGGCCACTCGGGCAACAGCCTTGCCTCTCTGTAGGTGGCTGGTATGGCAACTTCTTTGCCGTTTAACACTTTGCGCGCTGCTGCTGCATATATTCGCGCGTTCTCATGCCCCCCCACGGCAACGATGTTGGCATAGACCTGCCGCCTAGTTGTCGAGCGTACAGCACGATCGCGGCGTTGAGGGTCGTATGCGAGATCAAGTTCCAGTGCCGTCTCGTCTGCGATGTCCTGTGCATCAGGCAGGGGAGGGAGAGAAATCTCACTGTCAGTACCCTCAATCATTACCTCATATTCATAGTGCGGCCTGTGCTCAACTTCAGGAGCAGCGAAGCCCTCTGGCAACGCAAGCAGGTCAGTGGGGGGGTCAGGGGCAGTGACACGTGAGTGGGCGGGACCGGCAATTTGTGTGATATCATGTGGCTCAGCGTCCCTCATCCCGGGGCCCTCCCCCGGGGCGGTGGTCAAACCGGGGCTTGGGAGGTGGCCCATCCTCGTCTCGCTTTCATGCGCGACGGCGACCGGCGCCCCTGCACGGTGCTCGTCGGGGCTCCTCGGGTTTTTGCCCTGCCCGGAGAGGCGTCCCTCTCTATCACGGAGTGCTGGAACGTCTTCCGCACATCCGATGACCCGCCCCCTCCAGGGGCTTTGTGGGCCTCCCACCGACTTCCGGTCCTCCCGCGAATCGTGGGCAACTCCGGGATTGACCCGTCCACGGAGCGGGGCTTCTTGGGTGGCCCTTCCCTGGCTCTGGTGTTCTAGGGTGGCCAACCCCTCTTCCGCAGGCTGTGCCACATCCCGAGCAGACCGGGCCTCCCCGTCTCTCGGCGATTGGCTTGCCACATCCCGAGCAGACCGGGCCTTCCCGTCTCTCGGCGATTGGCTCGCACCTCCATCCCGATCGGACTGTAGGTCCCCCCCATGTCTCGGTGATGGGGTCGATGAGTTGTGCCTCGGGTATTCATCGTCTTTCCCCCGTGATCCCGCGCCCGGGGCGTCTTTTCTGGGTTCAGGGCCGTCACTGCCGGGGACAAGA
>CBFHLC010000097.1:0-1230 GCA_965656605.1 Litorivicinus sp. | reverse complement strand
AATGGAACGAAGATAGCGAAAGACGCTGGCGTTTACCAAGCTGAGGCAGCAGATGCTTTTCTCGCAGATCTCGCAGTCGATCATATCACGCCAACAACGTATGCTGAAGCTATGGCATCACCCGACAAGGACAAGTGGATCGAGGCTATGCAATCAGAGATCAACGATCATCAAGCGCGTAACACCATCACTCCAACAGTGGTACCCGTCGGCACCAAAGTCATCAAAACGAAGTTCATCTTCAAGATCAAAGAGCATGCAGATGGCACCATCGACAAGTATAAGGCTCGTCTAGTTGCTCAGGGATTCAAACAGAGCCCTGCAGACTATGACTACACCGAGACCTTCAGCCCCACGCTGCGCTACGAGCTGCTGCGTCTTGTCGTTGCAGTGTGCACTTATCACCGCTCACCCAACACCCCATGGGTCCTACATGCTGCTGATGCTGTGACGGCATACCTGAATGCGCAGGCCAAGGGCACCACATACGTCACGGTCCCTGAACTTTGGGAGCAACAGAGCAAGATTCCTGTCCCCAATGGCCAGCGACTTGCAGGACTGGTCAATCGAGCACTGAATGGGCTTATCCCAAGCGGTCGTGACTGGTACGATGAGCTGGACAGCACCCTCACTGATTTCAAGTGGCGCCGTCTGACCAAGACGTGGTGCATCTACATCCGCGACATCCATGGCTACCCCGAGATTATCGCTTCCTACGTGGACGATTTCATCATTGCCTGTGGCAGCAGCGATCCTGATGCCCCCAAGCGCATCATTGAGGAGTTAGGCGCCAAATATGCCTTCAAGTACCTTGGGCCAGTTACTCAGCATCTGGGTATACAAGTTTCGCAAACGAACGAGCATACGTACCTCCACCTGGAGAAGTACATCATGGATGCATCGCGCCGTTTTGGCATCAAGCAGGTCGCAGCTACTCCCATCGCAGCTGACGACGAGGCTACTCGCGCCGATGACTCTTCGCCGCTCAACAAGAAGGAAGCCTCCCTGTATCGTTCGATCACTGGCACTCTCATGTTTGCAAGCAACACCGCTCGGCCGGATATCGCCTACGCCGTTCAGCGCCTCGCTCGAGCCATGTCAAATCCCACGGAGCACGACCTCGACGCCGCTAAGCGTGTCCTGTCTTACCTCCACGGCACTGCCCGCTTTGGGATCAGATTCTCAAGTGCCCGTTTCATAAAGGAGCACGGGCTTCACCATCTTCACGCT
>CBFHLC010000096.1:0-1824 GCA_965656605.1 Litorivicinus sp. | reverse complement strand
GGTCCTGACGAACCAGCTCAGACAAAATGCTGCGTACGGCTGCACGGTACATCTTGCGGTTAACTTTTTGCTCATGGTCACGAGGACGTGCAGCAAAGGTGACACCACCCGAACGCCAGATAGGGCTGCGGATCGTACCTGCACGAGCTCGGCCAGTACCCTTTTGACGCCATGGCTTCTTACCACCACCACGAACATCAGAACGAGTCTTCTGTGCCTTGGTACCCTGACGAGCACCTGCCATGAACGCTGTGACAACCTGGTGGATCAACGACTCGTTAAAGTCCCGACCAAACACGTCATCAGAAACTTGGGTTGCGCCGCCGCCGGCGATTTGAATTTCCATCACTCGACTCCTTTAGCGCTTGATTTTGACAGTCGGCTTAACGACAACGTCGCCACCTTCAGCTCCGGGTACAGCACCCTTCACCAAAAGCAGGTTACGCTCAGCGTCAACACGAATGATTTCAAGAGACTGAACAGTTACACGCTCAGCACCCATATGACCGGCCATCTTTTTGCCTTTCCAGACACGACCAGGCGTCTGACACTGGCCAATAGAACCGGGAGCACGGTGGCTCAATGAGTTACCGTGAGTGGCATCCTGCATAGAGAAGTTCCAACGCTTAATCGCGCCCTGGAAACCTTTACCCTTTGACTGGCCAGTAACGTCGACTTTCTGTCCAGCTTCGAAAGCTTCAACAGTCAACTCACTACCCACTTCAGGAAGCTCTTGGCCGTCAGCACGCAATTCCCAGAAACCACGACCCACTTGCACGCCATTCTTGTTGACATGACCCTGGACGGGCTTAGAGACACGTGACAAGCGACGCTCGCCTACGGTCAACTGAACAGCGCTGTAGCCGTCAGTATCATCAGTTTTAACCTGAGCTACGCGGTTAGGCGTCACTTCAATAACGGTCACAGGCACTGATACGCCTTCCTCGGTGAATACCCGAGTCATTCCGGCCTTACGGCCGATCAATCCAATAGCCATTTGCTATCTCCATTCCGTCTGCATACGGGGCTTTCACCCGCTATGGCCCTTTTAGGTTCTACACACGCACCGTTTGTCACCAACATCCGCCCGGTTTTCGGCGGGTTGGACTTTTCAATCAGCCTAAGCTGATTTGAACATCTACGCCTGCTGCCAGATCCAGCTTCATCAGCGCGTCTACGGTCTTGTCAGTGGGCTCGATAATGTCGAGCATCCGCTTGTGAGTCCGCATTTCGTACTGGTCACGTGCGTCTTTGTTGACGTGAGGTGAAACCAGAACGGTGTAACGCTCTTTACGCGTCGGCAGAGGGATCGGGCCATTCACCTGAGCGCCAGTGCGCTTGGCTGTGTCAACGATTTCCAATGCTGAGGCGTCGATCAAACGGTGATCAAACGCTTTCAGGCGAATGCGGATTTTTTGGTTCTGCATCGCTGCGTCTACTCCTAGTTATTTTTTCAAGGCGCGAAAATGCACCCGGAAAAAGGGAGCGCGAATAGTAAGGACTTGTGGGGGTGGCGTCAACAGCGAAATCAAAGCACGCCAAGGCGAAATCGAATCATCGCCTTCACTGGGTGAAGCGATGCCAGAAAGGGATAGGCAATTATTGATCAGGGCAGATGCAACTACCCGGCCATCACAATAGTGCTTCATAGCCGTTCGGGCGACGTTTGTTTCGCCGGCAACTACCAATTGCCCGCCTTTGAAAAAGACAAAAGCTTTTAAAGGGAAAGGGAAAGGGAAAGGGAAAGGGAAAGGGAAATAAGAGTTGATCAGGGACGTGGAATTTTAGGCACAAAAAACCCCGCACTAGGCGGGGCTCTTAGTT
>CBFHLC010000095.1:0-2014 GCA_965656605.1 Litorivicinus sp. | reverse complement strand
TTGTACGCATTGGGCAGATCCGACCGTTCCAACATCAAACTTGCCTTGTGAATGAACAGCCCCAAACGGCCTGATCACACCGCCTGAAGACACATCCAAACCCACACTAGCGTGAGTAGTGTTAGCGCCACCTGTCAGAAACATAGTTTGCTCTAAAAACTCATATCCTAGCCCAGCTTCCGCTTGAGTTTTCTCGTTACCATCCAAAACAGTCACCTTCACGTCGTACGGAGTAAATCCGCTTTCGATGTTAAAAGCGACTACAGCACCAAAGCCTTGGGTATCGCCATCAGCTTCTACTTCTACTTTCTTCACACCTAAAATAGCTTGTGGTGTTGCACTACCCCATGTCCATTCCAACCCGACATAACCTTGGGTTTCATTGTTATTCCCACCAGGAGTAAACACAGTAGTTGCAGTTGACCCAGCGAACGAACTAACGGCCCAAAACGCGAAGCCTACAATCGCGAATACTTTCAATATCGACATTCCTTAACCTCAAGATAAATAAAACATGCTCTATTGCATGACCTTGATATTGTAGCTGAATTCAAGCGACGAAGCCGATCTTCATCTCAAAAACTGTACCAGCGCGGCCTGCGCATCGACCTCTTTGAGGGTCGGTGCATGGCCAGTCTGGGCGACCAGCGCACCCTGGGCGTGCGAGTGCTCAGCCAGCATCCGCTCGAAGGTCTGATTGGAAAACAAATCTGAACACTCCCCACGAATAATCAGCGTCGGTGTCTGCGCCAGGGCGTGATACAGCGGCCAAAACGGTTCGATCTCCCCGCCCTGAGCTTGCTGACTAATCGCCGGGTCGTAATCAAAGCGCCAACCGTCATCGGATTGCACACACAACGCCCGGGTACGCTCATCCCAATCTGACTCCCTGGGATGATCTGAACTTTGAGCGGCGATCACGGCGCTGCGCGCTTGATCAAAATCACCCAGCACACCGATACGTCCCACCCTAGATCGAATGGCATCCATTCCCGCGCGCTCAATCACCGGGCCGATGTCGTTGATCACGACGCGGCGCATCCGTGAGGCATGCTCGCCCGCCAGCGCCATGGTTAAAATTCCGCCCAGACTGGTGCCGATCCAATCCATCGCCAGATCTGGCAGGGATTTCAGCCAGATGGCCAGATCCGCCGCGTAGGTGGCTGGCTGATAGCGAACCGGATCTGCATCCCAATCCGATTGGCCTCGGCCGCGCAGGTCCACCAGGTAAAAAGGTCGATCAGGAAATAGCTCCAGCAGTGGCAGGAAGTCACGATGATTTCGTGTCAGCCCAGGAATACACATAATCGGAGCACCCTGCCCCGGGCGGTGATAGGTAGCCATATCCAGGCCATCAGGCAGGGTTATTTTGTTCAGCTTCAGGGTTGGCAATGGGGCCCCCTCAGGGCAAACTCGCACGATGATTGATCCTAACGTATTAGCAATGCTGATTTGCCCCGTCAGCGGTGGCAAATTGACCTACAACCCATTGACGCAAAAGTTGGAATCCGCCGATGCGGGATTGGCCTTTCCAATCGTCGACGGCATTCCGCACCTAATCGAAGAGGCCGCCGAGCCGCTATAGCGGTGGCGCTTCGCGCTGGACCCAGCTCTCGAGTTCAAACAACAGCTGTTGTTGTGCTTCGCTGAGCTCACGGCCCGCCATCTCGTGCATCTCGTCGGTGTAACGCGCAAGCGTCATACCGCCACCTTTAATTGGCCCCTGCCATCGAGCACTGCAATACTTCGTCCACTCTTTACGCGCTCTGGGCCCCAGATGCTCGGGGAAATTCCGCGCTAAATACAGCGGCAACATCGCGTTCAGTCGAGGGTCATCAAAGCTGGGCGCATCGGCCATCAAATCGACCGGCTCACTGGTGCGCACCTGCCGCAGTTTCGCCCCGTCATTTCGGCTGAACATGCCATCAAACAACTGCGCGTCCGCCCAGTTAGAGGGCGGAAATTCATTGACCAGCAGGGCCTCGGCAATCCCCATCCAATGGGAATTGGGCTG
>CBFHLC010000094.1:0-2103 GCA_965656605.1 Litorivicinus sp. | reverse complement strand
TACCAACGCCAAGGCTGCTTAAACGGCCAGCGCACGTTATCCAGCCTGGATCAAATACCGGGCTTGGGTAGCTCGCTGACGCGCCAATTGCGCATCCAAGCCCAGGGGCTTGGCCTAAGCGGACGGGCTCAACTAAGCGTAGCCAGCCTAGCCCAGACCTTGGCGGATTTGGCCGGCCGCGACAGCATTCGCCAAGACGATCTGACACTGGCGTTAGGGCTGCGGGCCTCACCCACCGACAGCTAACATGGTCGAGTTACTCAGCCAATCCAGCTTCAGCTTTTTAAAAGCCTGCGATACTCCCCAGCAGCTGGTCGACCGCGCTGATTCACTGGGGTATCAGGCGATTTGCATCGCGGACGAAGCCTCGGTTGCCGGCAGTGTTCGCGCCCACATCGCGGGCAAGAATTTAGATGTCCACGTGATCCACGGAGCACGCTTTGTGGTCAGTGAAGGCTGGACGCTAGTTGCCTGGGTACTCAACGCCGATGGCTGGCCGGTGTTGTGCTCCACCATTTCAGCCGCTCGCAGGCGAGCCGAAAAAGGCGACTATCAGATCGCGCTGCATCAGCTGCCCCAGGACTCGAACTTGGTCTGGGGCTGGCTGCCGGATCATGGCTTTTTAGAAGGCGTAGGAATTCAGCAGATTCAACAGCATTTCAAGGAATGCTATTTGATCGCGGTGGATCATCTAACCGGGCGATGTGCCCAGCATCTGGCCGATATCGACCGGGCCGCCTTTGAAACCCACTGGCCGGTCATCGCGTCCTCCGATGCACGTATGGCAAAACGTAGTCAAAAACCCTTGTTAGATTTGATGACTGCGATTCGCCTGAATGCGCCCTTGGATCAACTAGGTGATGCACTGACACCCAACGCCGAAGCCTGCCTGCGCGCCCCTCAAGAAATCAAAGAGCGCTATCCGCAACGCTGGATCGACAATGCCAGCGAGCTGGCTCAACGCTGCAAGTTCAAACTGGATCAATTGAAGTATCGCTACCCCAGCGAATTGGTTCCACCTAGCTACGTCGACGCCACTCAATACTTAGCTGCGCTGACGTGGCAAGGCGCACATGAGCGCTGGCCTGAGGGGGTTCCCGCGCGAGTCAAAGCGTTACTGGAAAAAGAGCTGAAGCTCATTCAAGAGCTGGCCTACGAACCGTATTTCTTAACCGTCCAAGATGTGGTGGCCTTTGCTCGAAGCCAAGGGATTTTATGCCAGGGCCGGGGCAGCGCGGCCAACAGCGCCGTGTGCTTTTGTTTGTTTATCACCGAGGTTGATCCCGCCCGCGTCGATGTCTTGTTCGAGAGATTCATCAGCAAAGAGCGTAATGAGCCGCCGGACATTGATGTTGATTTCGAGCACCACCGTCGCGAAGAGGTCATTCAGTATTTGTACTCGCGCTATGGTCGCGAGCGTGCCGCCATCGCAGCCACCGTCATTACCTATCGCCCCAAATCCGCCATTCGTGATGTCGGCCGGGCGCTGGGTATGGATGAGGGGTTGATAAAACGTCTCAGCAAAAGCCTGTCGTGGTGGGCCAAGCCTGACGGGCTGGAGGACTACTTTTCCGAACAAGGCATCGACCACACCACCCAGCGTTTTCAGCTGTTTTTACATTGGGTACGCGAGATCCAAGGTCAGCCTCGACACCTGTCCCAACATGTCGGCGGGTTTGTCATCTCTGACGGTCCCCTATCCCAGTGGGTTCCAATCGAGAACGCCTCAATGCCCGATCGCACCATCGTGCAGTGGGACAAAGACGACATCGAAGCGCTAGGCTTACTCAAACTGGATGTACTGGCTCTGGGTATGTTGAGCGCCATACGACGATCGCTGGACGTGGCCCGTTCATGGCGCGAGGTTCAGCCCGACTACGGCGGAGATATTCACCCGCGCTTTGAGCTGCGTGACATTCCAGCCGAGGACCCCGCGACCTACGACATGCTGTGCGAGGGCGACAGCATGGGTGTGTTTCAGGTTGAATCGCGCGCCCAAATGTCGATGCTGCCCCGTCTGCGGCCCCGCAGTTATTACGACTTAGTGATTCAAATTGCGCTGGTTCGGCCCGGCCCGATTCAGGGGGACATGGTTCACCCCTA
>CBFHLC010000093.1:0-2193 GCA_965656605.1 Litorivicinus sp. | reverse complement strand
CACACGGCGTTCGGCCTACTTCAGAAGTACCTCGGCGAGCGCGACTTGGCGATGTGGCGGAACGAGCTGCCAAAGGGTCTCACCGAGTCGGAGGTGTTTGTGCGCATCATGCAGTCGGTTGACACTCGGGCACTCAGCTACACCAAGGTGGACATGGTGTCGGACGTGGAGGCGTTCTACGAGCCGCTCTCCCAGTCCGAGCCGACGGTGAAGGAGGTGTGGGACGAGCAGTATGCGCGCTACGTCAAGGCGAATGGCGCACTCAGCGACGTGAAGCTCATTACTCCGGACCTGTTCATTTCCAAGATGTGCAAGCATCTGCAGAGGTGCCCACCCACAGCCTTCATCACCACACGCTATGGTCGGGTGAGTGCCTCGGAGCCCGAGTACACGGACAAGACCATCGAGGAGCTCAACAAGGAGCTTCAGCCGTTCTACGGCACTCGACTCCGGGCGTGTGGGAACGTCAACAAGAAGACCAAGGATGGAGCTACCGTGGGGGCCATCCACAAGGCTAACCCTAAAAATTTTAAAAGTCCCAACCCTAACTCTTACCCCCGGGGTGAGTCAGGGAAGGGGTCCAAGCAGGGTGAGGCTAAGCATCGCGCGGCTGGCTTGGTGTGCTACAACTGTGGTAAGCAGGGCCATTTCGCGCGTGCATGCAAGGAGTCCAGCAAGGATCGCCGCAGCGATTCGCCTACGGCGACGTCCTCCCCGAGGGCATTCAAGGTGAACATGTTCAGCGTCCTTGAGGTGGAGGATGACGACAGCCAGGACGGCGACGTTTCCGATGCCGGCCCGGTCGTGGACGCGAAGCTTGACGACGGGGGCCCATTGCCGCTGATGTGTGAGGCGGCCACGCAGTGCAACGCTGCGTCTTCCTCGGCCAGTGTCAACGCCATCGAGTCCGCACCGCAGGGTCCGGAGACGTCCAAGGCTTCCTCTGTGGCTCCCCCCGGGGCCGTTGTGCAGGGGAATGGGAAGAACAAGAAGAAGTCCAAGAAGCAGCCAGCGCGCCCTCGTACCATCCTCTCGAAGATGGACTCGGGTGCCGCTGTGAGTGCGGGCGAGAACCTGCCTCTGACTAACGTTGTGCCCCATAACCGCACCGTTACGTCGTTTGTGCAGGAGCCCACTCAGTCCTCCTCTCGGGGTACACTCAAGTTCAAGATCCAGTGCATGCGTAGCAAGTACCGCAAGGGCAGCATCGAGGCCGATGTGTGGGACGTCCCTGGGGTGTCCCAGAATTCGAACCCGGCGGTTATCTTCAGCATCCGTCGTTTTGTTGATGCCGGTGCGACTGTGGTGATGTCCCCGGGTGGAAACTTTGTGAAGCTGCCGGGGCAGGGGCGTTTCTACCTTGACAAGGACTGCAACGCTATGATCGAGCCTGTCTACACTGATCCGCCTAAGGCTGTGGCGGCTGCGACCGTCCCAGTGCAGGGGCCAGGCAAGAGCTCTCCTGGAGATGGGGAGTGGAAGACAGTCAAGCGCCGCAAGGGTAAGAAGGCGCGCGCTCCCCGCACGTCAGGTGCGGGGGAAGGGGGGGCGCCTCAGCACTAAGTGCTGAGGCGCACCCACAGCAAACCCAGCAGGAGGAGATATCTCGGCGAGCAGCGGGGCCTAATGTACCTGGAGTGAAGGACGACAGGTGGCTGAAGCTCTGGCGTGCCCGCCTGGGATCCCGAGACGCCAACTTGCTGGGTCGTACATTGGAAGCGTATGGGGCCACCATGGGTAGTGTAACCCCTATGTCTTCAGGTCTCGGACCTTTGTCGCAGGCTTCTATGGTGACTAAGCCTTTCTCGGGGCGATTCCCTGAGGCGACAGCGCCGTTGGAGATCGTTCATGTGGATCTCTATGGCATCAGTATCAAGGATCTGCCGAAGTCGGTGGAAGGCTACAGGCGTCACAATCGCTATGCAGCTGTGTTTGTGGATGACTACTCGCGCATGCCGCGAGTCTATCCGCTAAAGTCCAAGAGTGAGTTTCCGAAAGCTCTGCGCTGGTTCCTGGAGGAGGTTGGTGCAAAAGCGCTGTTCGGAGCTGTACTCATGGTACATAATGGTTTGCGCTTCCTGCTCCACACAGATGGGGGCAGTGAGATCGTGTCCAAGGAGGTGGCAGCTATCCTGAGGGAGCATGGCTTCAGTGGCACGGTTACTAGCGCCAGGGACTCTCCGTCAGACAACG
>CBFHLC010000092.1:0-2448 GCA_965656605.1 Litorivicinus sp. | reverse complement strand
GCACTTGAAAAAGGGTTGTGCATCCGGGTGCCTTGCACGCCGCTCGGGCGGGAACGCGACCAACTGGTAGGCGGGACAGACTCCTTGTACAAGCCTGATGACGTCATCTTAGATTTTCCTCCGCGTCAGTTAGTCTAGCGTACAGGTTACACTCGAGGTCGGCGTCGCGCAGCCTTGCACAGGCAGGTCGGGGGGAGGAGAGATCTAGGCCTCGCTTCTCGACGCGCGCGTATTATTAATCGGACACAGCCGCTCCTCCAAGCCATAAGAGCATATATGAGGAAGCTTCTAGCAGCCATCGTGTTGAGTTTCTAAACCCAACGCACCCAGACGAGTACCACTGCGAAAGCTCTCAGGTTTCTAAACCCAAGACCCCCCCTCGACATCTGCACGCGGTACGTCGTGCATGATGACGCTTACGTGACGATGAAATGTCTGGGGACTTGTTGACTTAGTAAACATGTCCGCAATGTTATAGTCGGTATGAACCTTCTTAACGACCACCTTGCCTTCAAGTTGCTGAACTCGAATGTAGTGGTACTTGACATCAATGTGCTTAGATCGTTTATGATGAACTGGGTTGCCCACCAGGTCGATAGTTCCCTGGTTGTCCTCGTAGATGACCGTCGGCGATGATGCACACGGCTCCTTGAGGAAATCTGCCAGCTGTCGTAGATAAACAAGCTCGCGGCAACACTCACTTAACGCTACATACTCAGCTTCACACGTAGAAAGTGCAATCACACTCTGGAGTCCACTGTACCAAGACACAGGAGTGCCATTGTACAGGACCACATACCCTGTAGTAGACCGGCGCTCAATAGAGTCATTCGCCCAGTCAGAGTCCGCAAATGCAACGAGACCTGGATAGCGCTCGTCCTCGTCAAAGCGGAACATCAATCCTTTTCGCTGCGTAGCCCGGAGATACCGTAGTACCCGGTGTGCACGCACCATATCACATGCCCTAGGAACAGCCATGCGTCTTGCGAGCATGTTCGTCGCATGTGCAATGTCTGGCCTGCAAGTCGTCATACAGAACATCAGGCCACCAGTGATCTCCTGGTAGATCTTGATATCGGCCCGCTGTAGGAGTCGTTCGTCACGCTCCGCAGGCTCTTCCGATGGCTCCGGGGTAGGTGCTGCCCGACCACCACCGGTGTCATACTTGGTCAGAAAATCCCCAATGTACTTGGACAGATGCATGTAGATGCCATCATGCTGGACCTCAAACTGTGCGCCTACAAACTTCTCCAGACGCTCCACAAACTTGACCTCATGGTGCGCGCTCAGCGCATCCCGGACCTCCCCAAATGCATCGGGGTCATCCGTGAGATTAAGCAAGATCAGGTCGTCGACAAAATGACCGATCACCAGCAAACCATTTGGAGTCTCCTTGACATACACGCATGTAGCCACTGGGCACGGTGCGAATCCCATGTCAAGCAACGTCTTCCTCTGATGGTCATACCAGACACGCCCACCCTGGCGCATACCAGGTATGGCGTTGATCGCCCTGCATACCAACTTGTATCCAGGCGGCACTTCGATCCCCTTGGTATCCCAACCAGCCGGGACGGTAAAGTAGATCTGCTCGTCCTCAGGCAACGGGGATGAAGGATATGCATCCTTTACATCTGCAGTAAGAAGATACTGTGACAACTTGATCTGTTGAGCTGTCGGCTCCTTACCAACCATGGCCTTGAAACGTTTGCCGTAGTACCGCGCAGCTGTCCCAATCATGAATCGCACCTGCTCTGCTCGTATCGCCGGAGCAAACACTCCGCCCACGTCTCCCTGGCGGAACCCCTGGATCACCACGCGATCTTTCCAGCGCACAATCTCGCCTTTGGGGTCCGTCTTCGCGTCGAAAACGTGCTTGGACGGAATGGTCTTAGTAGCCTTAGGTACCACCTGGAGCTTAATAGCCCTCAACTTCTGCAGCCCTCTTTTATGCTCAACCACAGCCTCATGCCAGAACTCACTCTCCGGCAACGCCATGGCCTCCTCATACGACTGCGGAATCTTCACCGGCTTGCCATTGAGCATCGGAATGGTCGCGGAATGTACTGGGACACCGCCTAGCTGCTCTCCATAGACTTTATCGAGTGCCTCCCGTTGTGCTTCGAACGCTAAAGCATCAAACTTGGACACCTCCGGTAACCGTGCCGCACGCGTGGACGCTCGAACTTCCCTGTCCTGCCTTGTTATGGTGGTGTGATGCGACGCTGCTGGTAACGCATCAGGTTCTTCATCCTCTGCATCAGACGTAGGATGCCCCAAGTCAGGAAGCTCGTAGTCTTCGTCATCGCCATCATTCCCCCCCTCGACCGGTGTAGGCACTCCGGCCGCAGCGGTCGCACTACTAGGAGCCCCATAATTTTCCCGGTCGTCTGCCGCCGAGTCGTAGTACTCGCCTCGCGCTATAGCGTCGGTTGACACTCGGACCCT
>CBFHLC010000091.1:0-2481 GCA_965656605.1 Litorivicinus sp. | reverse complement strand
TCTACCTATGATTTCACCCGCTACGGCGTGCTCACTGGACGGGTTGTTCGAGTCGGTGCGAATACCGTCGAGGAGCGTGACAAAGAGCCCTACTACCCAACCCGTGTTGAGCTGGACGCCCAGTTTGTGGGTAACCCCGATAACCCCTTGCCTGTTAAGGTCGGTATGCGTGGAACGGCGGATATTATTACCGGACACCGGACTTTACTTTCTTACGTGTTGACCCCCCTATCTAGGGTGCAGTACGAAGCCTTTTCTGAGCGGTGACGGGTCGGTACTAGTACCTTCCAGGCGCTCTGGAGTGTTTGCTAAATTGATAAAAATCAATGGGTTGGGCTCGTGATACCTGGCCAAGAGTACATGCCGGATTTCCACTACGTAAAATTACTTATAAAAAACCTTCCCCCTACCTAAAACGATGGTACAGTTCTAAGACATCGGACCTAGCACAGAAGTGTTAGGCCGGCAGCGGTTAGGTCGGCAATCCGATGGATAAAGAATCTGTTTGCGCATGAAGCGCGGCCGCAGATCTCGCCCCAATAACGGGGTCTAAAAATAAGCCCGGATGGTGCAGTAACTGCTTTCGGGTCAGGGGAAGTGGATAAGAATTATGAAAGTAGTGTCATGTAGTTTTGATGATCGATTAGCGAACAAATGGACTCAATCTTTGCAGCCGGTAACGGATGTATTTCGGACAGCGACTGTCGAGGCGCTGGACGCTTACCTTGCTGCTAGCACCCCTGATCTGGTGATCCTGCACATGGACACCCGCAACGTGAACATCGACGTCGCGGTATCGTTCATCCTCACCCGTGATCCTCTCCACGTATTCGTGATCGACGACAACCCCAACGACGAAGACGGCCTGGTTTTGCTAAAGGCTGGCGTCCGTGGCTACGCTAATACCGGCATCGAGCCGCGTTTGCTGCAAGCCGCTGTCCAAGCCATCAGCCGTGGAGACGTGTGGGTATCACGTCGCCTGATGCAGCGCCTGGTCGAGGATCTGATCGACGGTAACGAGCGCGAAGCCTCAGATGATCCGCGTCTGGATGCCCTGACGCCACGTGAGCGTGAGATTGCAGAGATCGTTGCAGAGGGTGCTAGTAACAAGGTGATTGCAGCGCGGTTGAACGTCACCGAGCGGACAGTTAAGGCCCACTTGACGAGCGCATTTCAGAAAACCGGTACACGTGATCGCTTAGAATTGGCGTTGCTGATCAAAGGGCAGCTGCCTCGCCCCAACAGCTCTAGCCGCTTCGCTATGTAGTACCCCGTGACCCAGGTCACAGAAATGTGACCTAAGTCGCACTAAAACCGAGTGTCGTGACCCCAGTGGACAAGGGTGATCGAGCTCGATTTTTTCTATTTTAACGGTACGAAAATTAAACCTAGTTGGGGTCGTATCGTGGCTGCAGTATTTGAAGACATCGGAATCGTAGAGCAACTCGTGGGGCAGCCGTTTGCCATCAGCCCCGAGGGTGAAAAAACTCAGCTGTCACCCGGTGACCAAATCAAGGTCGGCTGGCAGGTTGTCACCGACGATACCTCGTCACTTACCGTCCAAGTTCCCAATGGCGCACGTTTTGACATCGGGCGTAATAGCCAGTTCCTGCTGCAAGAGGGCGACGCGGCTGACCAGCTGTTGTTAGACATTGCGGCCGATACCAATAACGCCACCGAAGCCGACTTGTTAGACGCTGAATTAATCCAGGCCTTGATCGCCGCCGGTGCGGATCCGACCGCTATTGCCGAGGCGACTGCGGCAGGTCCTGCTGCTGGAGCACAAGCAGGTGGCGCCGGTTCAACCGGTGGATCCTTCACCCAGTTGAACGGTGTGAGCGGAGCGCCGGGGACCGAGTTTTCTACTGCGGGGACGAGTGGGGCGAACTTCGCCAACACTAACTCTGGTGATGTGAACGTTGGGCCGACGCTGTCGGGGTTGACGCTTGGGTCGGCGACTGTTTTTGAGGCGGGTTTAGGATCTGGAACACAAGAGGGAAATCCAGAATTTTCTAATCAGACTCCGGGTTCGTTTGTTATTAGCGATGTGAACGGGCTTCAAGATATTGAGACGATAACGATCGGTGAAAGAACCTTTGTTCGGGGTGAAGACTTTGCTGAGCTGGCTGATCTGGTCGACGAGGTTATTGACGTTGGTTTCGGCCAGGTCGAAATCACCGGCTTTGATCCAACTTCACCCACATCAGGAAGTTTTGATTTCACCTACACGCTGACCGAGCCGGTAAAGAACTTGGATCCTGACGGGTTAAACGCTACGCCCCCGACGCCCGGTGCGACAGACGTTACTTTCGCTGAGACCTTCATTGTAGGTGTTGGTGACGGCGAGGGGCCTGTGACCGGTGAGTTTACTGTCGTTGTGCAGGATGATGGTCCTTCAGCGTCTGCGATCGAAGGAGAATCGAGCCCGCAGGTCACGATTGGATTAGACGAGACTGACGGTTTTGATTCGGTTACTACGTC
>CBFHLC010000090.1:0-2799 GCA_965656605.1 Litorivicinus sp. | reverse complement strand
GGTGCAACTGGCGTCCTACGAGCTCTGCGAACGCCTGCAGCAATCGGTCCCCCACGTAATGACCCAATCGACCATTTATTTCTTTTAAACCATCCAAATCCATGAAAAGAACCGACAAGGGTGCAACAGCAGTCGCGCCGCTGTACATCACATAGGAGCTGCTATCCATCACAGAGGAGCTAAAGTTCTCTAGCGCATAACGGTTCCACACCCCAGTCAGTGAATCCTTCAGCGCAATCTGCTTAGTCTGGTCTAAGTCTGCGCGAAGCGACTTTAATTTTTGCGCGTAATTGATCAGGGCTTCGACCTGCCCTTTTAAATGCTCAGAGCAGAAGGGCTTCTCAAAGACAGCCGCTGCGCCGGATCGAAAAGATCTGCCCCAGCCAAACGTTTTAGCCACTCCGCTAACGAATACAATCGGAGTATCCGGGTGCTGTTCTGCAATTTTGGCCGCCAGGTCAACACCATTGATGTGTGGCAAATCTAGGTCGAGTACGTAGCAATCCGCCTCCTGGACCTGGTTATCCATCAAAAAGTCGAGTGGATCGAGATAACTTGACAATTTCAGCCCCTCGGTCGCCAGAGACCTTTCAAGAGCCATCAAATCGGTCGCGTTATCGTCTATCGCTACAATGTTCATGCAATAATCCTTACTCAGTTCAGGGAACATCCTAGTTACCCCGGTTTTCTGTTGCCTACCCAAGCGCATACGTAGTTAAACGTATGCGTGTGCGCAGTCACACCGTCAAAGGTACTAGCGTGGCCTGCAGCCATTTTTCCATCTAGAAATATGACGTATAACCTTGCCTAACCATGAACCAGATCAACTCGCTGCGATGGTATCGGCTTGGCAATGGGCGATTTAATCGCAACGTTAAAGAAACCCACGGCCTGGACCATATGGCGCGACTGCTCGGCCATGTTCTCGCTAGCGGCACTGGCCTGCTCGACCAATGCGGCGTTCTGCTGGGTCATCTCATCCATCTGCGAGATCGCAATATTGACCTGATCAATGCCGCTGGACTGCTCTTGAGCCGCCTGTGAGATTTCATCCACCTGCTCGGCCACTTTCGTGATCGATTCCACCAAGCTGGTGAGGGTTTCACCACTGGCTGTTACCAACTCAGAGCCATCGGCCACTCGATCAACCGACGAGCGAATCAGCTCTTTGATTTCCTTGGCTGCCTCGGCACTGCGCTGGGCCAATGATCGAACCTCGCCAGCCACCACGGCAAATCCTCGGCCCTGTTCACCAGCTCGAGCGGCCTCAACTGCGGCGTTTAACGCCAGCAAATTGGTTTGGAATGCGATTTCGTCGATCACGGTAATGATGTCCGAGATTTGATGACTGGATTCGGTAATCGCCTGCATCGCCTCGACCGACTGTCGAACCACTTCGCCGCCGGCCTCGGCCCGACCTTTGACTGAGCCGGCCATGGTGTTCGCTGACCTAGAGTTCTCGGCTGTTTGGCGCACCAAACTAGTCATTTCTTCCATGCTCGAGGCGGTCTCTTCTAGGCTTGATGCCTGCTCCTCAGTGCGGTGCGACAGATCGGAGTTGCCCTGGGCGATTTCCTCTGCCCCAGCCCTAATCTGCTCGGCTGACTGAGTGATCTGATGAACCACTGCAGTCATCTGCTCACACGAGGCATTCACGCTCTCGGCCAGCTGGGCAAAGGTGCCCTCGTAGTCTGTCTCGATCCGCTGGGTTAAATCCCCCTTGGCAATCGCGCCGACCACTCGATTGGTATCCTGAACTACATCCGCAATGATCTGCGTCATGCCGTTTAGCCCTTCGGCCAGACCCAAAAAGAACCCGCTCCTACCTTCGGTATCCAGCCGCACACTCAGATCCCCTTGGTTGGCCTGAGTTACCAAATTTGAGATCTCGGTTTCTGCTGCGCGAATGTCGGTTAGATCCTCCCACTCAACGACCGTTCCCAGACGCTCGCCTTGGGATTCAACTGGAATGGTCGTGACCTCAAAGACGCTATTATGGCGCCGCAATTCGTGACGGGCACGGATCGAGATGTCCGCCTGATCGGCCTCGTTAGGGGCAAAGAAGTCGCGATAATTCATATCTAACAATTCGGCAACATTGAAATCGCCTAGGTGCTCGTGCAAGTCCGCTGATTTAGCCGAGAGCAACGCAGTGGCAGAGTCATTGGCGTAAATCACCTGACCCTGCGGATCGACGATCAGCACCGCACGGCCGACAAAGTCTAAGCCCTGTTTGATCCGGGTATTCGCCGCCAATAATTGGCGGTCTGATTCAACCTGTTCACGCAGTTGTGTCTGCATCGTACGCAGGCCCTGCATTAGGCGACCAATATCATCGCCTCCGCGCACTTCAATATTTTGATTCAGATCACCACCTTGAATGCCGGTGAAGTAGCCCTCGACACTCACCAGACGAGTAGACACGCTACGCAATACGACAAAGGCGGCAACAAAGGCCATCAGCGAAGCCAATATTGAAACGCCCCCCTTGATCCACATACCCGTCTGCAGAGCATCGACACGATCTTGCAAACTGGCCGCCAAAATGATGTTGCCCGCGTCGAATCCCGCCGTAGTGGCACTGATAACCGCCGTCATCTCGGCGAAAAAGTCCTGCCCGGTGCCACGGTATTGATTATCGATAACCTGGGATACCGAGGCCTGAGCCTGCTCACCGGCCTGCTGCAAATCATTCAAGATGGCATTCAGCTGGGGCTGAACCGCAGGGTTGGCCTGACCGGCCCGTTGCAGCGCCAGCTTGGCCCCGTCAAATGTAAAACCCAAGCCCACCGCCAAACG
>CBFHLC010000089.1:0-3014 GCA_965656605.1 Litorivicinus sp. | reverse complement strand
AATCTGGCAGATAACGTCGGAAATATTGATATTGATACGGGTGATGACGATACCAGCGTGACTACGGCCACGGGGTCTGAAGCGACGGTTGATGCATATGAATTGGATCAAGGTGATTTACGTCTAGATGGTGTCGGTAATGTCACGGTAAATCGGGTCGGCGATATTGTGGTCGACGCCTCTGACGATTTAGATGACCGTGATACGGATGAGTCGTTCGATGGCGATGGAAATCCGTTGTCAGGCACCTTGACGGTCAACACCAAGAACGGTGCTGACGTTGATGTGTTGACGGGGTCGAATACAACAACCATCAACAGCTACAACGGAACCGTTGATGTTGATGCGACGGAATTGTTGGACGCTGATAATGCAACGGGTGCTGCAGAGGACAGCTCAGCAAGTTTGACTAGCGAGACGGGTGACCTGGATCTGAACGGATCATCCTCTGCGACGGTCACCGCTTTGCAAGCAGACCTAGATGCAACCGGCAGCTCTGGTGTGGTCGATGTGACGACTGCTGATGCGGGCGACAATGAGATTGTCGTGCTGACGGGTAGCGCTAACACCACCATTACCGGGGTGGGCGTCGATGACACGATTCGTGTTGACGTCGATCCTATGTCCACAGGGGACACGTTGACGGTAGATGGTGTGTCTGATGTGACGGTTGAAAAGGTCGCGTCTAATGTCGTGATCGATGCTGACGGTGACGCGGGTGGGGCTGCGCTGTCTGGCACCTTGGTGGTAGACACAGACGCAGGGGCGACCAACGTTAATGTGTTAACCGGATCTGCAGACACAACAATTAACACCCAAGAGTCGGCGGGTGGAACGGTATTTGTCGAGGCAGATAAGCTAGTCGACAACGGCACGTTGGATCTGAACGGTGCGGCTGAAATTACCGTTAATGATTTGGTCGCGGATGTTGAAGCCTCCGATATGTCTGGCGGCGATTTGAACGTGAATACCGCCGATAATACAGGCGATGACACCATCACGATTACCACGGGTGACACCACGGTATTGGTTGATACAGCTGGCGCAGACGATGCTGTGACCATCGAGTCAGACAATATGAGCCGTGATGAAGACCTATTGGTAGGTGGCGTGTCAGACGTGAACGTCACAGGTATCACGACAGACTTGTATGCGTCGGATGTCGATACGGACTTTGACACGCTCAGTGGCAGTTTAGATGTTACGACGGGTCAGCTAGACAACAACGGCGGTGTAGAGTTCGTAATCGGCTCTGGACAGACCACGATCGATGCAGACAGCACATCATCAAACGACCAAACTGATTTGACGGTCGATGCGACTGCACTGCAAACCGAATCATTGACGCTGTTAGGTAACGCGGATGTAGACGTCGATAACCTGGCCACTGATTTGAACGCGGGTGGTAATGGCGACCAAACCCTAAGCGATGCTCTGACCGGCGATCTGGATATCGACACCAGCGCTGGAGCGGGGGATATCGGGATCACAACGGGTAGCGGTCAAACGACTTTGACTGGCTCAACGGGCACCAACATCAACGTGCAGGCGGGTCTATTAGCAGACCTGGATAGCAAGGTGAGCGGTGCATTAGCTGACGCGGAATTCGTGTTAGACGGTACCGGCAATGTCACCATTGACGATTTGAAAGGTGACCTGAACGCTCAAAACTTCACTGGGGGTGCTGGGTCAACCTTAACGGTAGACGTTGCGGCGCTTACCGGATCAGGTGACGGCCCTGGCAGTGTGGCGGCGCGCGAGATTGTGACCGGCTCAACTAGCACCGTCATCAGCGGTACAGACAGTGTGGATGGCGATATCGATACCATCGACATTCGGGTTGATGGTTCGCGTCTAGCGGATGTGACCAACGCCACGCTGAAGCTGCAAGGCTCGGCTGAATACGTTGTTGAAAACAACGAGTTAGACAAAGAGCTAGTCATCGATATTTTCGATTTGCCAGCGGACAACACCGTGTATCTTGAAGGTGTGGGTGACTTCGAACTGACCGGCACCAGTACCGATGTTGACGCCAACTCAATTTCGGGTGACTTAACGGTTCGTACAAAGGATGACGACAGTGTCGATGACATTGTGGTCACTGCCGGTACGGGCTTGATCACGGTTGATGCGGTTGATGTCGGCGATGTGATCACCTTAGACGCCGGAAGCGTCTTAGACGATCTGAATGACGATGACGCAGCTGAAGTCGCGACTGATGCTGTAGAGGTGACGGTAGAAGGCGCAGGTCGCGTGACGGTCAACGAGCTGGTTGCGGACTTGGATGCATCAAGCTTTACCGGGGTCTTGAACGTCAACCGAACGGCTGTTCCAGAAAATGCAATCGACGATGTGGACATCGTGGTCGGCTCGCAGGGTGCGACGGTCGACGCGGGCCTACTGCGTAGCGATACCACCTTCGTGGATGCGACCCATATGGTGTCGGGTAAGTCAATCAATGTAACGGGTTCGAACACCACTTCGTTTTTGGTGGCCAACGTCGCCAGCGGCGGCACGGTTCGGGCCGCTGATGATCAAGGGGCTGCTTCATTAGCCGGAGCGCTGGATGTCATCACCAAGGACGGGGCTGGAGCGGCCACCGGGGACAGCGATGACGTTATTGTGGTGGCAGGATCGGCCGCCACGTCGGTTAGCTCGAACGCCGGTGAAGTCTCTGTTCAAGCGAAGGCGCTGACAGAGCAAGAGTTGACGCTAACAGGCAGCTCCGCCTTCGATGTCGATGACTTGACGTCGGATTTGGATGCGCTGAACTCAACCGGGCAGATTGTTGTTGATACCTCTGCAATCTCAGGCACCAGCAGTTCTGATCCCGCACTGACCATCCAAACCGGTTCTGGCACGATGACCGTTAATGGTGATGACAGCGACGATGATGACGTCGAAAAGCTGGATATTGTTATTCAGGCTGATCAGTTGTCGGATACCGCTACGTCCGAGGTTGACTTGTTCCTGACGGGCGATGCTGAGTATTTAATCACCAGCGACGTCACCCA
>CBFHLC010000088.1:0-3072 GCA_965656605.1 Litorivicinus sp. | reverse complement strand
TGGTGTTGATTTGAGCTGCCTAGGGCCAATGCGCCCACGGTGGGTTTGCCGATTGCGACGGCTGCTGCGCTGCCCACTTCACGCTCAGATCCAAACAGGCGCGCCGTAAGGCTATCGCTGAAGCGGCCGACTCGGCCATCGGGCGATTCGATCAGCTGTTTGACATCGTCACTGCTGAATTCGCTATGCGGCACGCGCCGGATGATGCCGCGATCTTCGGCCTCGCTGATGTCATCAGCCAACACCAAACAGACGGTTTCTAGCTCGAAGGCCCGTTGTAGGTGCTCTTCCAGGCAAGCTGACACGGCGTCCAAATCTTCGCACTGCAACAGCGAGAGCACCAAGGAGCGGGTCCGTTCGAAAATCCATGCATTCGAGCGTGCACTCTCGATCATGCGAGCGTTGTCGTCTTTGGCGGCCTGCAGCTGGCTGCGTAGTTGCGCCATGGCATGGTGGCTAAGGCTGATAACACCTGTGGTGCTGGGCACCTGAAGCTGGTCGATCAACCCAGGATTGCGGCTGAAGAAATCTGGCTGGGCCTTGAGGTAGTCGATTACATCTTGATCGTTCATAGCCGTGCAGATCCTTCAAAAACAAATTCTCCGGGGCCGGTCATGTAAATCGGCTGGCCGGGCTGATATTCCAGGGTGAGTGCGCCACGAGTCAGGCGCACTGTGGCCTGATGATCGCACCAATCATTGCGAACCGCGGCTACCATGGCGGCGCAAGCCCCGGTGCCGCACGCCTGTGTTTCGCCAACGCCACGCTCGTAAACGCGCAGTCTCACTTCATCACGCGAGACGATTTGCAAGAACCCCACATTGACACCTTGGGGGAAGTAGCCCGAGTTCTGAACGGCTGGACCTAAGCGCTCAACATCGGTTTGATCGACCGAATCCACGCGAATCACCACGTGAGGGTTGCCGACATTCACCAGCGAGCCTTTGAGGGACTCAATGTTTAGGTCGTGCAAGGGTGCATCGCCGCTGAGCCCCACCGCGGGCAGCTCTTCGGCCGATACCTTGGGTTGCCCCATATCTACCCGTACGGTTTGGTCCGGTAGGATTTTGATCTCGAGCAGGTTGTTGCACGTGGCGACCTTGATCGGATTGGCGCGCGTGAGTTGTTTTTGGTGCACAAACAGCGCAAAACACCGAGCGCCATTGCCGCAGTGTTCGACCTCGCCGCCATCGGAGTTAAAGATGCGGTAGCTGAATTCGGCATCTGGCCGGCTGGGGGGCTCGACGATCAGCAATTGATCAAAGCCAATACCCGTGTGCCGATCGGCCAGGCGACGGACCTGTTCGGGGCGCAACATGACGTTTTGCGAGATCGCATCGACCATCACAAAATCGTTTCCTAAGCCGTGCATTTTGGTGAATTCCAGACGCATTATTCCGCCCCGGCTAGGCTTTCCAGCGCCAGCTGGTCTGCGTAGGTTTCACGCTTGCGAACTACGTGTGCCTGATCACCATCGACCAAAATTTCAGCCGCGCGGTTACGGGTGTTGTAGTTCGAACTCATCACAAAGCTGTAAGCACCCGCACTGCGTACGGCCAGCAAATCCCCCGGCGCCAGCTGTAAATCACGATTCTTGCCTAAAAAATCACCGCTCTCACAGACCGGTCCGACCACATCAAAGCTGGCGGATTGCGCGCCCGGGCTTGGCGCCTGCATAACCGGGATAATCCGTTGCCATGCGCTGTACAAGCTAGGCCGAATCAAATCGTTCATGGCGCCGTCGACCACCGCAAAATGCTTGCCGTGGTTTTCTTTCAGCAGATTCACGCGGGTCAACATCACACCTGCGTTGGCAGCGATTGAGCGGCCCGGCTCTAGGATCAGGGTCAGGCCACTGCCGGCCAGCCGCTCTTTCACCTTGATCAGGTACTCGCTGGGATGTGGAGGCTCTTCATCCTGATACGGCACGCCTAGACCGCCACCCAGATCAATGTGTTCCAGCTCGATCCCTTCATCACGGATGGCATCAATCAGCCCCAGCAGTTTTTCGAGGGCTTCCATCAGCGGAGTCATGTCGGTCAGCTGCGAACCAATGTGGCAGTCGATGCCGGTTACATTCAGACCCGGCAGGCTGGCAGCTCGGCGATAGACCGCAATGGCGCGCTCGTGGGGGATGCCGAATTTATTGTCTTTCAACCCGGTCGAGATATAGGGGTGCGTTTGAGCATCGACGTCGGGATTAATTCGGATCGATACCGGGGCCTTCACGCCCATGCTGGCAGCTACCTCGGATAAGATTTCTAACTCGGCCTCGGATTCCACGTTAAAGCAGTGAATGCCGACTTCCAGGGCGCGGCGCATTTCAGTGGGCTGTTTGCCGACACCGCTGAACACCACTTTTTTGGGATCCCCGCCTGCCACCAGCACGCGTTCAAGCTCACCTTGGCTGACGATGTCAAAACCGGCACCGGCCTGAGCTAGGCACTGCAAGACCGCGATGTTGGAATTGGCTTTCATGCCATAGCAGATCAGGTGAGGGTAGTCCGCCAGCGAGTCAGAGTAGGCTTTTAGGTGACGGACAAAGGTGGCCTTGGAATACACATATAATGGGGTGCCGTGCGCCTCTGCCAATTCGGCTAACGAGACATCCTCAGCCATCAGTTGGCCCTGTGAGTAATTAAAGTGATCCATCGATTTCCTCCTGTGCAGGCTCAGGAAGATACAGTGGGCCGGTATTGCCACAGGCGGTCACAGCCAGAGCTAATAACAAACATAAAATACGCATATCGCCAGTATACCCTTATGCGGCGGCGACTCGGTATTGATTACGCCCGTCTATTTTTGCTTGATACAGTCCTTGATCGGCTTCCTCGACTAGACTCCAGGGATCGTCGTCCAAAATGGGTACGCAACTGGCGATACCCATGCTCAAGGTGACATGCTCTGCGATGTCCGAGGCAGGGTGACGCAGTCCTGCATTCTCCATCTGGCGCTGCATGCGCTCGACCTGCTCAATGGCCTGTTTAGCATTGCAGTTAGACAGCAAGACGATAAATTCTTCGCCACCGTATCGGGCGACCAGATCCCCAGAGCGATTGAAGGAATTCGACA
>CBFHLC010000087.1:0-3092 GCA_965656605.1 Litorivicinus sp. | reverse complement strand
AACTACCAATTGCCCGCCTTTGAAAAAGACAAAAGCTTTTAAAGGGAAAGGGAAAGGGAAAGGGAAAGGGAAAGGGAAAGGGAAATAAGAGTTGATCAGGGACGTGGAATTTTAGGCACAAAAAACCCCGCACTAGGCGGGGCTCTTAGTTGGTGCGAAACCCGAAGGCTTCGCACCTAACAGCACAAGGCTGTTTTACTTGATGATCTTGGCTACAACGCCAGCACCAACAGTACGGCCACCTTCGCGAATCGCGAAACGCAGACCTTCTTCCATCGCGATAGGCGCGATCAAAGTGACTGTCATCTGGATGTTGTCACCCGGCATAACCATCTCTACACCGTCAGGCAATTCACACGCACCCGTTACGTCCGTGGTACGGAAGTAGAACTGGGGACGGTAGCCCTTGAAGAACGGAGTGTGACGACCGCCTTCATCTTTTGACAGAACGTAGACTTCTGCTGTGAACTCAGTGTGCGGGTTGATTGAACCGGGCTTAGCCAGCACCTGACCACGCTGAACTTCATCACGCTTAGTACCACGCAGAAGAACACCAACGTTCTCGCCTGCACGGCCTTCGTCTAGCAACTTACGGAACATCTCAACACCAGTACAGGTGGTCTTGGTGGTGTCCGCAATACCGACGATCTCGATTTCGTCGCCTACGTTTACGATGCCACGCTCAACACGACCGGTAACAACCGTACCGCGACCTGAGATTGAGAACACGTCCTCGATAGGCAGCAAGAAGGGCTGGTCAACAGCACGCTCAGGCTCAGGGATGTATGCATCCAGAGTCTCAACCAACTTCTGTACAGCGGGCATGCCGATGTCTGAAGTGTCACCTTCCAATGCTTTCAGTGCAGAACCCACAACGATAGGTGTGTCGTCGCCAGGGAACTCGTACTGGTCTAGCAGTTCACGAACTTCCATCTCGACCAGCTCTAGCAGCTCTTCGTCATCGACCATGTCCGCTTTGTTCAGGAACACGACGATGTAAGGAACACCAACCTGACGTGACAGCAGGATGTGCTCACGCGTCTGAGGCATCGGGCCGTCAGCAGCTGAACAGACCAAGATCGCGCCGTCCATCTGGGCAGCACCGGTGATCATGTTCTTGACGTAGTCGGCGTGGCCGGGGCAGTCAACGTGCGCGTAGTGACGAGTAGGTGACTCGTATTCAACGTGCGATGTTGCGATGGTGATACCACGCTCACGCTCTTCAGGTGCGTTATCGATCTGATCGAACGCCTGAGCTGTACCGCCGAATACTTCTGCACATACGCGAGTCAACGCGGCTGTCAAAGTGGTTTTACCGTGGTCAACGTGACCAATGGTGCCCACGTTTACGTGGGGCTTGGAACGTTCAAAGGTTTCCTTGGCCATCGCGCCAATCTCCTAATCAATTTAAAAATCAGCTTACGCCAACAGGGCGAACGCGTCGCGATCACCCTGTAGGAATAATTGGTGGGGAGGGCAGGATTCGAACCTACGAAGGCTGAGCCGGCAGATTTACAGTCTGCTCCCGTTGACCGCTTGGGTACCTCCCCAGAAGCGCGCGCATTGTGTTCTTGCCACCCTAGGGTGTCAAGGTATTTTCACAATGGAGCGAAAATGGTGCCGATAGCAAGAATCGAACTCGCGACCTTCGCATTACAAGTGCGCTGCTCTACCTACTGAGCTATATCGGCGTGGGCGCGGATAATACGCAAACAATCTTACTAGGGCAACACTTTTGCGAGACCATCTAACACTAAATTTTTATGAATCTTTACTTCTCGCTCTAGGAGAGGCGCCAACCAGCGCGCATTTCCCCCACTGAGGTGAATGACGGCGAAGGGCTGGGAGCGCGACTCGACTCGATTGACCGCCTCTTTGATCAGGCCAACGTGCGCCAGTCGCAAGGCATGCTCGACACAGGTCTTGGTGTCTTTACCCGGCGACAACTGTGCATCAAACAGTCGCGAGTGTTGCGAACGAACCCGAGCCGTGTGCTCACGCAGCGCCCGACGACCCAGATCAATCCCTGGCGCAATGTAGCCACCTAGGTGTTGCCCATCTGCGTCAGCAAAGTCGATCGTCAAAGCGGTTCCCGCGCTGACAGCACACACCGCCAGCCCAGGCTCCCACACGGCGGCCAACGCCAGCCACCGATCGATGCCCATTGATTCCGGGTTCTTATAGGCTGGCACAAGACCGCACGACAGCGGCTCGACCTGCGGCAGGTCGACAATCACACCGGGCCAGGCCAACTCGCAGCGACGAATCCAGGTCTCGGTCAACTCGCGACTTAACACTGAAGCAAGACGCACTCGGGCCACACCTAACAATTGAAAGCAGTCACGATCCTCGAAGGACCCTTCGCCCTGAGAGCTACCGAAGCGCCACTTCACCCGGGTATTACCTAGATCGCAATCAAGCGTTGGGACGGACACTGACTTCTCCTGAATGCACGACATGCACGCCCTGCTCGGTGTTCATAATAAGTCCGCCGTCGGCAGCCAATCCATCGGCGACACCGTACCAGGTCTGATTCGGCGCAGTCGCGCTAACCGCACAGCCTTTTAAGCAGTCCCATTTAGCGAAGCTTGCAGCAATATCGCTGATCGGACTCACCGCGGCTTTTGCCACGGCGCGAGCAGCACGAGCCGCCAAGACTGAACGGTCCAATTCGGGATCCAGACCCAAATTGCGCAAATCCGCATATGGCTGGTCAATCTGCGCGCCATCCACCGCCGGTGTTTTTAGATTCAAGCCGACCCCAATAACGGCACGGCAATCACCGCCGGTATCACCCTGCACCTCGACCAATATCCCACCGCATTTGTGTTGGGCGACCCATAAATCGTTTGGCCACTTCAGGCCAATTCCGGCCACCCCACTCTTCTTTAATAGCTGGGCCAGAGCGATTCCAGCTTGCAGACTCAAATTCGAAGGCACGCCATCGGAGTAACGCACAGCGACAGAGAAGTAGAGATTGTTGCCCCAGGGGCTAACCCAAGTGCGACCGCGCCGACCCCGCCCTGCACTTTGATGCTCGGTAAAGGCGAACTGCAGACCTGGCCACGGGGCTGGCTGCTCGAGCAACCACG
>CBFHLC010000086.1:0-3189 GCA_965656605.1 Litorivicinus sp. | reverse complement strand
CAGGCGGCCTTTGGCCAGCGCCGCAAAACCTTGCGCAATAGCTTGTCCGCCCTTATCGATGAGGCTGGGTTGATTGAGTTGGGCGTAGATCCAAAGCAACGCGCCGAGAACCTATCACCCCAAGCCTTTGCCGACATTGCCAACGCCTTGGAGAGTACCGATGGATCACCGCTATCTGATTGAAGTCAGGGTCACACCCAGCTACCAAGGCTCGCGCAATGGCGACTACGCGTTTGCCTATTCAGTTGAGATTGAAAACCAAGGCAGCTTTACTGCGCGACTGATCAATCGCCATTGGTTAATTACCGATGGCGATGGCAAGACCGAAGAAGTCCGTGGGCCCGGTGTCGTAGGTGAGCATCCGGTGATTGTCCCCGGCGATTGCTTCCGATACACCTCCGGTGCTGTCATCAAAACTCCGGTAGGAAGCATGCGCGGCCAATACGAGATGGAAGCTGACGATGGCCATCGATTTTTTGCGCAGATCAAACCCTTCACGCTGGCCATGCCCGGCTCGTTGAACTGACATGACTCGGTGGGCCATCGGGGATCTGCAAGGCTGCTTCAATACCTTTAAGGATCTGCTGCACCGGATCGGTTATCGCGATGACCGAGACCAGCTATGGCTGGCCGGGGATCTAGTTAACCGAGGCAGTGGTTCGGCAGCTTGCCTGGATTGGCTAATGCGCCACAACGCGCGTGTCGTGCTGGGCAATCATGACTTGCACCTGATCGCCGTGCTGCTTGGATTTGGGCGAATGAAGCCCTCCGATACCTTGTATGGGATCTTGGCTCACCCCAGGCGCTCTCAAATGCTTGACTGGCTGCTGGCACAACCCTTGGTGATCAACGACGATCATTGGATGAGTCACGCCGGGCTCTACCCCGGATGGACCCAACAGCAGGCGACTGAGCTGGCAGGCCAAGCCACACAGGCGTGGCAAAGCAATCCCGAAGCGTTTTTCTCTGACATGTACGGCAACGATCCAGATCGTTGGGATGATGCACTGGAAGGGCAAGATCGTTGGCGCTTTATTGTTAACGCCACAACCCGAATGCGAATGGTAGACCCCGAGTATCGACTCAAGATGTCGTTCAAAAAAGGTCCGAGTGACGCGCCCGACGGGTTACGTCCCTGGTTCGAGTCCGGTGATCGAACAATGCCCATCTTATTTGGTCATTGGGCTGCCCTAGAGCATCGTGAGCCGGCCCCGGATGTGTTCGCCCTAGATTCAGGTGCCGTATGGAATCAATCGCTCAGCGCGCTGAATTTGGATACACACCAATGGCACCATCAACCGACCAATCCACGAGACCTAATGAATGTTTAAACACCTATCAATCCAGCAGCTACCCGGAATGGACGTTCAACTACTCGATATTCGAGACCCACAGAGCTTTCAGACTGGCCACATTCCTGGGGCACAAGCACTCACTCAGCAAAACTCTGCCGAGGTTATCGGCGGGCTGGATAAAACCAAACCGGTGGTGGTGTGCTGTTATCACGGTAATTCGAGCCAATCCGCTGCGGCTTACTTGGCTGAACAAGGCTTCGAGGACGCGTACTCGTTGGATGGCGGATTTGAAGGTTGGCGTATCCAGTTCCCCGATCAAATATCAACGGGCGAGGGCTAAATCCCCCGGCTGCAGGTTAATGACCTCGGCGTTTTCAGACAGTCTTGCGATGCTTCGCTCGGGCAACACCTGAGTGATCGTGATCTGGGCAGGAATCGCCCGCGTCGAGTAACCGAACTCGCGGCCAAATTGCGATGATTTAACCAATTCCAAGTCCATAACGTCGCCCGCCTGAATGCCGACGTCGGCGCCGCCGAGTAGCTCGACATCCACACCCCGCGCCCTAGCCACCGGCACACTTAATGTTTGGCAGGCCAACTGGGACCCTAAGATCTGAGAAAAGTCGGTCAGGTCCTGATAGGCCTGCTGACTAAAATGGAACTGTGATACGGACACCCGCTTGGGCAAAGAGCCGGCAATGTTGATCTCTTCGATGGTCAGCAACGCGCCACGGCGCAGATCGTATACCTCGAGCACCAAGGGTAGGTTCTTGGGCACTGAGGAGGACACGCGCGTCTTGATCCACTGGGCCGCACGATCCGCCAACCGCTCGGTCACCATGACCTTGGGTTGGGGCTTCATCAGGCGCGGCACGACCATGTACTGGGCCACCTCGCGACGACCTAATATCCGCAACGACTGACGCAATCCGTGGGCAGACAAATCGCCCATGCCAACACCCTCAAGAAACTTCAGATCCACACGCGGGTTGCTGGCCATGATGTCGACGAACAACCGATCAATGGCGTGGTCAATCCCGCGCCACGCGACTGGAATAGCACCCGGCAAGGCGACCGGCGAGACCAACACTCGATGCCGATAGGTGTTGTTAGGCTCGGCACATAGCTGCACACCGGTTTCCAACATGTTCCAGTTACTGGCCTGGGAAAGTAACGGCCAGCAGATCAAACACAGTAATAATCTTTTCATAGGCATTTATATCGGACAACGTCGCAACAGCTTGAGCAGGTCCGGCAGCATGTCTCGACCCAGGTAGGCATGACGCCACTCTGCCTCTTTAAGATGCAGATAAAACGTACGCTTTGGCCACCCACACAGGGCTTGTCGACGTGCATTTAAGGTCAGCGCAAACTGCTCGAGTGACAACGGATGACTAGGATCCGACTCAATCGGATTGTGCAGCATGGGTATTCGATACAAGCGCCCCGTATCTAGATCGATCAACCCTTGATAGCCCCAGTCATGCTGATCTGAATCGTATCGCCGCTGGCGATACAGCACCCGAAACGCTTCGAGCGACTGATCCGCAGGCACCCACTCACAAATCAGCTGCTGCTGAACACGACGAACGCCGACCAGACGGGGATAGGTATCGCCGGGCTCTGGCCGCACGCCGCGAACTCGTCTTTCACCGGGCTTCAGCACACGTGCTTTGAGCGGATTGAGGCGCTCGCGATCGCCGGCCATTCTGCGACGCAGACGCCCCCATATCTGATTCACCGAGCGAGTGCTAACCCCAACTCGAAGTGAGGTGGCGAGGGCAGATTCGCCCATGGCGAAGGCGCGAATCAGCTCAACAAAACGCGACTGTGTCAGGCGCGCACGATTGCAGTAGGGATTGACTAATGCGGTATTCATATCACTCTCCTTGTA
>CBFHLC010000085.1:0-3339 GCA_965656605.1 Litorivicinus sp. | reverse complement strand
ATGCCAACAAAGCCCGATTCAAACAGCTGCCGGATTTAGACGTCCGGACCGTTCACGGACACGCCTCAAGCCCCTCAACCCTGCGCGCAGCCGGCGTTGATGACGCAGAATTGGTCATTGCGGTGACTAACTCAGACGAGGTCAATCTGGTGGCATGCCAGATATCGCGCGCCCTGTTTCGCACGCCCAGCCTGATTGCTCGAGTCCGCAGCAGCGAGTACTTGGATCCAGAGTTCGAAGCCAAAGTCTTCCAACCAAAAGATGCTTGGAGCGATACCGCCAACGCCAAACTGGCACGATTGTGGGTGCAAGAGCGCATCAGTCCGGAAACCGAAGTCACCAACTACATCGAACGCCTAATCGGCCAGCCGGGCGCGTTACAGGTGAGCGACTTCGCCGGCGGCCGGGCGCAAATGGCCTGTGTCACCGCGATCTCACCCGGCCCATTGGTTGGACATAAATTGCGCGACTTGGCCCAACACCTGCCCGATATCGATACCCGGGTCGCGGCGGTCTATCGGCAAGATCGTCCCATCATCCCTGAGGGCGACACCGTTATTCAAAACGGCGATGAAGTGTTCTTTATTGCCGACCGCAAGCACATTCGCGCGGTGATGAGCGAGATGATGGAGACCGATAAACCCTATCGTCGGATCTTAATCGCAGGCGGCGGTAACATCGGCGCCCGCCTAGCCTCGAAGCTTGAGGGTAAATACCGGGTTCAGCTGATCGAACGAGACGCCAATCGCACTCGAGTTCTGTCAGAACAGCTGAGCAAAGCCATCGTCAATATCGGCGATGCGTCATCACGAAAACTGCTGGATGAATGCGGGATAGCCGAGACGGATGTGTTCTGCGCGGTGACCAACTCGGACGAGGCCAACATCATGGCCAGCATGCTGGCCAAGAAAATGGGCGCTCGCAAGGTCATGACCCTGATCAACAACCCCGCGTATGTCGACCTGGTGCAAGGCGGATTGATCGATGTTGCGGTGTCGCCTGAACAAGCCACCATCGGCAGTATTTTGCGCCATGTCCGCCGTGGTGAGATCCAACAGGCCTTCAGCCTGCGCCGTGGAGCAGCCGAGGCGCTCGAGCTGGTCGCCCGAGGGGATGCGAATAGCTCAAAAGTCGTCGGCCGCGCAATCGAGAAGATCCGCCTGCCCGAGGGCGCCACAATTGGCGCCGTTGTGCGCGGTGAAGCGGTGCTGATGGGTCACAACCACATCCAGATCGAATCAGATGATCACGTCATCGTGTTCCTGGCCGAAAAGAATCCAAAGAAGTTGCAAGAGATCGAACGCATGTTCCAACCCAGTGCGGAGTTCCTGCTCTAACCATGCGCTACATGATCATCGGCAAGATTCTGGGACTGCTGCTGGCGGTTTTTTCGGTCATCGCCACAGCCCCCGCGATTGTGGTGGCCTTGATCTATCAAGAAGACACGCTTTTAAATTTCGCCGCCTCGTTCGCCACCCTATTTCTGAGTGGCGCACTGATGTGGTCGCTGTGCCGAGAGTCCAAAGCCGATCTGCGCAACCGCGACGGGTTCTTGATTGTGGTCTTGTTCTGGACGGTATTAGGTCTAGCAGGGTGCTTACCCTTGGTGCTGGACACCAACATCAACCTGTCCTTGGTAGACGCCATTTTTGAGTCGGTCAGCGGACTGACCACCACCGGCGCGACGGTCATTTCAGGATTGGACGATCTGCCCAAGTCGCTGTTGTTTTATCGTCAATCCCTGCAATGGATGGGCGGCATCGGCATTATTGTATTGGCCATGGCCGTTCTGCCGTTTTTAGGCGTAGGCGGTATGCAACTGTATCGAGCCGAAACCCCCGGGCCCATGAAGGATACCCGCCTGGCGCCACGCATTGTGACCACCGCCGCGGCCTTATTCAGCATCTACTCGGCACTAACTATCGCCTGTGGACTGGCCTACTACTGGGCTGGCATGAGCGCCTTTGATGCCATTAGCCATGCGTTTTCAACTATTGCTATCGGTGGTTTTTCTACCAAAGATGCCAGCATCGGTTACTGGGACAGCGCCGCCATCGAAACCGTCGCCATGGTGTTTATGGTTCTGGCGGGAATCAACTTTGCGCTGCACTTTGCCAGTTATAAAACCTTGAAAAATGGCATCAAGCCGGGCTATGGCAGATCACGCCGCTGGCCCAGCCTGCGCCACTACATTGAGGACACAGAGTCCCGCGGCTACTTGATATTTCTAGCGGTACTGACGGTTGTCGTGGTCAGCGTCTTAATCCTAACCGGCACCTATGACAGCGCCGAGGCCCTGCGCAAAGGGGCGTTCGAGACGATTTCAGTGGCCACCACCACCGGTTTTGCCACCGCTGACTACGCCAGCTGGCCGACCTTCTTGCCATTTCTATTGCTGCTAAGCGCTTTTGCCGGTGCCTGTGCCGGATCAACTGGCGGTGGCATCAAGCAAATTCGCATGCTGCTGTTGTTCAAACAGGGGTTTCGAGAAGTACGGCAGCTGATCCACCCCAATGCCGTGATCCCCGTTAAAGTTGGGGGCAAGCCCGTGCCTGAAAGCGTCGTGGGCAGCATCTGGGGCTTTTTGGCCGCATATATTTTCGTCTTTGCGATCTTGATGCTGGTAATGATTGCGCTGGGCTCGGACCCGATTACGGCTTACTCATCGGTCGGCGCAACCCTGAATAACCTAGGGCCAGGTCTGGGCGAAGTGGCCTTGAATTACGGCACTCTGGAGTCAGCTGAGAAACTGGTGCTGTGCTTTGCCATGCTACTGGGACGTCTCGAGCTGTTCACCTTGTTGGTGATCTTGACCCCCGAGTTCTGGCGCTCTTAGTACGGACTAGGCTGACCATCCGGACGGGTTTGAAACCGTTTGTATTCCCACTGGTACTGCTCAGGATATCGACGCACCAAGACCTCGATGGCTTGATTCATTTGAGTCAGGCCTGAGAGCGTGTCGAGCTCACCAAAACCCTCGAGCGGGTGCAACACCACTTGGTAGTCACGCGGCGCGATCCGAATCGCTGCTGCCACAAATACCCGTGCCCGGGGCTGCTTAGTCGCCAACTTATGCGCCAGGGTCATCGTCAACGCAGGCACCCCGAAAAACGGCGCAAATTCACCGCCATCCACATCCGGCTCTTGATCAGGCAAAACCGCCACAATCTCTCCTTTTTTCAATGACTTAAGAAGCCCTGCTACGCCTTTTACGTTGGTCGGATGCATTTGATAGCCCTGCGCGACCCGCCCGTTCAGAATCAGCTCATCGACCCCTTCTAATCGGGCCGGACGATACATGGCATTGAGCACACCGTGTTCGGCGACCCAGCTACCCAA
>CBFHLC010000084.1:0-3417 GCA_965656605.1 Litorivicinus sp. | reverse complement strand
ATGTTGTTAACTACACGCTGCCTGAAGAACCTGAGGATTACGTACATCGCATCGGCCGTACCGGTCGCGCCGGATCCGAAGGCACCAGCATCAGCTTTGCAGACGAAGAAGATGGCCATCTGATTCCCGAACTGGAAGCCTATATCAAGCGTTCGCTGCCCTCGCAGCGTCCCAGCGAAGACCTATTGGGCTAATCCATGCGGGTCGCAGTCATCGGTGCCGGCAGCTTCGGCACCGTCTTGGCCAGTGTGGTCAAGGCTAATCAACATCAGGTTCGGATATGGGCACGCAGTCAGGCGCAATGCGATCAGATCAATCACACCGGCTTTAACTCAAAGTATCACTCCAAGCTCAAATTAGACGGTGTTTATGCCAGCTCAGATTTTGCTGAGGTGGTGGCGAACGCAGATTTGGTCATTCTGAGTGTGCCTTCAAAAGCCATGAGCGAAGTCTGCTTGCGTCTGGCCGAGCATCTGCCCGCAGGTGTCGGCTTGGTGAGTACCACCAAGGGGATACAAGCCGATGGGTTTCTGATGATGTCAGAGGTCATTGAGCAAGCCTGCCCCGGGCATCCGGTGGGTGTGTTGAGCGGGCCAAACCTGGCGGCAGAAATTGCCCAACGGCACTTAACTGCGGCTGTGATTGCCTCACCCTCTGCGCGTCTTCGTGAAAGCGCCACCTACGCTATCGGGTGTAAGTATTTGCGCCTGTACAGCGCGACCGACCGTATCAGTGTCGAGTTGGGTGGGGCGCTCAAGAATATTTATGCGATTGCCTGTGGGCTGGCTGCTGCGTTGAACGTGGGTTCTAACACACAAGCCGCATTAATGACTCGTGCTTTGGCAGAAATGTCACGCCTAGCCTCGCATCTGGGGGGCAATCCGATGACGTTTCTGGGTCTGGCCGGTGTTGGGGATTTAATCGTGACTTGCTCCAGTCCGTTAAGCCGGAACTACCGAGTGGGGTGGCTGTTAGGCGAGGGGAAAACCTTGGAACAAGCCCAGCAAGAAATTGGCCAGGTCGCCGAGGGTGTTAACACGCTTCGCTTAATCCATGCGCGCGCGCTGGAAATGGGTGTCGTAATGCCCATCGTGAATGGCCTGCACGAAGTCATTTTTGGGCAAATGCCAGCACGCAGTGTCGCAGTGAAATTAATGCAAGCAGCACACACGTCAGATGTTGAGTTTGTTCTACCTACGATTCCGGGCCCATAAACCGTTGTCGTGAGTAATGGTTCAATATGACAGTTACCCCTTTGTTTCCAAATAGGCTAATGTGAATTAACAAAGTTTAGGTAAGTCGGATGGGCACGGTTGATGAATGCCAATGCATTCCGTAGAATTCACCCGCCCGATAGGGGGCATAATGATGAGCAAGCAGATGACACAAAAAACAGAACTGACCCTGCTGTATTCGCTACGTGCAACGTTGCATGAAATGGAAGTAGCGCTGGGTTTATCGGACATGACAGAACTGGAACGTTCGATTCTTGAATATATTGCATTTTGCCAAAAGAACGGCCAAAAAGTGGTATCCAGTGAGCTAGAGAACCAAGCACTTTTCAAAGACATCAGCCGGGCGTCGATCTTCCGAGCTTTGAAGTCGTTGAAGACGACAAACCGCGTCTACCAAGAAACCGATGCGGTCGATCGTCGAGTCAAGTATCTATACCCATCAACTGAATTTGCTAACAACGTGTAGACTCTTAGGGTGTTGCAAGGCCGGCTTAGTGCCGGCTTTTTTGTGCCTGAAATTTAGCTAGGTTGGATTAGGTCGCGGCGGAGTTGCCTGTCCGTATGTGGCGTGAGCTTAATTGGCGATAAGGTATGCGCCTCAGTTTACTGTTTGGAGTGTCTAAGTATGCGAGAAATGACGCTTTCTCATTTTAATGTGTGTACATCAAACTTGGCTGCTAGCGAGCAGTTCTATACCAATGTTGTTGGGTTGAAGTCGGGACCGCGTCCTGATTTTCCTAACCAAGGGGCCTGGATGTATTCAGGTGATAGTCCTCTAGTTCATCTCACTGAAGTAGGCGAGGGGCAGTCAGTCGAGATGGGGTCGATTGATCATATTGCGTTCGAGCTGCGTGGGTTGGATGAGTTCGTGAGGCATCTCAAAGATTTGAAAGTGCTGTTCGAGCAAAAGCTGATCCCGGGTGGGGTTGGTACTCAGGTGTTCGTAACTGATCCGAATGGCGTGCGTCTGGAGTTCAACTTCATGTATGAAACTGAGTGAACCCTAAGGTTGTTGATCGGAACAAGAAATTTGGAGGCGCCACCCGGAATCGAACCGGGGTACACGGAGTTGCAGTCCGTTACATCACCACTCTGCCATAGCGCCTTGGGTGTGAATGGCGCGAAGTATACGGCCTGAACCTCAAAAGTCTAGGGGCAGAACGCCGAATTTCTCGCAGCTTTGGCAGCCCTGATGCTTGGCAATCCGGCGGAGGGCTGGATTGCCAAAACTATTTAAACCAACGCTGCCTTAGCAGCCTCGTAGTTCGGCTCTTGGGCAATCTCTGGCACCAACTCAGCATGGCTGACCAGCCCATCGGGGTTGACCACGACCACGGCGCGGGCGGTCAGTCCCTGCATTACGCCATCGGTAATCTGAACGCCGTAATCCAAGGCGAATCCGCTGCGGAACGTGCTGGCGGTGCTGACGTTTTCTAAACCTTCAGCGCCGCAAAAGCGCGACTGAGCGAACGGTAAGTCGGCACTGACACACACCACTACCGTGTTATCCATGCTTGAGGCTTGCTCGTTGAAAACCCGAGTCGATTGCGCACAGGTCGGTGTGTCGATGCTGGGATAGATATTCAGGATCAAATTCTTGCCGGCGTAGTCCGCAAGTGTCGCCTCAGACAAATCTGACTTTACCAAGACGAAGTCGGGTGCAGGGGTGCCGACGCTAGGTAGCTCGCCGGATGTATGGATTTCGTTGCCGCGCAAAGTGATGGTCGCCATCAGGTTTTCCTTGTTCTTAAGTACAGGGCGTATCGCCCTATGGGGGTTCGCCGCGCAAGTGTCCTTTTTACAGTCATCGGGCATTCACACGGAGGACATGAAATGCATCAAAGACAAAAAGGCCAAAGCCTAAGCGAGTACTTACTCATTCTGGGGCTGATTGCGGTGACTTCAATCGCGGTGGGGGGAACGTTAGGCAGCACGATTCGTAGTCAGGTGGCTGCGATGACTCAAGAACTTGCCGGCATGGATTCTAGTGGTGCGTCGGCCATCGCAACGACTCAGGCGGCGCAATCAATCTTGGACGCGACTGCCGATTTGGGGCTAGATCAGCTGCGCCAAGGCGATGGTCAGTAATCGTCATGGCACACAGTCATCAGCGCGGGATAGCGCTGGTGGCGTTGTTAATCGCTATGCCCGTGATTTGGTTTGCTGCACGCGGGTCGTGGCA
>CBFHLC010000083.1:0-3616 GCA_965656605.1 Litorivicinus sp. | reverse complement strand
CTTCTCAGAGGCAGCCACCCCATTTGGTCCCACTGGGTTTAGGGTGGACTGCGCAGAGGTTTTTACCTATCCATAGTAAAATAAAATATTTTCTGGCCCGAAGGTACGACAATACAACAGACAAGGCAAGAGAGACTCCGCTCCCCCCTTTAAGCGCCACTCGTCGTGCACACGCCCCGTGAACGCACCTGCGGTCGAACAGCATGAGCTCATTCCAGCGACCGTTTGTACAAGGCCTTCAAGGTGACGGTGCGAAAGATTTCGGCAAGGGCGAAGACCGTGGCGCTCGTCGTGGCGGAGGCGGAAAGCCATACGATGGACATCTTGCAAAAGGAGACCCACTTCACATCAGCAAGCACTCGCTTCACGACCCAGCCGGACGAGTGGCGCAGCAGGCGATCATCGTCAGGGCGATGGGAAACGAGGCATCGAAGAACAATTCAAGCACCGCAAGCATCGTCGTGGACGTCCTCACCGCCGACGAGCATGGTGCACTCAACTTGCGTACACAGGAAGACTTTGTGGCATGGACACATGCACAGATCGAGCCCGCAAGCGCGAACGAGACGAGCGGGAGAATCAATTCCGGATGGAGCACGGAGTACATTAACAAGGCTACACAAGTTCACTTGGCGGAACAGGAATTCGACGGACTACTGGAGCGCTGGGACGCCCGCCGTAGCAGGCTTTATGAGATTCAAGCCGAATGCCACACCGGCATCATCTCTGAGCAAAGCCAAGGCGCCCTCCAAATCCTACTCCCAAAGCTTGATTCAGGTGTCCTTTCTCGAGCAAGCGAAGGCAACCAGACCGAAATAGCTCGCATTGAGGGCATGATTACTATTGCCATTGAAGACCACGAAACACAAGTTGCTAACAAAAAGCTTTCGCATACTACAGGCGTTTTGGGAGCCACAAAATTCTCGCTCAGCCAATACATCACGAATTCTTACAACCTGAGCACCGAAACTCTCTTCCAACTATTGACGACACCTCAAAAGATCTTCGATAGTCAGACTCTGGATCTGGTTATTACCAAAAGTACCCGCGAGCATTGGGCCCAAACTACATCAAATATTCCCACAACCATGAAAATCTCCGAGATCCTTCGCAGGTTGAGTCATATGAGAGGTGGGCAAACTGTTTCTTTTGGAAACTCAATACTCATCGACTATTTTCGGCCATTGACTGGTACTTTTACATCACCTTCCCAATTATTCACCCAAGTGGATCAGAAATACCAAAGGGTTCAAACAGTTCTGGAGAAGGGATCACCATATTTCATGAAACTTAGGCTGGCACTTATGGCTTTACCTATGGATGACCCACGGTTCAGTGCTACATTATCCAAATATTGGACCCTGGATTATACAAAAGTTACCCAAGCCGACTATGACGAGCTAATGGCATCCGTAACTTCCATATGGCAGAAGGAACATCAGATCCAATTACAAGTTAACTACCCACATACTACCAAGGGTAGCTCACTTAAGGAAAGGTCCATACCCGTGGTTCAAGTGTGCCGTGCCGAGGGCTTTAGGCACAGCGGACGTGGGGGGCCGCCCGGCACTGGCCGGGGGGGCCGCGGCGATGGACGCGGAGGCGGACGAGGGCGCGGACGCGGGCGCGGACCCGGCAGAGGATCCTATGCGCCGAGCGCCTCGACCGCTCTACTGAGCGCCCCTCAGACCGGAGGAGCCGGATCGTCCACACAGCACATCCAGTGTTACCTCTGTGGCCAGTATGGACACTTCCAGAGGGACTGCCCGCAGCAGGGACAGACCGCACGGATAGCGCAAGCGGGACAAGGAGACACAGCGCAGAATCCGACGCCCCAAGGGAAGCGCCCTCGTCAGTCGTTTGACATCGACAACACCGACCTCACCAATGCACACCAAGGCATGTTCACAGTGGAAATTCTGAAGCACACTGACACACATTGGGAGGCTCGCAGAGTGGCAGCAGCGGAAGTGCGAACGGCGGAACACTCCGCAAAGAGGCCGCGTAAGACGACGCACTACGCGATAGTCGACTCGGGCGCTGGGGCGAACATTACGTACATCCTTGGTGAGGACCTGAGAGAAGTCAAAGCAGTCTTGAAGTGGGGAGACGAAAGGTGCACACCGGTCGACCGCGGATCGAGGATCAGCATGGACGTGGGGGATCTTAACCTCAACGTCAACACGTGGTACGCACCTACGGCTAAGAATACGCTCCTCTCTCTCCGTGCGCTCCTCAACGCCGGAGCCACTGCTTACTTCACCAAGGAGGATAGGACCATTACTCTCCCCAATGGACGGACCATTGCACTGGACGAGGACTTCGGGTTCACGTTCGAGTCCGACCAGGCCGGGGGGGATACGGATGTGGCCGTCGCAGCTTTAGCGCAGCCGGGAAACGGCGACGGGCAGCAGTGATTAGTGGTCCCACGCTGCCCGCTCCTGCGAGACCACAGGAACAGACAGAGACGGTCAAGTGCAGTGAGGGGTGGTATAAGCTGTGGAGCGCCAGACTGGGCACACAGGACAGAAACCTCCTCAGACGCACGCTACGCACGGCCCATGGGATGGACACAGATAAGCCGCGCGATAGCCACTTGAACGTGCTAACCATAGCTCACGACCGTCGCTTACCCCATAAGGGGCGACTTGACGTTGCGGAGGGACCGTTGCACATCCTGGACATGGATGTTTTCCAACCACGTTGGCAGGAGCTACCACATACGCAGGAAGGTACAGTCCTGGCGATGAGATATGTTCTCGTGGTGGTGGATCGCTACTCGCGTATGCCCTGGTCGTATTTCTGTAAGCACAAGCACGAGCTCCCTGAACTCCTCAGCCTTTTCGTTGACGAGGTGGGGATCACCAGGATACATGCAGCAACTTTCTTCTTGAGCTCTGGGAAGGACCCACGTGTGCACACAGACAACGACGCAGTACTCACGGCACCCGAAGCGCAGAGCATCCTCCGGAAAGCAGGCTTCGTGGGCACGGTAACGTCCTCGCCAGGCAACCCCGCAATGAATGGCATTGCTGAGCGCATGATTGGAACACTACAGGCAGATGCCCGCGCTCGCATTTTGGCCTCTACACTTCCTATGAAATTTTGGCATTGGGCTTGGTGGCATGCAACGATGGCTAGGCGCTTTGTGGCGAGCCAACTTTGTCGATACGCACCGACTGGCGACTTTCTCTATTTGACGCCCGCGCAGCTATTCTTTGGCTACCCGCCCGACCTACATCGCCAGGTGGTCTTTGGGGCCCCATGTGCATACATTAAGGAGGGGCAGACCCCAGGTAAGTTTGATGCAGTCTCGAGGCCTGGATACGTCCTTGGATATGCTGGGTATGGCATACAATGGCAACAACAGGTTCGCTTTATCCTTGGATACCTCATTTTGGATGCTAATAAAACATCGCTCGCTTTCTCGCGGAGCGTCCGCATCAATGAGACTGGCATTGTGGGCAACTATGTTGATACGTTGCCAAGTCTTGTCCCCGGCAGTGACGGCCCTGAACCCAGAAAAGACGCCCCGGGCGCGGGATCACGGGGGAAAGACGATGAATACCCGAGGCACAACTCATCGACCCCATCACCGAGACATGGGGGGGACCTA
>CBFHLC010000082.1:0-3655 GCA_965656605.1 Litorivicinus sp. | reverse complement strand
CACCGGCCTGCTGCAAATCATTCAAGATGGCATTCAGCTGGGGCTGAACCGCAGGGTTGGCCTGACCGGCCCGTTGCAGCGCCAGCTTGGCCCCGTCAAATGTAAAACCCAAGCCCACCGCCAAACGGGTGAGGGGCTCTAGATCCACCACCTCAAAATTGCCGCGGGCCTTGATGATGTTTTCACCGCCGCTGCGGATTTGCCCTGAAAACTCGGCCATGGGAGCCGCCTGAAAGGCCACGAAATCCATCAAATAAAATGTGTAGACCGCATCATCCAGAATCAGACCGCTTCGATCCGCCGTTAACTTGATCAAATCGATCACTTGGGCGACTACCGCAACATGTTCGGCGTAAACCTGAGATTGATCCTTACCGGCGTTGTTACGCGCCTCTAAGGCCTGCCAGCCTTGTTTGATCGCGCTTAATTCAGCGGATGGCGAGGCCGCCTCGATCCGCGATAAAGCAGTGTTAATCTCACTTCGAATAGCGGGCAGTGCCGCCTCGCGCTGGGCGTTGCCGCCTAAAATTGAATTGATGGTTCCGCGGTGTTTCTGCAGCTGCACCATTAATGGCTTCAGCTCGCCGATCTGTCGGCTGCCCTCGATGCGCTGCTGCGTCTGACTGATGACACCGGTGGACCGGATTAAACTTAACGCCACCAGCACCGTCACCATGGCGGCCAAGGTTCCGACCACCGCCCACAGCTTGACGCCCACAGCCAAATTATTAACTCGATCGAGCATAGCTCACCCTCACATTTCGATGGATTGCATCCTAGCGGGGGTTAGCTCTTCCTTGATTCAAGGAGAGCGGCAAAAAGCGCACTGAGCTTGAAGGCTGTCGATGACTTTTGAGGGCTACTTCACAAAAAAGCGCCCCGAAGGGCGCTTTGAAGGCTTATTGCGTGACGATCTCGGGCCCCATGATTGCGGTTGGCAACGCGGTCGAAATCCAAGGCACGTAGGTGACCAATATCAGGAAGATAAACAGCACACCCACAAAAGGCGCTGCTGCCTTGACCACTCGAGCCAGGCTCATCCCCGTGATACCGGAGGTCACAAACAGGTTGAGTCCAATCGGCGGTGTAATCATGCCAATCTCCATGTTCACCACCATGATGATACCGAGGTGAATCGGATCGATACCCAGCTCCATCGCAATCGGAAAGACCACCGGCGCCACGATCAACAGCAGCCCCGAGGGCTCCATAAACTGACCGCCAATTAGCAGAATCACATTCAACAGAATCAGGAAGGTAAACCAGTTAAAACCAACCGATAGCATCCATTCAGTGATCAGCTGCGGAATACGCTCTGCCGATAGGGTGTGCGCAAACAGCAAGGCGTTGGCGATGATGAACATCAACATCACCGCGGTTCGGGTCGCATCCATGGTCACATTTCGCGATTCCTGCCCCATCAAAGCGGGGAAGAACATCCGGCCCATCGTGGCTAGGTTACGAATCAGGATCGGCACACCTCGGCCAATGTACTTGGGCAAGGCTGCCACGCCACCCTCGCCACGCCAGGTCATGTACCAACCACCCAATGCGGCACCCAGCACCAACCCCATCAGTGAGCGCTCACCAAAGCTGATCGAATCACTGTCCGCAAAGATAAAGAAGCTGATGATCATGAAGACCATCCAAAACGACAGAAAGTAGACCACACCATTGAATCCGATGCGGCCATCCAAACCGTCTTGCGCGGTGACCCAAGGGGTCTCTTTGAGTGGGCCCATATCGCGGTAGATGAATACAGCAATAAAGGCTGAGTAGACGGCGGCTACAGCGGCCGCTTCGGTTGGGGTAAATACCCCCCCGTAGATGCCGCCCATGATGATGACCACCAAGAACAGACCCCAGAAGGCGTCCTTGCCGCCGGCCACTAATTCGCCAAACCCTTTCCACTCACCCGCAGGTAAATTTTTGATCCGAGCGACGATGTAAATCGCCAACATCAGCATCACACCGGCCAAGATGCCAGGAATCACGCCGGCCAAGAACATTCGGCCAACCGAGACATCAACCGACGCTGCATAAACCACCATCACGATCGAAGGCGGAATCAAAATCCCCAACGTTCCTGCGTTGGCGATGATGCCCGCCGCAAAATCTTTGGAGTAACCCATCTGACGCATACCGGCGATGGCGATCGTACCAATTGCAACCACGGTGGCCGGGCTGGATCCGGATAGGGCTGCAAATAGCATGCAAGCCAATACCGACGACATCGCCAAGCCGCCGCGGAAATGACCGACCGCCGCGATTGCGAAGCGAATCAGTCGCTGTGCCACCCCGCCGGTCGACATATATGCCGAAGCAAGGATAAAGAAGGGAATCGCCAGCAGCGTGTAGTGCTGACCGACACCGAACAAGCTGATCGCAACCGATGACAACGAATCATTGGTGAACAGCGCGATAAACAAAATCGACGACAGACCCAGTGATAGGCCTACCGGAACGCCAAGGAACAACAGGCCCAGAACCAGACCAAATAGAATGAGGGCTTCCATCAGTCGAGCTCCTTAAGAACGCCTTTGTTTTCTTCTACTAATTCTTCGGCTTCGTGACTGGCGATGACCATGTCACGCTTGCCGCTTAAGATTTGCACCATGGCCTGCAACGAGCGAAACGACAGCAGTGCCAAGCCCACGGGCAACATAAGCAACACTAACCAACGCTGCACGCGGTCTTTGACATCAAAGGTTTCTTGAACCCAGATAGGCCACCGCAGCTCTTCGGTACCGATGTTGATCTTGTACATCTTTTGCCAATATTCGATCGCACCTGAACGCGTGTCGACACCTAGATAGCTCATCCAGCTGGCATCCAGCAGAATCAAGCCATACAAGAGACCCGCCAAGGCACCCAACGCCGCCACATAGCGCATGATCGGCGCGGGCAAGGCCTTGAGCAAAATATCGACACCCAAGTGGGTACCGGCGCGAATGCCATAGCTCATCCCTAGCAGGATCAACCATGAAAATGCCAAGGTGGTGAATTCTAGGGCCGCGCTCCAGCCGGTATTGAAACCGTACCGTGCAACGACCTGACCAAAACTGACTGCGGTGATCAGAAACATCAATCCGACCAGACAGCTTTCCTCAAGTTGGGCAACCGCTTGGGGCTTAAATCGCTCCCAAACAAACAGCACCGCTACTAATGCCAGCAGCAGTAAATGTGGCCAATACGCCATCATAATGAGCACCTAGAAATAGAGTTAAAAAGGCCGGGGCGTCATGCCCCGACCCATCGCATCAATTCAAATAGAATTACGCGTCAGCGGCTGCCTTGATGACATCAGCGCCGATTTCGTCTTCGAACTGCTTCCAGACGGGCTTCATCGCTTCAACCCAATTGGCACGCTGCTCTGGGCTCAACGTGCGGATAGTGCCGCCATTGTCCAGAATGTTCTGACGGTTAGCTTGCTCTTTGTCCTTAACGGCCAAGTTAGCTTCTTGAGTGACTTGATCAGCGATCGCCAAGAATTCAGCACGCAAATCATCGTCCAGACCGTCCAGGAACTCTTGGCTGGTCATGAAGAAGTAAGCCAACAGCTGATGACTGGTTTCAGTCACGCCGTCCTGAACTTCAAAGAACTTCTTGGTGTAGATGTTTGACCAGGTGTTTTCCTGACCGTCGACAACGCCAG
>CBFHLC010000081.1:0-3790 GCA_965656605.1 Litorivicinus sp. | reverse complement strand
GAGGGATGCTACCCCTTGTCGAAGCTTCTGATGCATTTGGTCCAGGTCAACCGAGGTGAAGTGCCCACGAGCCAGACCGCTTTGGTTGGTCGCAATTCCTACCCAAATCCCCGCCTTCGACAGCGCGGCGATGGCCTCTAGCGAACCCGGAATGGGTTCCCACTGTGCAGCGGATCGAATGTAGTCGGGGCTGTCGTGGTTGATCACCCCATCTCGATCCAGCAGAACAGTGGTGAGCTTCATGAGCCTGACAGCACCGACAGATCAGCGACCTGTCCAAATAGTCCGTTTAGAGTGGCTAGAATCGCCAAGCGGTTCTGACGCAACTCGACCTGTTCAGCATTCACCATCACAGAATCGAAAAAGCCATCGATCGGTGCACGCAGCTCAGCGAGTGTCGTCAAGGCCTGTTCAAACTGATTCTCGCTCAACTGCTGGGGCAGCACGGATTGGGCATGCTCAATGGCGCCAACCAGTGTTTCTTCTGCTGCCTCTGCCAATAATTCAGGCTGTATGGTTGAGGGGACGTCGGAGGCCTTGGCCAGCAAGTTGTTGACTCGCTTGGATCCGGCTGCGACGGCCAGCAGATCCTCGCCCCCCATGGAGTCTTTCAGGATCAGGCAGCGCTGTTTCAGCTGAACCGGGTTTAGCTGGGTGCTGGCGGCGGATACTGCGGTGAAGACCTCAGCGGTGATACCACTCTCGGCCAACATTACTTTCAGGCGATCCATAAAGAAGGCGTGCACATCCTGGCCCGCAGATTCGCTGGTTACGTGCGAATCCAAGGCGCTGAGGCAATGCCCGATCCAACTGTCTAGATCAACCGAGACGTCGTTATCGATGATGATTCGCAGAATGCCCAGAGCTGCGCGACGCAATGCAAAGGGGTCTTTGGAGCCGGTCGGTGGTTGACCAATCGCGAACAGCCCGACCAGGGTGTCTAGTTTGTCAGCCAGCGCGATGACACAGCCCAAGGCGGTCGCTGGGATTTGATCCCCGGCACCGGCTGGCTTGTAAACTTCGACCAGTGCCTCGGCGATCGCTGAAGGATAACCTTCGTGCCGTGCGTAATAAGTGCCCATCAGGCCTTGCAGATCACTGAATTCTAAAACCATCTCGCTAAGCAGGTCGCATTTGGCAAGGGCGCTCGCTTGCGCAGCTTGTTCGGCATCGATGTCAAAGGCCGGTGCAATGGCTCGGCTGACTTGGCCGGCGCGGCGAGTCTTGGCGCCTAGAGTGCCCAGCTGCTCGTGAAACACGATCTTGTCCAGCTTTGGCATGCGATCGGCCAAAGGTGTTTTTAAATCGGTGTCCCAAAAGAATTTGGCGTCCGCGAGGCGGGCGTTCAGGACGCGCTCGTTACCTGCGATCACCAGCGCGGGATCTTTTGATTCCAAGTTGGCCATGGTCACGAAGTGATTAGCCAAAGACCCGTCGGGATGTTTCACGTGAAAATATTTCTGATGCTCTTTCATCGAGCTGACCAGCGCCTCTTGCGGAACTTCTAGGAAGGTCTTGTCAAAACTGCCCATCAAAGGTACGGGCCATTCAACCAACGCGCTGACTTCATCGACTAAGTCTTGGTCGGTCACCACCTGAAGCTGGTCAGTGGACAAGCTTTGGGCCAAGGCTTTGACCTTTTCGCTGCGCTCAGAGAAGTCTGCAATGACACGCATCTGCGCCAGTTGTTCAAAATAATCAGCCGGTGACTGGATGACGAAGAAGTCCGGACTGTGGACGCGATGGCCACGGCTTTGATTACCGGCGGCTCGGTCAAACAACGTCAGATCTAGCACGTGCTGATCCAGCATGGCCACCAGCCACAATACGGGTCGTGTGAACTCAGCTCGGGTCGATCCCCAGCGCATGCGTTTCGGCAACGGCAACTGCTCGACCGCTTCTCTGAGTAATCCGGGCAACAAATCGGCGGTATCCGCGCCCTCTTTAATGCCGCTAAATTCAAGGCCGATGCCTTTGGGAGTTTCGACTTCTACCATTTGCTCAGGGCTGATGCCTTGCTTACGGCAGAATCCCAACAGCGCCGGTGTCGGCTCGCCGTCTTTATAAGCCACGGCCTTGCTAGGTCCACGCAGCTTTAAGGTTTGATCAGCCTGACGTGAATCCAAGTCTTTGATCAGCACGCCCAGGCGGCGGGGTGAGGCAATCCCTCGGACCTCTCCGTGATTCAGTCCGGCGGCCTTTAGGCGCTTTAGAATGCCGGCCTGCAGATCGATGCCGGCTTTTTTGAGGGCGCTGGTCGGCAGCTCTTCACAACCCAGCTCAAATAGAAAATCTGACTGGCTCATGCGCCTTCCTCCTTTAGAAACTCGGCTCGGATTTCAGGGTCTGCTAGTGGGAAGCCAGCGGCTTTGCGTGAATCGAAATAGCAGTGGGCAACTTCGCGGGCTAGGCTTCGGACACGCAGTATATAGCGCTGGCGTTCAGTGACGCTAATGGCGTGGCGAGCATCAAGCAGGTTAAAGGTGTGACTGGCCTTGAGGACTTGCTCGTAGGCAGGAAGCGGCAGGTTCGCCCCTACCAGTTTCTTGCAGTCTTGCTCGCAGCCCTCAAAGGTGGCGAATAAACGATCCACGTCGGCAAACTCAAAGTTATAGGCGCTTTGTTCGCGCTCGTTTTGCAAAAAGACGTCGCCGTATGTCACGCCATCGGTCCAGACCAAGTCGTACATGCTATCGACGCCTTGCAGGTACATCGCAATACGCTCAAGGCCGTAGGTGATCTCGCCGGTCACCGGGAAGCACTCAATGCCGCCGGCTTGCTGAAAATAAGTGAACTGGGTGACTTCCATGCCATTCAGCCAGACTTCCCATCCAAGCCCCCAGGCACCCAAGGTCGGTGATTCCCAGTTGTCCTCAACCAAGCGAATATCATGAATTTCTGGATCGATGCCTAGGCGCTTGAGACTGCCCATGTACAGCTCGACGATGTTGTCGGGCGAAGGCTTCATGACCACTTGGAATTGGTAGTAGTGCTGGCCGCGGTTCGGGTTTTCCCCGTAGCGGCCATCAGTCGGGCGACGGCTGGGTTGAACGTAGGCGCTGTTCCAGCGCTCCGGTCCGATCGAGCGCAGGAAGGTAGCCGGGTGAAACGTGCCCGCGCCGACCTCCATGTCCAGAGGTTGCATTACCACGCAGCCCTGCTCAGACCAAAAGGTCTGCAGGGTCTGAATCATGTCTTGGAAGGTCAAAGCATTCGTTTTCATATCATTTCGGCTACCGTGAAAAGCGTCGCGCAGTATACTCTGCGCACCGTAAATTGTCTGTTTTAGGGAGCTGAATGAAATCCACCGTTGCGGTCCGTGTGCTGTCATGGCTTGCTCGTCTACCGGCTCCTGTCGCGGATTCGATCGGCCGTGGGCTGGGTCGGTGGGTTCATCGCAAGGGTTCGCGCAATCAGCGTCGAACACAGACCAACTTGGCGCTGTGTTTTCCCGACATGCCGCTGCAGGACCGTTTGGTGTTGGAGCGTGACAGCCTCACAGACTTGGGTGAGAAAGCCGCACGTCTAGCACGGGTGTGGGTGTTGGGCGGGGACAACCCAGATCAGTTGCAGGATCCTGTCGAGTTGGGTGCATGGAATGAGGCGATCGAGGCCGGGGAGGGACTGTTGTTATTGGTCCCGCATATCGGTAATTGGGAGTTATTGGGTAGCTGGGTCGCCGAACACGGTGTGCTCAATGCCATGTATCGTCCGGCCCGATTAGAAGGGGTCGATGAGCTGATTCTGAACGGGCGGGTCGCGCAGGGCTATCAAATGCATCCGACCAACG
>CBFHLC010000080.1:0-3801 GCA_965656605.1 Litorivicinus sp. | reverse complement strand
CGATTCAAAAAAACCATGAAAGCCAATCAGGGCATGACCGCGCAATGGCAGCTGCCCTACATTGACGACGAGGTCTACCAGCTCTACAGCCGCTATATCAACATTCGGCATCCCGACGGGGACATGCATCCGCCCAGCCGTGAGCAATTTAAAACCTTCTTGATGATCGAGGGGCCGCACACTCGATTTTTATGCTTCCGCGACGAAAACGCCCAGCTGTTGGCGGTCTGCGTGGTGGATGTGCTGGACAACCATGGCCTAAGCGCGATCTACACCTTTTTCGATCCAGATCTGCCCCGCCGCTCACTCGGACGCTTGGGCATTCTGACGCAAATCATGGAAGCTCAACGCTTGGGGTTGGACTATGTCTACCTAGGCTATTGGATCCGGGAGTGCGAGAAGATGAACTACAAAACCGACTATCGCCCGATCGAAATGCTGCACGGAAAACAGTGGTCAACCTTCGAAGGTTGAACACCGAGCGCGACAGGTTCATAATCCCGCGCACTTAAGCACCCCTGAGTTGGATTGAATGGCTAAAGAAGACAGCATTGAAATGGACGGCACCATCGTCGACACCCTACCGAACACCATGTTCCGAGTAGAGCTCGACAATGGCCACACCGTGACGGCTCACATCAGCGGCAAGATGCGCAAGCACTACATCCGCATCCTGACCGGCGACCGCGTTAAAGTGGAAGTAACGCCCTACGATCTGAGCAAAGGCCGGATCACATACCGCGCTCGATAAATTTATCGCGCTCACAAAAAAGCCCGCATCTGCGGGCTTTTTTATTTCTGGCCGAATCTACGCGGACTCTTTGACATCCTCGAGTGTGATCTCTAACTCGGCCTCGATGACTTCGGCACGGTTAACTTTTACATCTCGAGGCGCATCAACACCGATACGAACCTGATTCCCTTTGACGCCTAAAACCCGGATCGTAACGTTCTCGCCGATCATGATTCCCTCGTCTGTCTTTCTTGATAGCACTAGCATGGGGCATTCCACTCCTTGGAAACTACAACGTTAAACGTACGCCCTTAGGTCCGATAAAACCAGCCCCGGTACTAGTGCCATTAGAGCGATTTACTCTACCGCTAGATCAAACGCGGAGTGCAAGGCGCGCACCGCCAATTCCAGGTACTTCTCTTCGACCAACACCGAGATTTTAATCTCAGAGGTCGAGATCATTAGGATGTTGATGCTCTCCTTAGCTAAGGTCGTGAACATGGTGCTGGCTACACCGGCGTGTGAGCGCATGCCCACACCTACCACCGACACCTTGCAGATGTCTTTGTCGCCACGTAGCTCGCGCGCCTTAAGCTCGTCACGCACGCCTTCCAACAACTCGTAAGCACGCTCGTAATCGTTTTTGTGCACCGTGAAGGTGAAGTCGGTGGTGTTATTTTCACCGATATTTTGGACCACCATGTCCACTTCGATGTTGGCCGCGCCAACCGGCGCAAGGATCGCGGCGGCCACACCCGGCACATCCGGTACACCCAGCAGGGTCAGTTTTGCTTCGTCACGAGTAAACGCGATGCCAGAGATAACAGGGCTTTCCATGGGCTTGTGGTCCTCTACAGTAATCAGGGTGCCAGGGCCGTCTTGGAATGAGTGCAAGACGCGCAAGGGAACTTTGTATTTTCCAGCGAATTCAACGCTGCGGATTTGCAATACTTTCGAGCCGAGTGACGCCAGCTCCAGCATTTCTTCGAAGGTGATCGACTCCATTCGACGAGCGCTGTCCACGACCCGTGGGTCGGTCGTGTAAACACCGTCCACATCGGTGTAGATCTGGCATTCGTCAGCATCCAGAGCCGCCGCAATCGCCACGGCCGTCGTATCACTGCCGCCACGGCCCAAGGTCGAGATGCGGTTGCCTTCGGTAATGCCTTGGAAACCAGCCACAACGGCCACTTTGCCCTGATCCAATGCACCGCGGATTGGCAACTCGTCGATCTTTTTGATGCGTGCCTTGGCGTGCGAATCGTCGGTATGCATGCCCAGCTGCCAGCCGGTGAAGCTTTGGGCGGGGCAATCGATTTCCTGCAAGGCCATGCTGAGCAACGCGATCGTGACCTGCTCACCGGTCGACACCAGAGTGTCGTACTCGGCAGCCACGGGGCGCGACTGGATCTCGTCCGCAAGCCCAATCAAACGATTGGTCTCGCCGCTCATGGCACTGACCACGACTACAATGTCGTGGCCCTTGGCGCGAAAGCCTTTAACTTTTTCGGCGACCGCTTTGATGCGCTCGACCGATCCCACCGAAGTTCCACCGAACTTCTGAACAATAAGTGCCATATCTATCCTTTGTATTAACCGGCTTTCGACTCAACCCAGGCCGCAACGCCTGCTAATGCCGCATCCAAACCACTGGCATCGGTGCCGCCAGCCATCGCCATATCGGGACGTCCACCGCCTTTACCACCCACCTGCGCTGCGACTTGACCGATTAGCTCACCGGCCTTGAACGTCGCGCTCTCGGCTTTGGTTACACCGGCCACCAAGCTGACTTTGCCATCGACGACCGTGGCCAACACCACGACGGCCTTGCCTAGCTTGTTCTTTAATTGGTCCGCGCTATCGCGCAGGGTCTTGGGGTCGACGTCGTCGATCCGGGCCGCCAAGACTTTAATGCCCGCAACCTCGACGGCCTGCGCCGTCAAATCGCCACCGGCGCCGCTGGCCAGCTTACGTTTCAATCCGGCGACTTCTTTTTCTAGCTCTTTAACCCGCTCGGCCATTTTGGTCACGCGCTGGGGTGCATCCGATGCACTGCCCTTCACCACGCCTGCGATCTGACGCAAGCTGGACTCGTTGTCCAACACAAACTGCTCGGCACCGCGACCGCTGACTGCCTCGATTCGACGGACGCCGGCGGACACGCCCCCCTCAGAGGTGATTTTGAACAGGCCGATGTCGCCGGTGCGGGCCACGTGCGTACCGCCGCACAGCTCGACACTGAACTCGCCCATGGACAGGACACGAACCGATTCGCCATATTTCTCGCCGAACAGGGCCATCGCGCCTTTCTCGACCGCGGTGTCCATGTCAGTCACCAGAGTTTCAACCGCATGGTTTGCACGGATCTCGGCGTTCACCATGGCCTCGATTTTTTGGAGCTGCGCGGATGTAACCGCCTCGGGGTGGCTGAAGTCAAAACGCAGGCGATCCGGGTCGTTTAGCGAGCCTTTCTGCTCAACATGATCACCTAACTCGCGGCGCAAGGCCTCGTGTAACAGGTGCGTCGCTGAGTGATTCAACGCGGTTGCCTGACGACGCTCGCCCATCACGCTGGCCTTGACTGAGTCACCCGTCGCCACACGACCGGCAACGACTCGGCCCATGTGAAGGTGATGACGGCCGTTTTTGCGGCAATCCAAGATTTCAATCTGCGCGCCCGACTCGGACACCAAGTGACCAAAGTCACCCACCTGTCCGCCGGACTCGGCGTAGAAAGGGGTCTTATCTAGAATGATGCCGACTTCGGATCCCGTCTCAGCCGCGTCCACTAAGGCCTGGTCGATCGAGACCCCCAGCACAACAGCACCGCTGTCCAATTGCTCGTATCCCAAAAACTCAGTCTGACCGGGCACATCCAAGGTGACGTCGCCTGCGAAACCGCCTGATGAGCGTGATTGTTCGCGCTGGCGCTGCATGCAGACCTCAAAGCCATCCATGTCCAGTTCAAGCTCGCGCTCGCGGGCAATGTCTGCGGTCAAGTCGACTGGGAAGCCGTGGGTGTCATACAGACGGAAAATCACATCACCCGGCAAGGTCTGATCGCTCAA
>CBFHLC010000079.1:0-4155 GCA_965656605.1 Litorivicinus sp. | reverse complement strand
GCGACTGGGTTGGGCAATTCTGGAGCCATTTGGTTAAGGGATTCCGCGTAGCCTTTGATGACCGTCAAAGGGGTTTTGAGCTCGTGCGAGACGTTACTGGCAAAGTCACTTCGGGTCTGTTCGAGCTGACGCAGGCGAGTGACATCGCGCACGATGATGACCTTGCCTTGCTCGCCATCGGTGAAAGCGTTGTACTCAAAGGTTCGGTCGTTCTCGATCGGTGAGCCGGCCACGACCAGCTGATTGGTGGTGATTGGGCCCATCAGGGGGCCAAAGGCCGGGTCGCGTAGGTAGTGATCCAACGGCTTGCCCAAATCGGGGCGTGTCAGGCCTAGGTAGCGTTCGGCGCCTTGGTTGAACCAGCGAATGGTGTTGTTCTCGCCAATCAGCAAAAAACCCCGGTCGACTGAGCGCAGGGCGGTATTAATCTGTTCCAACTGATCGGTTAGGCGCTGCTCACGGCGTTGGGCTTGGCGAAATTGTTTTTGTAGAACGTAGGCGATGTCGCTTTCGGGGTCTTGCAGCAGCGGCAACACCGAGACATCGCGTTCCTGAATATAGCGGTGAATCAGCACTCGGGCGCGGGCGGATAATAGCCAGCCGATCAGCAATACCAAGACCGCGGACAGCAAAAACTGACCACTGGCTAGGCCCAGAACCAACCAGCCTGCGGCCATGATTAGGCCATCGCGTACCTGCGAGCGTATTGCTTTATCCACGGGGCTCTCGCTCCTTGAGTTTCAGGCAATCTATCCAATCTTAGGGGTTAAATCTATGGTGTTTTTGTCGCGGTTTTGTGCTCTAGTCCGGACGGAATCGATAGCCGGTCCCGCGTACGGTCTCGATCATCTGTCCATGCTCGCCGAGGGCTTTTCGGAGCCTACGGATGTGCACGTCAACCGTGCGATCCTCAACGTAGGCGTCGGCCCCCCAGACCTGATCCAGTAGCTGCTCCCTGGAAAATGCCCGTTCGGGGTGGCCCATAAAATACTGCAGCAGACGAAATTCCAGCGGCGACAGTGTGATTTCAGTGTCTTGGATGTACGCCCGCTGAGCCTGAGCATCGATGCGAATTTGGCCGGCTATATCCAGGGTCTTCGGCGTCTGGGTGCGCCTCAATATGGCGTGGATGCGGGCCACCAGCTCGCGGGGCGAGAAGGGTTTGGTGACGAAATCATCGGCCACCGAAAGACCGTTGATCTTGGCGTCCTCGTCTTCTTTGGCGGTCAGTATCAAAATTGGGACGTCCGAGGCTTTGCGAATTTTGCGTGCAACCTCTAATCCGTTGGCGCCGGGCATCATCCAATCAAGGATGACCAGATCGGGGGATTCACGCTCTAATTTGATTAACGCTTGGGATCCATCGGCGGCTTGGAGTGCCTCAAAGCCCGCCAACTCAAGAGCCATCTGGGTCATTTCTCGAATCGCACTTTCATCGTCGACGATTAATATTCTTTGCGTCATAAGGCACGCCCCTGATAAACCAGATCTAGCACGGTGGCTGCAAATAAGACCGCGCCGACTCGGTGGTTGCTGACAAAAGCGGTGAAATAGTCCTGACGCTGTTTGCTGGCAATCAGCTTGTGCTGATTCAGAAATAAATTTGCGGCGATGGCCACACCCAAGGCAAAGGGGAAGCCTAAGCCCGCGCTGTAGCCGGCAATTGCCCACAGCACTAGGGTCACTATCTGCAACCCTGCAATGGCTTTGTGCGCGTGCTCACCAAAGGCGATTGCGGTGGATTTAATGCCGGCCTTTAGATCGTCCGGCTTGTCAGTCATCGCATACAAGGTGTCGTAGGCCAGCGTCCAGGTGATGTTGGCGGCGACAAACGCCACGGCGGCGGTGGTGATGTCCGCGCCGGCCGCGGTGGTGGCCATCAGGATGCCGGTGCTGAAGGCCAATCCTAAAAACAGTTGGGGGTAATGGGTAAAGCGTTTGGTAAAGGGATAGACCGCGGCCAGTGCTACGGCGACAACGCTAAGCAAGATTGTCTGAGTATTCAGCGTCAACACCAGGCCAAAGGCCGCCAGCATCAAGATCGCAAAACACACCAATGCATTTTTCGGGGTCAATGCGCCGGTCACCAGTGGCCGATGTTGAGTGCGCTCGACCTGTCCATCCCAATGGCGATCGGCGTAGTCATTAATTGCACACCCGGCACTGCGGGTCAAAAAGACGCCTAGAACAAATACGCTAAACAGATGCCAACCTGGCCAACCACCGGCGGCCACAAATAGCGCAATTAAGGTCGGCCATAGCAATACCAGCCAGCCAACAGGGCGATTGAATCGGATCAGGTCCAGATAGGGTTTGAGCGTCATTTAGCGTCCAAAGTGCGAGCCAGGCCAAGCAAAGCATCGCTTTGCATCAGCATGGACTCTATCACTTTGGATGCGCTCTCGGCAGTCAGCTCGAATCGCTCGTAAAGGCTAGGTGGCACGCGTCCGGCGGCATCTACGCGGATACCCGCTTGCTCCAAATGACGCAAACACAAGAACAACAGATCCCCCAGCGCCGACTCATCGACACCGGGTCGGTGTTGCAGACGAATGGCTTGGCAGACATCTGTGGGAATTTGCCAGTTGGTCAGCATCTCGGCGCCGATGTCCTCACGGGCCAAACCCAGCAGATGTTGGTCAACAAACCAGCTGGGCAGGTGCGGATTGGCGGCCTGGGTGCGATCAATCTGGCCACGCAATTGCTCGAACAGATGGGCTAGTAGCAAGTCACCAAAATTGTGTAGCAGGCCAGTCAGATAGGCCTCGCCCAGGTTAGGCCGCAACGCCGGCGGCATACTGCGGGCCAATGTTTGCATGGAGGCCGCGACCAACACGGATTGTTCCCAGTAATTAAATGAGCGATTTTTGTAATCTGGTGGATCCAACACGCGACCCAAGGACAATCCCAGCGCCAAGTTCATGACCATGTCGTAGCCCAGCACTCGAATGACCGCATCGCTGACCGACTTCACTTTGCCTGGGGCTGCGTAGTAGGGGCTGTTGGCCCAGCTCACCACTTGGGCGGCGATTGAGGGGTCACGCTCGATGACGTCGGCCAGCTCGTCCAGTCCGGCGTTGGCATCGAGTTTTAAGCGGATGATGTCGACTGCCGTTTGTGGCAATGCTGGCAGATCGATGGTGTCCGCCAGGGTTTGCTTCACACGGCGACCGGTCAGGTTGTGAATTTTCTGATTCAGTCCCTGATCATCTAGGCCCTTTTTGTGGATATCCGCCACATCACTGGCCAGCGTTTGAATCGATACCACCGGCAGCAGGGTTTGAAACTCAGACTGCGGGATCCTGATCAGCCCGTCTTGGGTGCTCAGCTCAAGCGACTCTAACTGGGCCAGTCGGTGATCCATCAAGGTGGTGACGCCGGCTACATTGCCCAACACCGTGTCACGTTCCTGAACTTGCAGGTTCAGCAGCTGGGTCGCCGGACTGGGCGTCAGTGCACATCCCATGGAGCGTTCAAGCAGTGCCAAATCGAGGATTGAATTGGCCGGATACAAGGTCTGCAGCGATTCGCCGTTGGGCATTTTTAGATGGCACCCGATCACCAGATGGGCGGGGTTGGGTGCGGATTGGATAAAACGTGCTGGCATCGTCCCAGTTTAGTCGACAATTTAGACTTGGCTGTAAACCACTCTACTACCTACCCAGCGTTGGATTAGGGCTTGCGCCTTGTCTGGGTAGTCTGCTCGGAGCGCTTGGGCGATCTCGGCGGTGCGCGGCAGCAACTCTCGATCCCTAGCCAGATCAGCAATTCGGAACGACAAATCCCCCGTCTGACGGGTGCCTAGCACATCCCCCGGTCCACGCAGTTCTAGGTCTTTTTCAGCAATCACGAATCCATCGCTCGAGGCTCGCAGGGTCTCGAGTCGTGCCTGACCGTTCTCTGAGAGCGGGCTGTCATACATCAGCAAACAAAAGCTGGCGCGGGCCCCTCGACCCACCCGGCCGCGCAGCTGATGCAGCTGGGCCAGCCCGAGGCGCTCGGCATTCTCGATCACAATCAGGTTGGCATTGGGAACATCGACGCCGACCTCAATCACCGTGGTGGCGACCAAAACTTGGGTTTTGAGCTGTTTGAAATCATCCATCGCAGCTTGTTTTTCATCGCTACTCATTCGGCCATGGACCAAGCCAATGC
>CBFHLC010000078.1:0-4317 GCA_965656605.1 Litorivicinus sp. | reverse complement strand
ATTGCCTGCATGCGTTTGCTGCTGACCCTGGGCGCGAAGCGCGAAAATATATTCATGATCGATCGTAAAGGTGTCATTCATCGCGGCCGCGACGATTTGAATCAGTACAAAGCCGCCTTTGCGGTAGAGACCGATGCGCGAACCTTGGCCGATGCCATGCAGGGTGCTGATGTGTTCTTGGGGCTCTCCGGGGCTAACCTGCTGAGCGAAGAAAATCTGATGCGCATGGCACCTAAGCCGGTCGTCTTTGCCTGCTCAAATCCTGATCCTGAAATCTCTCCAGAGCTGGCCCGTGCGGCCCGCTCGGATTTAATCATGGCCACCGGACGCAGTGATTATCCCAACCAAGTTAACAACGTGCTGTGCTTCCCGTTTATCTTCCGCGGCGCGTTGGATGCTCGAGCCAGCACCATCAATGACGAGATGAAGGTCGCGGCGGTCAATGCGATTCGCGAGATTGCCAAAGAGCCCGTCTCACCGGAGGTTGAAGCTGCCTACGAAGGTGTTCACTTTGAGTTTGGGCCTGAATACATCCTGCCCAAGCCGATGGATGAGCGGTTGTTACCCCGCATCAGCCAGGCGGTTGAGGCGGCAGCGCGTGCCTCGGGTGTGGCTCGAATCTAAAACAGACTTGATGCGTCCTTGATCGAGGGCGCATTGGATTTGCGCGGCGCCGTTTGAGTGCTTGACTCTCCCTCGACGGCGGCGGTGTTTTGCTCAGGTTCTTGGCCTTGGGCAAACCACTCAAGCAGGCCACCGGTCCGACCGGCGATTGGCTTGCCGGTTTTCTCATCAATTCGAACCTGTACGACGCCGGCTGGCGGCTCAAGGTCAACGACGGGCTGGCCGTCTAACGCGACCCGCATGTAGTCAATCCAGATCGGTAGTGCCGCGGCCCCGCCGTATTCCCGCCGGCCCAAGGTTTCAGGTGTATCCAATCCGACCCACGCGCTGGCGACCACAGTAGAGTGATAGCCATTGAACCAGGCATCTACCTGATCGTTGGTGGTGCCGGTTTTGCCAGCGATATCATCGCGCTCGAGTGCTTTGGCGCGGCGAGCAGTACCGCGTTGGACCACATCGCGCAGCATGCTGTTCATCAAAAAGCTGATTTCTGGATCCATGACCCGCGGGGCCCAGCGCACATCCAAAGTTTCAGATAGCAGGCGCACCTCAGGCTCTGGCTCGAGCTGAGCTGCTTGGACGGGGTCAACCGGTGCCTCAGGGCAGCTATCGGTGCAGGCACGCGCCGGGCGTGTTTGCAGCACCACTCGGCCATATGCGTTTTCGACTCGCTCAATCAGCCACGGGGCTATTTGATAACCGCCGTTCGCAAAAATCGCATAGCCGGTGGCCATTTGCAGTGGCGAAAGACTGCCGGATCCCAGTGCCAATGACAGATTGCGGGGCAGCTCCGAGGTGTCCAATCCCAACTCGGCCATCTGATTCAGGGTGTCTCGCACCCCCATCTCTCGTAGCAGGCGTACGCTGACTAGGTTGCGTGAGCGATACAGCGCCTCACGAAGGCGGGTCGGGCCGTAAAATTTCCCGCCGGAGTTTTGTGGACGCCACGCGCTGGCCAACTCGGTTGAATCAAACACGATGGGCGCATCGTTGATGATCGAGGCTGGGGTGTATCCGCTTTGTAACGCCGACGCGTAGATAAATGGCTTGATGCCGGACCCAACCTGACGGTTAGACAGCAACGCCCGATTAAATTTGGAGTCGGTAAAGTCGAACCCGCCGATCAAGGCGCGAATCCCGCCGTTGGTCGGATCCAATGCCACGAAAGCCGCTTGGGCGTCAGGTAATTGAGCCAGGTATTTCGGGCCATATTTGGGGAGGCGGACCAGATCACCGGGGGCCAAAAAGCTTGTGTCAGTGGGTTCGCTGCCCAAAGCATCGCGATTCGCCAGGCGTGCACGGGCCCAGCCCCAGCCGTCTTTGTCGATAACATGGCTTTGGCCGTCGGCGGTTAACACCGTGAGTGTTTGTCCGCCTGACTCAGTCACCACGGCCGGTCGTAGGCCGCCGATGTCGGCGCGTAGTTTGCCCAGTTCGGTTAAATAGTCGGCAGGATCGGGCAGTTGAGCCTCAGGCCCACGCCAGCCGTGGCGCCGGTCATATTCGAGCAAGCCTTGCATAACGGCTTGCTGGGCTGCTTCTTGCTCGGCGGTGTTGATACTGAGATGAACCCGCAGCCCGTCGGTGTAGATCGACTCACCCAGACGTTGTTCCAGCTCGAAACGAGCCGCTTCAGCGACCCAGGGAGCGGCGAAATCCAGTTCTTGCTGATAAACCGACGCGGTAATGGGCTCGGCAATCGCCAAGTCATGCTGGGCTTGGTCGATATAACCCAGCGACAGCATTCGACCGATAATCCAGTCACGTCGGATGAGGGCTCGATCAGGGTTGTTGACGGGATTGAATCGAGAGGGCGCTTTGGGCAGGCCGGCAATCATGGCGGACTGGGCTAGGGTCAGCTCATCCAGTGACGCGCCGTAGTAGATTTTAGCCGCCGCTGCGACGCCGTAGGCTCGCTTGCCCAGATAGATTTTGTTTAGGTACAGCTCCAAAATCTCGTCTTTGCTCAGAGCACGCTCGATCTCGAGTGCTAGCAGGATCTCTTTGAATTTTCGAACAAAGGTCTGCTCGCGACTTAAAAAGTAGTTACGCGCCACCTGCATGGTGATGGTCGAGCCGCCAGACTGAATGGATCCGGTGCTGACTAGCTCAAACGCGGCGCGGGCTAATCCAAACGGATCAATGCCAACGTGCTGCTCGAATCCGTCGTCTTCGGCGGCCAAAAACGCCTGAATCATCGGCTCAGGTACATTGGCTAGTTCGATCGGTTCGCGTCGCTTTTCGCCAAACTCAGCGATCAGCTTTCCATCTGATGAAAACATCCGCAGTGGCACCTGCAGGCGTGTGTCGCGCAAGGCGTCAGGGTTCGGCAGTTGGGGCTGTAAGTACGCATAAATACCAGCCGCGCCAAAGCTGCCGATGATTCCCAAAGCTAAGCCGAACAGAAGGGTGTACTTAAAAATGAAGCGCAAAATCGCGGTGCCTAAAATGTCGGGGGTCTTGGATTATAGGGAAGTATTAGCTTCCTCGTCATTTGCGGGTCTGCCATCTGTGTCCTTTACTTGTGTGAGCGTTGCCCCTTTGGGTAAACGACGCACTTCACAGTTTATACAGGAAAGGGTGCATGCGAGTGGGTAAATCCCAGTCAGTGATCGGTCTCGATATCTCCAGCTCAGCGGTCAAGCTGATTGAGCTGTCGCGTGCGGGGCGCGCGGGCGGACGACTGCGAGTCGAAAGTTATGCGGTTGAGCCGCTTCCGATGGGGGCGGTGGTCGAGGGCAGTATTGCCGATACCGAACTGGTCGGCAGTGCGATTCGCCGGGTGGTTGAAAAGGCCAAGACGAAAACCAAGCTGGCCGCTTTGGCGGTTTCGGGTGCCACCGTCATTACCAAGCTGATCCAGATGCCGTCGGGTTTGTCTGACTCAGAAATGGAAAGCCAGATCGCACTGGAAGCGGATCAATACATCCCTTATCCCTTGGATGAAGTAGCGTTAGATTTTCGTATTCTGGGCCCGAAACCGGACAACGAATCGCAGGTCAACGTGCTGCTGGCCGGCTGTCGACGTGAACAGGTCGAGGCGCGCACTGAAGCCTTAGAAATCGCAGGATTGAAGCCGGCTTATATCGACGTTGAGGCCTATGCGGTCGAGCGTTCATTCGAGCTGATGGCATCCCAGCTGGATCCACAGATTGCCGAGGGCGTGGTGGGGATTGCCGATGTGGGTGCCAACACCACGATGGTCGCCGCGCTTGAGCAGGGCGCGATTAGCTTTACCCGCGAACAGATTTTTGGCGGCCGAGTGCTGACCGAAGAGATCCAAAAGCGCTATGGGTTAAGCCCAGATGAGGCCGGCCTGGCGAAAAAGCAGGGAGGGCTGCCTGACGACTACCCCGCCAGTGTCTTGATGCCCTTCCAAGAAAACTTGGCCCAGCAGGTGGGTCGAAGCTTGCAGTTTTTCTATGCCGGCTCGGACAGAGACGTGCTGGACAGTCTGCTGTTGGCCGGCGGTTGTGCCGCGATTGAAGGCCTGGCTGAGTTGCTGTCAGAGCGCTTAGGGGTTCCGGTCGTTCGCGCCAATCCCTTTGCCGACATGGCCACGGGCAAGAACGTCAATGTGAATGGCCTCTCGCAAGACGCGCCGGCGCTTTTGATTGCCGCGGGCTTGGCGATGCGCGCCTTCGAGGTTGAGGGTATCAATCTGCTTGCATGGCGCGATGAGCAGCGCCAGGT
>CBFHLC010000077.1:0-4703 GCA_965656605.1 Litorivicinus sp. | reverse complement strand
GAGATGTCCGTCATTGCCGCAGTGGATTAGCCGGTGGTTACTTAGGTGGGGTTGAACAATCAACCCCAGCATGTTTTTTTAAAAGAGAGATTCGGAATAAAGGATTTATCCGATCGATCATTTAGGTGGTGATACACGCACTATCGATCGATCCCCTCAGTATGCGTCCACTTACGATGATGAACATTGTTTTTGGCACGGTCGATGTCTTCTGCCCAATGCGGCGGAATGATCTTCTCTGCTTTTGTCGCGGCACTCAGCCGGGAGGAAAGCTGTCATTCGTACAAACGCTCGCTCGTTTGGCTCCGAATCCACTACCTATAACAAAACCTAGGAGTAATCTATGCAACACAAACTGAAATCTATGGCTGCCGCCATCGCACTGACCGCGTCTGCGGGCGCTTACGCTGACTGTGGCGATGTCTCTGTCGGCGCCATGGGTTGGGCATCAGGCGAGGCACTGGCCGCCGTCACTCAGTTCGTTCTAGAGCAGGGCTATGGTTGCAACGTCACCGTTATCCCGACTGACACCGTACCTGCAGTCACGTCATTGGCAGAAAACGGCGACCCAGACGTAGTTCCGGAAGTTTGGACCAACGGCTCACCCGTTTACGCTGAATTGGTTGAAGCTGGCAAAGTCGTTTCTGCCGCTAAGACATTCTCAAATGGCGGTGAAGAAGGTTGGTGGATTCCTACCTATCTGGCCGACAAACACCCTGAGTTGAAAACCATCGAGGGTATTTTGGCTAACCCGGAATTGGTCGACAATCGCTTCCATAACTGCCCAGTGGGCTGGGGTTGCCGCAACATCAACGACAACCTGTCTAAAGTATTTGGCTTTGAAGCCAACGGTGTTGAGCTATTCAACCACGGATCTGGCGCCAACCTAGCCGCATCGATCGCAGCGGCGTTTGAAGATCAGGCACCTTGGTTGGGCTACTACTGGGGTCCCACCGCGGTTTTGGGTAAGTACGAGATGACTCGTGTCACTTTGGGCGAGATCAACCAAGAGTTCTACCTAGCCAGCACCGTGCCGGACGCTGACGAGTCGACTCTGGGTGTCACTGACTTCCCCGCATCGCCTGTCTACAACGCGATGACCACGGCATTTATGGAGCGCGAGCCCGAAGTTGCTGAGTTCATTAGCAACATGGTGATGCCCAATGATGTCGTCAGCAAAATGCTGGCATGGAAAGACGAGAACAATGCCTCTGCAGATGAAACGGCTGCTTGGTTGATCACCAACTACAAAGACATGGTCTTTGGCATGGTCAACGAGGAAGCACGCAAGAACCTAGGCGCGTTGCTGTAGCACCAGGTTGCTAAAGCAACAAAGGGGGCCGATTGGCCCCCTTTCTTTATCCACGCTCAATCTGAATCGTCCAATCAGCCACATTGCCGTAGCTGGTGATGCGAGTAATCAGCCCACCCACCACTTCAAAGAAGGCGCCACGATATACATCGTAGTGCTGCATTTTCGCCTCTGGGTGATACCGATCGTTGAGTAGATAAGTTCCCAAGACCCGATATTCAGCGGCGCATTTACGGCGATCTGAGTTGACCATCACCGCAAGATCGATCACCTCTTCGTCATAGTGTTCAAACTGGTGATTCAGAAACACTGCCAGCTGCCCTTTGCCCTCTTGGCGCTGAGCTTGATTAGGTTCGTGCACCAATCGATCGTCTAATAACGACATCAAGGCTGGCAGGTTTTGTTGGTTCAAAGCGTCGTAATAGGTTCTTATCAACTGAGAAGAGTTCATCTTGAAAAGCCACCGTCTAAATAGTCATCACATCCTGTATATGTAATTAATATTCCAACGCATCATGCCTGACTGTCTGCGAACTGCCGCTCAATCCTTAAAGACCCGTTTCAACGTATTCCGGCAAATCCCCTAAAGCTGGAATTGGCGTCGGCTTGCCATCATCGCCCAATGCAACAAATTTAAAGGTCGCCTCGGTGACTTTTTCGCGCACACCGATCCGCCCTCGGCGTACCCACGCCTCGACGTGGATATCCATGGATGAACGCCCTACTCGCTTGACTTGGGTATACACACCCAAAATATCGCCGACTTTCACTGGCTGAATAAAGCTCATGCTATCCAGCGCGGCTGTCACGACCCGCGTCTGCGCACGTTGGCCTGCGCAAATGCCGGCGGCCACGTCCATTTGCGATAACACCCAACCTCCGAAGATATCGCCAGAGGGGTTGGTATCGCCAGGCATTGCCAGCGTCCGGATGGTTAATCGACCTTGGGTTTGGAGAGTGCTCATAAGTGATCCTGTGATGGTTCACATGATTATTCAGCACTCAGGGGGCGGATGGCTAGTTCAACCAGACTCGACGAACGGCATCAAATGCAGCTTTGATGGCGGGCTCGCCGTAGCGCTGGCGCCGACACACCAATCCCAACACGGCAGTCACGCTCAAATCCGAGACCACCACGCCGTGCTCGTGTGACGCTTGTAAGGCCAAATTGTCACGCGCCAGGGACAATGCCACCCCTGATTTAACCAAGTCCAGCATCGAGGACTCCACATCGACGCGGGCCGCCAATTGCGGCTCGACACCCGCGGCATCGAACACCTGCTTGAGTAGCCTGGAGTGGACGGAATCCTGTGGTGTTGAGATCCAAGGCAATGCGGCCAATTCGGCCCAGCTCTTGCCCTCGATTTGAGGCGCCCAACCAGCGGGCGCAATCACTCGGTAGTGGCAATCTACCAAATCTTCGACGTGTAGCCCGTTGTTTAAATCAACGAAGTCCGGTCGACCCAGCACAAACCCCACATCCAGCGAGCCTTGCTCAACCCGCCGGCTAACGCCACCCGAAATACCCTGCTGTAAATCGAAGCGCAGTCCGGGATGACGCTCGGACAAGACCCTGAGCCATGATCCGAGACGCAGAAATTCCGGATCGATGATAGTTCCGATCCGTAGTTGGCCTTGGATTTGACCGCTCATGCCCATGGCACTGGATTGAAAATCGGTGACACCTTGCAAAGCTCGTCGGGCCAAGGGCAGCAGCTTTCGTCCGGCCTCAGTGAGTCGCATGCCCCGTGGAGTGCGATCAAACAGACTCACGCCCAACTCGTCCTGCAGTTTTTTTAGCTGCAAGCTGGCTGCCGGTTGGCTGATGCTCAACTGGTCTTGGGCGTGGGTCAATGAGCCTTTGTCAGCGACCGCGACAAATACTCGAATGGCGGTGATTTCCATCAGCCAGCCAGCATCATCCCGGCGGCTTTTTCTGCGATCATCAGGGTAGGCGAGTTAGTATTACCGCTGGTGATAGTCGGCATCACACTGGCATCGACCACCCGCAATCTTTGCACACCTCGCACGCGCAACTGCGAATCCACCACGGCCATCGGGTCATCCTCGCGACCCATTTTACAGGTGCCAACCGGATGAAAAATTGTGGTGGCAATATCGCCGGCTAACTTGGCGAGCTCCTCGTCGCTTTGATACTGCACCCCAGGTTTGTACTCTTCGGGCTCGTATTGGGCCATCGCGGATTGCGAGACGATCTGGCGCACCTGGCGCAGACTGTCTGCAGCGATCTTGCGATCCTCGGGCGTGCTCAAATAATTAGGCTCAATCAGTGGCGCGTCTTGCCATCGATTTGACTGAATCCGAACCTGCCCACGACTGGTCGGATTTAAATTGCAAACGCTGGCGGTAAAGGCCGGGAATGGATGCAGATCCTCGCCGAACGCCTCTAGGCTGAGCGGTTGCACGTGATATTCCAAATTCGCGTAGGGCTGATCCGGATCCGACTTGGTAAAGGCCCCCAGTTGGCTAGGCGCCATACTCATGGGACCCGAGCGTTTGAGCACGTATTCTAGGCCGATTTTTAGCTTGCCGATCAATGAGTTGGCCATGGTGTTTAAGGTCTTTACATTTTTGACTTTATACACCGCTCTGATCTGCAAGTGATCTTGCAAGTTCTGGCCCACGCCAGGGGATTCAACCTGCACGTCAATGCCATGCTGTTCTAACAGCTCGCGCGGTCCAATGCCGGACAGCTGCAGAATCTGTGGAGAGCCAATCGCACCAGCACAGCTGACGACCTCGCGAGTCGCACTGACCGAGACTGACTGACCGGCGCGGTTCACAATCGCACCGGTACACCGGGTGCCATTCAGAGTCAGTTTTTCGACCTGACTCTCAGTCCAAATCGTCAGATTCGGGCGCGCCTTTGCCGGGCGCAGGAAGGCTTTGGAGGTATTCCAGCGCCAACCTGAACGCTGATTAACCTCGAAATACCCAATCCCTGCATTATCGCCGCTGTTGAAGTCGTCCGTCCTTGGAATGCCCGCCTGAACTGCAGCATCTGTGAATGATCCCAACACTTCCCAGCTCAACCGCTGTTTCTCAACTCGCCATTCCCCGCCGTGGCCATGCAGGGCTTTGAAATCAGCATCAGCGCCATCACTATCGAGCCGGTAGTGATCCTCATGGGCCATAAAGTCCGGCAACGATTGGTTCCAGCTCCAGCGATCATCGCCGGTCTGCTCGGCCCAGCTGTCGTAATCACGAGCCTGACCGCGCATGTAAATCATGCCGTTGATCGATGAGCACCCTCCCAGGGTTTTACCCCGTGGATAGAGCAGTTGCCGCCCGTTGAGTCCCGCATCCGGCTGGGTTTTAAACAGCCAATCGGTGCGCGGATTACCAATGCAGTACAGATAACCCACGGGGA
>CBFHLC010000076.1:0-5333 GCA_965656605.1 Litorivicinus sp. | reverse complement strand
ACGTAATCCAGCCCAACTCCTGCACTCCAGTGTCGTTCTGCAGCCCGACTCAATGCCATGCTGTACACCTCGGATGCGCCGACATAATTCATGTCAGCGTCAGAACTATCTGACATGTCGAAGGTGTACTGAACATTCGCAAACGGATGTAATGATCCTTTCTCTGTCGCCACATCCCAGTCAACGTCGACACCAAACGACGTCAGTGCCCGGCGCATACTCTGGTCGTGATACTCCAAAGCCAATGTTCCGCCAGCTTCTGAATAGCGATCCAGCTTTATGTAAGCGGCTTCCAGCTTGGCGTAGGGCGACAGTGATACATTATTGAAAGTTTTTGTCGCTTCACGGATTTTGGCCGAACCGAAGATCATCTCAACGTCTCTTTTGCCTGTTAGCGTCTGAAGGCCATCCACACGCTTCATGCGCATGTCCATCATCCCGACCCCTACCGCCAGTTCAACCGGAAGCTGGTTGGCGGTTTCGAAGCCTGAGTAGACAGAAATACTGTAGTTGTTGGAATCAATACGAGATCCATCCACACCAATATCTGTCTTTTCTTTGCCGACGTTCAATGCGTATCCAATAACACCGGTGTCGCCTAATGGTTTATCAATGCCTAGAGCCAACGTTAGCGCTTCAGAGTCCGACCCGGATGACGACGCATCGGCTTCAGTCTCCCCAATGGTGACTTGCCCGGCTGTCCAGATAGACCAGTCTTCATAGACTGCACCACCGGTTGGGTTCAGTTCGACCGTTCCAAGTTCTTCTTTGGCTTGAGACATAGCCAATTCCAAGGGCGTGGCTTGCACGTCGGCGATAACTGCATCGGGATTCGAGGCCATCCGCTCTAAAGCTTCTTCAGTCGAAGCGAACTGGAGTCCCTCTAGCGCAGAAGTGCCACCATTGAAGTACTGCTCTAGCGTCGGGTCAGCAAAGGATAACTGAACACCTTGAACAGACCGCTCTGACGAATCGGCATTGCGTCGCAACCAGTCAAAGCGCCAACCAATGTTTCGCATTGAAACCTGACTAAACTGAATAGCAGAGTTCGCCGAGGATTTAACTGCCTCGGTGACATCAGCCTTGGTAGTTGGATCGATGCCGTATGTCCAATTGAACTGTGCAGCGGCGGTGTTGTTGTTGCTCGCTGCATCTGTGAACGTACCCGCCGCCACATCGATGGTGACAGCGCCGACAGCAGTTGGCGTGAAGGTGGCGGTGTACACCGTAGATGAGACAGCGTTGAAGTTATTGAGAGAACCATTGGTAACCGTGATGTCCCCGGCGGCGAAATTCGATGTGGCTTCACTGGAAGTAAAGGTCAAGGACAGCGTTGCATCATCAGTGGCATCACCATCCGAAACTTCGGCGGCTGTGATGGTCATTGTAGGGGGGGTTGTATCGAGCGAGCCTAGAGGAACTACTTGTGTCGCCGTACAGCTACTGCACTCCGAAAATGAGATATCGTCGAGACCAAAATCGTTTCCGTACAGACCTGTCGCTGCATTTCGCAACCTGACGTAGAATAGCCCGGTGCCGTCGAAAGTCATCTCCTGACTAACGTTAATCCAGCCTGAATTATTCGGAATCGCTCCAGTCGCACCAATATTGACCCAAGTTGTGCCGTCACCTATTTCGAAATAAAGGTTCGGGAGTATGGGCGCATTATCATCATTTACGTTAGCGACCCACGCCTCAAATCTATAAACCTGCGAAGTTGAAGTTATCTCGACTGTCCGTTCTGAGATCCAAGGTGACTGGGTAGTGTCGTCGCCAGCATCGGCGATGAAATACTGTCCAGTGCCAGTTGTGTGATCGCCAAGAGACAAGAAATACGGTACGTCATAGTCGTCCGCATCAACATCCACTGCAAACTGACCTGCCTCCATCGTGCAGGGATTACCGTAGTCAGAAGTGTCACTGCAGCCATCTCGAACGATCTGACCCGTATAATCTGTGTAGTCAGATGTGAAGTTATTAAACCCAAGCTCAAAATCGCCATTGGCAATCATGTTATCGGCTTGGGCGGCGGCGCTTAGAAGCGTCGCTAGTGATGGGAATAATAATTTTTTTAGCATCGTCTTTAGGCGTCGAAAATAATACTTAAGCATCCAAAGGTTAACACGGCTATCGCCGTGATAGCCGCTTTATTTTGGACCCTCCTCGGAAAACGACGTCGGACATTACACCCGACAGGCAGCGCAGTCACTTCACAGCCGTCTAGAGGCATCGCCTATGCCTCGTAAGAGATTTACGGCCCCTATCGTTCTCGCAAGAGCCAGTTCTGCAGAGCCTCAAGGCATAAACACCATGAAGATTTTGCTGCTAGCAATGACTCCGCAGTCTGAATTAGCAAAGAAGATGGGACGGTTAAGGTGCCTGTTGAGCCAGAATTAACATAAATTTGCAGAGGGAGCTGTCAAAGCCCGACGTAAGCCTCTGTGAGCCATGAGCAGTCCTACGCAAGGCAACAATACAGGGCTTAAAGCGCCTCTGAGGGCGTCTCACAGCCTCGTGGCGACAAGCTTTTCGCCCCTTCTGAGTCTTGCTTGATATAAGCGATTGAACGCCATCAGAAGCTTTATGTGAAGGAATCGTGCGGCCTGAAAACTAAGCTTTGATGACCTTTATTTCAGTTACGTTCTTGCTTGATGCGCCGGGCTGTTACAGGCAAGCAATCGTCACCTTGTGATATGTTTCTTTGGCCTCCCTATGGACTCAAACATGACAGCTAACTCACGCCACCCGCACATCAATTACCACTACCCTTGGCGTGAACAGCCTCCGCATCGTGGATGGGTGATGCCGATGGCAATGAAGTCTGCTTTGATAATAAAAGTGTATAATATATAGGGAGACAAAGAAGGCTAAGCTGTCTTTATCAGTCTCTCAGCACAAGTACTTAATACTTCTTCTCTCTTTGCGTACATCGCTTCAGTCACTCTTTGTTCATCTTCCTTCTTGCAGGCAAATGAATCATGAACATTGAGTATTGGAGTGTTTGCTTCTGTTGCCCATTCAAACATCGCCAACGCCGTTTCACCTTCTATGAACTGTAGTCGCCCGCCCCATCCAGTACACAAGAGATTGAACTCTTTGAGGAATGGAATACAGCGATAGAAGCTCTTCCTGATTACGTCTACTTGTGGTCTTGTTACTTTGTCTTTAGCACGCTCGAGTGAATACTTGGCTTGGTTAAAGCCTTGTTCATTCTGCGCACCCATCAAACGCACTAGGACCGTCTTGACCATGTCCTTTGGTAAGCCCGTGTCCTCTGCCACTCTGTCGTAGGGACTGTCGGGTAAAGGACAATCAAAGGTCATTGATAGAAGCGTCAGGTGATTGGCTGTGAAGTCTGGCTCAGCAACAGGTTCACCATCTAATAATGTCTTCTTTCGTATCGGTACACGCCTGTTAACGATGGTTTGATACGGTGTGTGCACTCGTCCTGCTGAGAATGGAGTGTCGTTGAAGCTACGATGTGTCACGTCCTTCCTAGCCCATGTATGTGAGGACATCATGTCGTTATAGGCTCTCAGTATTTCCCGATTCCGTTCTAACTCTGGAAACCATTCCAGTGTGCCTGTGAAGTCATCACCACTAAGCTTGACCGGTTCGTAATCTTCAAAGTTGCCGTGATCTTGATAGAGAAACTCAGCGTACGATTGGAGGAGATTCGCTGTTGGGCGATAGGCGTTTGTCATCTTTGAATGACGATTGCCCGTGAGTGTTTGGAACATCAGTCCGTGTTCGAGTAGTGCGTCGACAATGCGCTTGGTTCGTCTTTGATCCAGTCCGTACTTCTCATAAACCCAGTCACCCGGTTCCGGCTTGGTCTGAATGTTGAGATGCTCGTGGGAGAATCCGACGCCGACTAAGTTGAGGAGAATCAGCCTTAGCAGTCGGCGATGATTGTCGTGAGCATTACCCTGTTTTGCTTTGATGACGTCGGGCATAAGCTCGTCTTCAAGACCTGAGAAAGCATTACCTAGTGAACGAGTCGAATACGCCAATAGCGGCAGTGTTGCTCTGTAGTGAGGTTTTTCCGCCGCTAGAAGCTCCTGAACCAGCAGACGTGCATTTTCAGCTTCCAGATTCATAACGATTAATCCTCTTCCTTTAATGAGTCCTTCGCATCCAATGCGTCAATGTTTAATAGCTGTCTATGGGTACTCATCTGTGATGGATCCCCTACCATGATTGAGCATTCAAGCTCCTTTAGGAGGGCGGTGGCTCTTGTCCTTCTGCGGCCGTGCGCTGTGAATTCGATTCCGCTAAGTTTTGGAGTGCGTTGGCACTCACAACTCAGTGTTGTGATTCTTTCGGTATCGCCCGGGTTTGGGGAGGTGCAGAGTGAGTTCGTCTTCTGAGTGTTTCTTCGTCTTTCCGGCAACGAGAGGACTCGTTTAGTCATTCGAACCATCAGAGGTTTACTGCTTTTTTTGGAGCTACTAGCAGTGGAGCCTTTGTCATATCGAATTGACATGGCTACACGTGTCGAAAGTAGACGCTTGCACGGCCTATCAACGACCTACTCTAACGTTAGTTAGAGCGTGCGAAAGATAGCTCCATTTCGTATTTCTATACGAAAGTTTTTACGACAACTATTGCACGTAACGACGGTTGAGCCATTGCTAGTATTGGGCTTGTATGTCCCTGCACTGCCGCATTTTGGGCAACTTAAGGTTGCTGGTCCGGGTATGCTTGCCATCTCTGCTCTCCTGTCTGGTTCACCCTCACGACCGTCCCAGTTGCGTATCAAAATGTCAAGAAGTTGCCGAAGGAACTGTGCAGACTGAAGCTACGCCTCGATCCAAGTAAATTTAAAATTGTGCTTATGTCCGCTCACCTGCAAAAGCTATAAAAGTAGAGTCATTGGATTTCACTGCATGCCTTGAGGCTCTGATTGTGCGGAGCCTCAATGGAACGCTGTCAGAGGCTGACTATGCTGAGGATACTTGGGATAAGAGTATTATGATGAATATGGATACACAGTGCCCTGAAGGACTGACTAGTTAATCAGTACAGTGAAGGCGCTGATGGTGCATAGAGGCCCTGCAGAACTCCTATTGTAAGAACGATAAGGTCTACTGAGTACGCAGGCTTCTCAGCACTAGGGTGTACACACCTCCACCTCGCTGTAGAACTACACCAAGCATCATCAATAGCTGTTGAATCCCCACACTTGGCTAAGCTGTTTCTGCGACGTCTTGAAATAGCCCTCTGATGTATCTGGGCAGGTACAGCAACATCAACAAATCTCAGCAGGCCCTCCCGGTACCCTTTAGAGGCCGGCACAGCCATCTCAGCGGATGATTATGTTAGTTCTTTGG
>CBFHLC010000075.1:0-5613 GCA_965656605.1 Litorivicinus sp. | reverse complement strand
TGTCGGGTGATGCCATAGCTTCAGCATACGTTGTTGGCGTGATATGATCGACTGCGAGATCTGCGAGAAAAGCATCTGCTGCCTCAGCTTGGTAAACGCCAGCGTCTTTCGCTATCTTCGTTCCATTGCCGCCGTAGTCGAGGCGTGACGTGTGGCGCAGCGTGCGCCCTGCAAGATCTGTCTTGCCATGCCCAATGTTGGGCTCATCCACTGGCTCCGATTCTGCGACAGTTTGCTCATTCGGCTCATGCTCGATTGGCGTAGTCGTCGGATGCTCAGATGGAGGGCCGACGTCAGTATGACCTGCGTCGTCTTGCATCCCGTCGTGTGCCCACCCCCCCTCGAGCATAGCCGGGTTGGGATCTGAAGTGGCATCGGGGACATCGGGAATTGCGTTGGGGGCATCTGGAAGTGCATCCTCAACGTCTTCATCATCCGTGTAGGGCTCAGAGTAGATGGCGAGCGGGAAAGGACGAGTTGACGTCGTTTCAAGCTCTCCAACTGTAGCTGGGATATCCTCGTGGAAACGGACGTGACGAGTCACAAGCTGGCGGCCATCGTCCAAACGAACTATCCACCCTAGGCCAATGCGAATGTCTCCGTGGTGTTGATAACCATCGGACGCATGCCCCAGAAGGCGAGCTGGCTGAGAACGGGCCTCGAGCTTGTGGAGCTTGTGATCCTGAGTGACAACTGCGCAGCGGGAGTACCAGACGCGAGTGCGCAGGATGATGTCAGTGGGTGAGACACCAAACAGTTGCTCGTGTGGCGAAGGATCACCTGGACGCCCAGCAGGACGCGTCACGTTGCGCGTTTGTATAGCATGCTTTGCAGCATATAGCCAGTCATCGCTTGATGCGTCGGTGATCGAGTAAAGAGTCTTCAGGTCGTCGCCCAGGATGCCAAAACCTCGCTCCGCAATGGGATTACCAGACGATGTGTATGGTGGCGGATTGCGAGTTGCACGCATATCATAGCGATCCAGAATGGCACGAGTGGCGGCGGAATTGAGCTCTCGAGCACCATCAAGGTAGAGGTGCGCACCTGCTAGAGACACCTGTGAGGCGCGTGAAAGCAGCGTGTCAGCCCCCATTTCCCTGATATACCACATCAAGGCTTTCGGAAAATCCGAACGTGTTACAATACCATATATGCGGCGGTAGCCCGTCTTGGCGCACGTGAAGAGGACTCCATACTTGGGGGTGGATGCGCGCAACCCAGATATAGGGCCGATGAGGTCCACGTGGATCTCCTCGAGCGCGCGTGAGGGGCGCGGGAAAGTGCCATCAAACGGCAAACGTTTCCCCTTGGCAAAATCTTGAGGCTTGAGGACGCCAGGCTTGTCCGCCAAAGCTCCAGGGATGCTCGAAATCGTAGAGCGCACAGCACGTTCATCGATGTAGTTGAAGCGAGCATTCCAGAGTCGCATTGTCTGCGCAGGAATGACAACCGGAGACCGGGCTGTTGAAGGCTCGAGCGATGAGGCATTAGCCGTTGCCTGGGCAGAGGCGCCTTCGTCATCCAAAATGGCAGGGGCATGGCTAGTGCATGAGCCAGATTTCTCAGGTATTGCCCACATGACGAATCCACTGTCGAGGTGCAGCTGCGTGTCGCCAATGCGCACATAGGATGTCCCAGAATCTCCGAGGCAAACGCTAGCTCCGCCCTGCACAAGTGCAGCGGCAGAAAGCAAAGGGAATGGAGTGTTAGCAGTGGGAGTTGAGAGAACACCTTCGAATGTGACTGGGAGTTTAGTCCCGTCTGTGCCAACGAGCGTGCAGCTGAAATCCCCCTTTATGCCACATGCGAGAGTGTCGCCATTAGCGACTCGGATGTTGAAATCACACTCCGACTTGTTCTCTAACTCGTAACAATCGGGGAGGATCGTCTGCGTGGCGCCGGTATCCACCATAAGCTCGATAGCTCCGGGTAGAGGTGGCTTCCGATCGATGGATGATCGGGCTGGCGTAATGGCCATGCCGGCAAAATCGCTTGCTCCATCTGGGGCAGCAAAACGCACGCGCTTCTCGACCTTCTTCTTGCCCTTGTCACTCTTCTTGGGTCGCAGCTCCGGGAATGTTTTCCAGCACTTCGATGACTCGTGGGCCTTACCACAATGGGAGCATTTCACATTTGCCAAGGTCTTGTCCACTTTCTTGTCATCCTTACCGTTCTGCTTAGCAGCGGCTGCAGCAGCCCTAACCTGCCTATTCACAGCTGAGACTCTGTCTGCTGATGCACGCTGTGCTGCATGAATAGCAGTCACAAACTTGGGCAGGTCCTTGGCCACGTCTTCCGGCGACATATTGCCGTATACCTCGATGACGGCGCCATACACATTAGGTCTCTCTGCGACGTTCTTGTACAGGAGGAAAGCAGACAGCTGGGACTCTGTGAGTGAGACAAAACGAGTGCCTGTGGACTTGCTCAGGGCAGCGGTCACGAATGTGTTGGCATCCTTGGAGGTGTCGTTACTGAACGTGCGACGGAAATCCGCTAGGAGCTCAGAGAGGGTGAAGGCCTTTACCTGTGCTTCAAGCAGGGTTAGGGCAGTGGCGAGTGTGAGCTGTTGGTCATCACCCTGAGCAACCGCAAACTGCTCCAGCATGGAAACGACCCTGGTATGCATGCGTTTGCAGAGCAGATTGAGAACTGTCTCGGTGCTCCGGAAGTATACCGCCTTCATCTCGCTCTTGCCGACCTGAGTATCACCAACCTTGTATGGGGGCTGTCCCTCGTATTTGGTGACCCATTCTGCCTCCGGGAGGAGCTTATATCCTATGGGAGTGTCCTCGTCGATCTCCAAAATAGCGGACGTGGGTGCGTGAGGCTTACCGCTAGCTGGGAGTAAGTCGAGATCCCTCAGCACTGAGCGTATAGCTTTCTGAATGGCTCGAGGGTGCTTCAAAGTGGCTTCGGTGATGTCATAGGCGGGTTGAGAGCGCACGTCTGCAGCAAATACGTCGATCTCAATTGAGCCCCCATAGACTCCGCTTGCCATGGCCGGTGGCGCAAATCGCACCGGAAGCTGCGCTGTCAATGCCATAGTTGGCTCTGGCGCAGAAAGAAGCTCTGTCAATACCTGCTGGAGGTCGAGAGAGAAGGCTGCTGGTGGTTGTGTAACCTTGCTGTCGGCTAACACACCATGCATCGATGCTCCAAAGGGATGCGAGTCGATGTCTAACTTTGCAGAGTGCACTGGCCCACACTGTTTCAAAAGTGGTAGCTGAGTCGCTGCGACATACTCCGGCTCTGACTGCTCGGATGCGATTGCGCACTCTGGCTGGGGCAAGTTGGACTCACGTGGCTCTGGCGAAAGCACTGGCTCGATAGCGGAGTCTCGATCTGGCACGGTGGGAGATGGTGGTCCCACACTTGGTAAGGTCCCTCCAGGCAGCAACGCGTTTGGAGACGATGACCCATCTGCGACCATAGCAAGAGCTAGTTCACGCTGGGCGGCGTATACCACCTGGGGTACGAAGTCGACCTGCCAGAGGCACGCATGTAGCTCCTTGATGTTGCTAACAGCTTGGGGTCCTTGAAAATCCTCTGAGGTAAAGCCAATCTCCAATGCCGCTGCCCAAAGCATAACCAATCCACAGTCATGGCCACACGCATGGTTCACTGCGCCCACACGCATGGTGGCGGGTGCGCTGCACATCTTGCACAGCTCCATATCCGCGTCGATGGACGGAGGAGGTAGGAGCTCGGAGCACATGGTGACCAGCATCTTCGCCTTCTTCAGCTCGCGAGCGATCGAGAGCTTGGGGGACTTGCATTTCGGCGTATCACACGAGTCGTCGCAAATGGAACCAACGGAGACAGAACCATGACGAGGAGTGCTCGCTGTAGCATGGTGAGGAGGCCCGACGCGACTCGGCGGCTTGGACTGGATGCCTACGGAAAGGAAGTCGTCGGCAAACACTCGAGGAGGAGCACTTGGGTCAACGTGACGAGATGCACTCGCTACAGCACGTTGCGTGGAGAGACTGTGCTCCTGGAAGCTCAAGCTGCTGGTTGCGCAAATGCCAGCAGAGGCCTTGAGGGTCTTGAGGTTGCCTGCCGGGGGGCGAGCGGGCTGAGGGAAGTCCCCAACTCGCACAGCGACACCTCCGTGATGGGCAGAAGAAGTGCCCACTACAGCACGGGGTGAATGCATGACCTTGTAGCCGTTCAGCGCAGAGTGAGTTGACGCGTACGGCACTGAGAGCTCGTTGGACTCGTCAAGGAGAGCAAGGAGCGCGAAGGAGTTCACGGTCTTGTCGTTGCTCTTCTTCTGCGCGGCGGTCATGTCGTCGCTGGCCTTGTAGCCCGGCCTGGGCTGTACCGCCGTCCAGTCCGCTTCCTCACAAGAGAACAAATGCCGCGTCTTCTGCACGAAACCAGATGGGATTTCCTGAGGGTTCGAGTTGTCGAGCGTGGCCACGATGGAATCCATCTTCTCGATATCGTGTTCGGGTATCCGGTCGACGGAGTCGTCGGCGATACTCGCTGGCTCAGGTGAAATCAGCATCTCGCAACGTGGAGCGAATGGCGGAATGTCAGCGGGGAATTTCAGCGGACGGGCGGCATTGTCACAGCCGCATTTTGCACAAAAAACGAGCGGAGGGCTTAAATACAAATAGCAGCGCCTCAGTATCAGACCAAAGAGGTCGTAGGGCTCCAAATAGTATCCTACCAAAAGATGATAGTCAGGAAAGAGGCGCAGTAATTGTATGGTCTTGTCCGACGCTGCGTTTCATGTTTAGAAACCCGACGGGTATCAGGCTGTTACCTGTCGGGGTTGTTGTTGTTGCACACAGATGTTTGGGGACATGGGATGTGCGCACACTCAAACATGGCACTACACATTAGATGTCCCGACACGTATGGCACTCAGTAGATGTCCAGACACCCCCCCTCGAGCGAAAGCTCGGCTCGAGAAGGACATGTTGAGGAGCCATAATGGGGCGTAAAACCAGATCGATACGTTGAGTATAGTATGCCTGGAGGTAACCGGGTAGCCAACCCTGGGAAACCTACTGATCGGAGGGACACTTGATGAGGAAGTGTTTGATGAACTCCGAAAACTTGGCCTTGGTGAGCGGCTTGGTAAAGCCATCGGCCACATTCTCCTCCGTACGTACATAGTCGAGCTTGAAAGCGCCTTTGTTGACACACTCACGGATGAAGAAGTAACGCACGTCAATGTGCTTGCTGCGACGATGGAACACGTCGTTCTTGGACAGGTCGATCGCGCCCTGGTTGTCAGCGTACACCTGGTAGCATATCTTGGGGCGGTCGAGAATCTCCGACATGACGTCTTGCAGGTAGAGGATCACCTTGGATAGCTCAGCGAGTGAGATGAACTCCGATTCACACGAGCTCTGCGCGACGATGGGCTGCAGCGCTGCACCCCAGCACAGAAGGCCACCAGCAGCATACGCGGCGTACCCGGAGGTAGACTTACGGGTCTTGTTGCACCCAGCCCAGTTGGCGTCGCAGTAAGCGTGAAGATGGTGAAGCCCGTGCTCCTTTATGAAACGGGCACTTGAGAATCTGATCCCAAAGCGGGCAGTGCCGTGGAGGTAAGACAGGACACGCTTAGCGGCGTCGAGGTCGTGCTCCGTGGGA
>CBFHLC010000074.1:0-5709 GCA_965656605.1 Litorivicinus sp. | reverse complement strand
CGCTCAACTCTTCACTTTCAATCTGGCGAGCAAAGCGGTGTGCCTTGATAATATCGACAACCCCGCGGTTATTGAGCAGACGCCCAAACACACTGGTTTCAATACCCCGTTCGCGCACCAGTTTTCCAGCCAATGGCACCATCGCCTCGGCGTGCGCCATACGGTCGTTCCAGTTGTCCTGATGGGCTTCGTATGCTTCTTGCGTGATCATCCGTACATCTCCGTGAGTTGAGGCGTGAACGATACGCACTTTGAACGAAAAAATGAACTACTTTAGACCAATGTTATCTATTGTGACCCTATTTTTATTTTAGTCACTACTTAACGAGAACCAGACCCGCAGCAGACCACAAAGCGATTCCTGTTCCACGCTTTAATAGACGCCCACCCTTTTCGCCGTCCAGCCAACGCTTTAACGCTCCACCGCCATAGGCATAGGCTGCGATTGCGGCGACTTCGACCAACACAAAGGTTAAGCCCATCCAAAATATCTGGGTGGATGGATCTTCGTTGGGGACGATAAATTGCGGAAAGAATGCACCGAAGATCAAAAACAACTTCGGATTGGTGCTGGCCACGACTGCTTCACGAACCGCCATGGCACCGATGGTTAAGTCCGAGACCTGCTGAAACTGGATACGCTCGCGGGCCTGTGACCAAGCCCCCCAACCCATCCAGACCAGATAGCCCGCTCCAATATAGCGAATCCAATCCAGAACCTGCGCGCCTTTGGCCATCAACCATTCCAAACCCACAGCCAATAGGATGATCATGACAACCATCACTGGCAGCCTGGCTAATCCAGCCAGACTCGCTTTGAGTGCAGAGGATTGCGTCCCATTGACCAAGGCCAACATATTGTTCGGGCCAGGAAAAAAATTCATACCAATGCAGGCAGGGACAAAAATCAGCCAGGCCTGCCAGCTCACTTGACTACGCCTTTATCCTGACCAAACAGAAGTGCCTTTTCTTCGGGCGTAAAGTTTGGATTGCGCAATCCTTCACCCTGTTGATAAGCACGCTGGGTTGATGGCATCGCTTTAATACGCTCGTACCACTGTTTCAGATCCGGGAAGTCGTTCAGATCCTGCTGCTGGCGCTCATAGCTGTTGACCCAGGGATAACATGCCATATCTGCGATGCCATATTGATCCACGATGAACTGGCGGTTTTCTAGACGCTTATTTAACACGCCATACAGCCGTGACGTTTCATCCACGTATCGCTTTTGCGCGTACGGGATCGTCTCGGGTGCATACACGTTGAAATGATGGTTTTGCCCAGCCATCGGGCCCAACCCACCCATTTGCCACATCAACCATTCCATGGTTTCGATTTGCTGGCGGGTGTCGCTGGGCCACAGCTGACCGGTCTTGGTGGCGAGGTAATGAAGAATGGCTCCAGACTCAAAGACTGTTTGCGGGTTGCCTGAGTCCAGCGGCGCGTGGTCAACAATTGCCGGCATCCGGTTGTTTGGGCTGAAGGCTAGAAATTCGGGCTTAAACTGATCGCCCGCACCGATATCAACGGGATGGATACGATAATCCAATCCTACTTCTTCTAAGTACAACGCGATTTTGTAGCCATTGGGTGTCGGCCAAAAGTAAAAATCAATCATGAGCAGGCGTCCTAGAGTAGAGGGGCGAGCATGCCCCGATCAGGAACGGCAAGCAATGCCGTCTGCCGCAGTATTTTTTCTAACAGAACTATTGCGCTGTACTCGTATAAATGGATAATGCGCACCGACCGCGGAGAGGTGGCAGAGCGGTTGAATGCACTGGTCTTGAAAACCAGCATAGGTTAATAGCCTATCCAGGGTTCAAATCCCTGTCTCTCCGCCAACTTTGAAGGCCCCGCTAGGTGAAAATCAGCGGGGCTTTTTTATTACTCGCCTGAATACTGCGCGACCATGCTCACTTAATCGCCGGTCACTGCGTAGACCGCAACCGGATCCATTCGCTCACCTGCAAAGTCCATTCCCGGCGATCCAGAAGGCATCCCAGGCACGGCTAGGTCATGCCCAACGAAGACGCTGGGCGTTAGTGACGACAAAGATCGAGCTGGCAGCCATTGCAGCCGCCGCCAACATGGGTGACAACGACCACCCAAAAACGCCCATCGCAACGGGAATGAGCGTCACGTTGTAAATGAATGCCCAAAACAGGTTCTGCTTAATGTTGCGAAGGGTTGCACTGGCAATACTCAAGGCTCGCAAAATGGAATTGGGATCACTGGAAGCCAATAACACGTCCGCACTTTCTATCGCAATCTGTGTTCCGGTGCCTACCGCCATGCCAGTGTCCGCCCTTACAAGCGCAGGCGCATCATTGATGCCGTCGCCAACAAACACGACCGGCCCAGGTAGGCGCTCAATCCAGTCCAACTTATCCTGCGGCATTAAATTCGAATACGACTGTTCAACCCCCAACTGCTGGGCCACCGCCTTAACCGCCTCTGATCGATCGCCACTCAACAATGCGGTTTCCTTGCCGAGCCTGTGCAATTGTCGAATAACATTATCCATACCTGGGCGCACTGGATCTTTGATTGCAAACCACCCTTGCAAGGCGCCATCGCGCGAGACACCCACAATCGATGCATCGGACAGGTCCGTCGACACTTCGAATCCAAGCCAACTTAAGCGACCGATCTGCCAGAGCTCGCCATCCAGTTTCGCCTGCATACCCCTCCCAGATAACTGCTCAAATTCTTGAATCGGCACGCGCTGATCGGATAGTGAGCGCAACGCCATCGCCATCGGATGGGTTGACTCAGCAGCCATAGAGGATACGGCCCCCCAACACTGAGTCGGGCATTCATTCTGAACCACCAGTGGCGCGCCCTGAGTCAACGTACCGGTTTTATCAAAAGCGATGGTTTTGGCTCGAGTTAAGGTCTGCATCGCGCTGCCGTTCCGAAATAGAATTCCGCTGTGCGCCGCTCGCCCCATTCCCACCACAATAGAAATCGGAGTGGCCAGCCCCATCGCACAAGGGCACGCGATAATTAGCACCGCAACCGCATAGGTAACCGCTGCCGCAGGACCCTCGGCCCACCACCAATAACCGCCGGTCAGCATTGCGAGAACCAATAACGTCGGCACAAACACCAGGCTGATTCGATTAATCAGAGACTGAATCGGCAACTGAGTACTCTGTGCTCGCTGAACCAAATCAATGATGCCGGCTAATGCCGTGTCAGAACCAGTAGCCGAGGTAGTGGCAAAGGCGTGCTGGGGGCTTTGATTGAGGCAGCCGGCAAACACCGCATCACCCGCCTGCTTCTCGACCCATTCACTCTCGCCTGTCAACATGCTTTGATCAATCAACACGGGACCTGAATCTAACCGTGCGTCGGTTGGAAAGGCCTCACCGGACGCCACTCGAACGCGATCTCCCACCTGAACCAGCTCAAGCGCTCGCTCGACCCAACCCTGATCTGTATCCACATATGCCGTCGAGGGTGCCAAGCTGAGCAAGGCACGAACCGCCTGGCCTGCGCGGTTTTTCGCTCGATCTTCAATCCAGCGGCCCAATAAAATAAGCGCACAAATTACGCCGGCCGCTTCGAAATACAACGCCTGTTCGGGTTGGCGCAACAACACAAAGACCGAATAGCCGTAGGCTGATCCTGCGCCACACAGCACTAACGAATTCATATCCGGCTGTAGCTTTGTAAAAGCGGCCCACCCCTGCCGCATGATGCCAGCGGCGGGACCTAGAATAATTAGACTGGCCAAGAGAAATTGACCCCAACGCCAAAACGGCTGCAATGATTCGGACAGAATGCTCCATCCGAGGAGATGAGAACTCATCTCTATCAGCAACATCGGTAGCGCCAGTAGGATTGCGAAAAAGGTTGGGGTAAATGACGACGACGTTACGGACTCACCCGCACTTAACTTTCCGGGATACCCCGCCCGCGTCAACGACTCTAGGGCCATGCTGAGCACAGCAGGATCGGGCACATCGAGCAATCCCTGACGAGTCGCCAAGTTAATCGTGAATTGATTGACTCGTGCCACGTCACTAACGGCTTTCTGAGCACGCCCAACACAGCCAGCACAACTCAGGTTTTCAATATCGATTCGGTAAACTGTCATGTCAACACTATTGACCTTACCCCAGGGGTAAGGTCAACCTTGTGGGTATGAACATATCCGAGGCCGCTGCGAAAACGGGACTGTCAACAAAAGCGATCCGTTACTACGAGACACACCAACTCATCACTCCCTCACGTACCGCAAATGGCTATCGGCATTACTCAGCCGATGACCTCTCTTTGCTGGGATTTCTTGCGAACGCAAGAAAATTTGGGTTTAGCGTGGCCGAGTGTCGGCAGCTGGCAAATAGCTACCAAGACCCAGCTCGAACGTCCGAATCAGTCAGACAGCTTGCGCTGGAAAAGACTGCCGACTTGGAGCGTCAACTGCAGCAGCTCACCGCCTTGAGGAGCACATTAAAAAGTCTTGTTAAACAGTGCCCCGGCGATCAGTCGCCCGACTGCCCCATACTGAATCATTTGAACCCGTTGCCAGATTAAAAACCCAACGGATCCGACTGCGAGTTAGGTCACCCGTGGTAAGTTATTTAGGTTGCTAACTTACACGGAACCATCGACATGACTAAGGCTCTATTTTTTGGCTCAATCGGCACGTTAGTCGAGACCTCTGAAATCCAACGTCAGGCCTATAACCGGGCCTTCAACAAAGCCGGATTGGATTGGTACTGGAGCGTTGCTAACTATTGCAACCTGTTGCGAAGTGTCGGCGGAAAAGCTCGAATTCAGGCCCACGCAATGACTCCCATGCCTGATTCTAAAATCGACGAAATTCATGAATACAAAGAAGCGTTCTACACCGAAATGCTAGCGGGTGGATTGCCTGCGCGCCCCGGTGTGGTCGACCTGATTCGAGCTGCCAAGCAAGCCGACATTCGAGTCTGCTGGGTGACTACTACCTCACAATCTAACGTTGATGCAGTCTTACGCGCCCTGCAAGGACAAATCCAGCGAGATGATTTTGACCGAATCTATCTGGCCTCCGATATTCAGATGCCCAAACCTGCACCGGACATCTATCAGTTAGCCGTGCGCGACTCTGGCCTGACAGCAGAGCAAATCCTAGCCATCGAAGATACGACCGAAAACCTAAAAGCCGCTGAACAAGCCGGGCTTAACACCGTATTATTCCCCGGCGAGTACGCACTGACCCAGGGTGGCTCGCCGCAATACAGCCTGATTCCGGAGGACCTATTGAAATGAGTGACATTCAACGCTTTGAAACCAAACAACGCATGAGCCGAGCGGTCATCCACAACAACACCGTCTACTTGTGTGGCCAAGTTGCGGCCGATGCCAGTGCCGATATGGCAGAGCAAACCCGGACCACACTGGCCAAGATTGATGAGCTTCTAGCCACGGTCGGCACAGACAAAACTCGCCTGCTGTCGGTCACTATTTACGTTAGCACCATGGATTTGTTTCAAGAGATGAACGCGGTGTGGGATGCGTGGGTGCCCGAAGGTTTAGCGCCAGCCCGTGCCTGCGTTCAAGCACAAATGGCACGACCTGAATTGCTGGTCGAGATGTCCGTCATTGCCGCAGTGGATTAGCCGGTGGTTACTTAGGTGGGGTTGAACAATCAACCCCAGCATGTTTTTTTAAAAGAGAGATTCGGAATAAAGGATTTATCCGATCGATCATTTAGGT
>CBFHLC010000073.1:0-5788 GCA_965656605.1 Litorivicinus sp. | reverse complement strand
ACCGGCGCCGGCATTACACTGGGCGGAATGACTTCTGATACCCCACGATGGGCAAAGAAGTCATGAATTTGGTGCCGGGCTTGGGCCCATAACTCAATGCGGGCCCGAGTACTCAATGCCACTAGGCGCGGCTGATGTATTTGCCGGTGCGGGTGTCGACTTTTAGGGTCTCGCCTTCTTCGATAAACAAAGGCACTTGAACCACAGCGCCCGAAGCCATCGTGGCGGGCTTTGAGCCACCCTGAGCGGTGTCGCCTTTCAGACCCGGATCGGTTTGAGTGACCAGCAGATCGATGTGATTAGGCGGTGTAATGGCAATCGGCGCGCCATTGAACAAAGTCACCACATAGGTTTCCTGCTCTTTCAGCCACTTGACGGTATCACCGACTGCTTTGGCGTCGGCGGCGTGCTGCTCAAAGCTGCCGTCAGTGGCCATGAAGTGCCAAAACTCACCATCGTTGTACAGATACTCCATATCCGTATCCATCACGTCAGCGCCTTCCAAGCTCTCGCCTGACTTAAACGTACGCTCCCACACACGACCGGTCATCAAGTTCTTGAGTTTGACGCGGTTAAAGGCCTGACCTTTGCCGGGTTTTACGAATTCGTTTTCAACGATCGAGCAAGGATCGCCCTCAAGTAGCACCTTGAGTCCCTGTTTAAATTCGTTAGTAGAGTAGTTGCCCATGATCAGAATCCCTGATGTGATTTTGGCGCGCATTCTATCCCGTCCTGTGTCCTGACGCACATACTCGCTCACAAATCCTTGGCAAGGTGTTGCACATGATGTTGTGGCGATGCCCGAATGACTGAGCGGGCCCTGAATTTACTGGCGTTATCCGAGCTAGAAACCGAGGCGCATGTGTGGGTGGGGCTGTTGCGTGACCGCGACATTTCACTACGTAGCGTATGGCACCGAGACGAGCAGTCGGCACTTACGCACGCGCAAACCCAGTCGGTCGATCTAATCATTTGTTCGGTACAGCCCAGCGTCGAGCTGATTCAGCACGGCGTCGATCAAGGCGCCATGGTGCTGATCTTTTGCAATTGCTCAACCCACCAGGCGGCTAGCTGGTTAGGTGCCGGTGCACTCAGCGTCATGCCCTACACCCAAACCGCCGCCTTGGTTCCGATCGTGACTCGCGCTCTGTCCCAGCAGGGCTCGCAACAGTCCAACCGCAAAACTGCAGCCCTACGCAGTGAACACGAAGCCCGCCTAAATCTGTTGCTACAGCGCAGCGGCATGGCCTTGGCGTATCTGTCTGACAGCCAGTTTTTGTCGGTGTCCGATGGCTGGGCGCGCTGGCTGGGTGACTCGGTTGAGCAGCTGACCCATCAGAGCTGGAGTAGCGCCCTACCCGACAGTATCCGCGAGGATTTTCAACGGCTGGTCGGCCAAGCACAGCTCGGCGACGGGGCCGAGGGCCGCATCACCTTGAATGAGGTTCCGCGCCACCTACGAATCGAGCCTGCCAGCTTTGCCGGCCAAGACTGCCTGATGGCCACACTAACCGCGCCCAGCACACCTGCCAGCGTCGATGTCAGCTCTCGAGTGAGCGACGGTGGGATACGACGAACGATCCAAGCATTGGATGCGTTTATTAGCAGTGGAAAGGCGCAAACACTGGCGCTGGTCGAGGTGAAAAAAGTCGATCTGCTGCGCCACTCATTGTCCTTGGTCGATTTTGCTGAACTGATGGGTCTGACCCAAGCCTGCATCGGACAACACTTTGACCAGCCGCCCGAACCGGTCAACGATCATAGTTTTATGGTGGCGATTGCAGGTGACATTCACGCCTGCCAATCCAAAGCCCAACCACTGATGGACCACCTAACCCAGCACACGCTGGCCGAGTCATTGCCGCATGTTGAGGTCGCCATCGCGCTGGTCCCGATTCAGGCCGATGACCACGATGTCAGTGCCGTGTTGCAGCGCGGCTACGATCTAGCAGGGCGAACGGAAGCTGGGCAGATATCCACGTTCAAACCCAGCAGTTTAGAGTTGGCCAGCAAGGATCCCTTAGCTGGCCTTCGCCAAGCGCTGGCGCAAGACCAATGCGAGCTGTTGTATCAGCCGCTGGTCGCGTTAAGTGCGATCGAAGGTGAATACTACGAAGTCCTCACTCAGCTGCGCGATGAACAAGGTCAGGTGATACCCGCGCGCAGCTTTATTCGTGATGCCGGTCGTAAAGAGCTGGGGCGCACATTAGATGAGTATGTGGTTCATCAAGCGGCTCAGAAACTGCTGTCGCACCTGCCGCGCAACCCCAGCACCCGCCTGATCATCAACATGACGCTGGCCAGCCTCCAGTCGCAAGATCTAACCCATTGGCTGCAGTCAGCAACCCTGGGGATCAGCGACCCTAGCTGTATCACCTGGCAATTCCGAGAAACCGATATTGCCTTGGATACGCACACCGCAGCGCTGCATTTAAAGACCCTGAAAAGTCTGGGGTATCAGGTCGCATGCTCACAATTTGGTAACCTGCCGGACGTCTCTAAATTGCTGGCGCAGTGCCCCTTTGATGCAGTCAAAGTTGACCCTTCATTTGTTGAAGGCATCAAAAACGACGCCGACAAACAGGCCGAACTGAAAGCCTTGTGCACTAAGATTCACGAAGCAGGTGCACGAGTGATCGTGCCGATGGTCGAAGAGGCTGCGATCATGTCGGCTCTGTACCGAGCCGGCGCAGATCTGATTCAGGGGCACTACCTGCAGCCCCCCGAATTAGAAATGTCGTATGAATTTGCGACCGAGCTCTAGAGCACCTGAGGCCAGCGTAGCAACCAAACCAGTGCCGAAAGGTCCAACTGCTTAACCGCCAAGGGCGCCGCCTCAATCACCTTGGGTTTCGCGTGGTACGCCACGCCTTTGTCAGCCAACGCGATCATCTTCAAATCATTCGCACCGTCACCGGTCGCCATGATCTCGTGACGCTGGGCCCCCAAGGACTGAGCCACATCGCTCAAAATTTCAGCCTTGCGCGTCGCATCCAAGATTTGCGAATGAACCTCGCCGGTTAACACGCCACCCTCAGACTCCAAGGGGTTGGCGTGAAACTCATCCATCCCTAGCTTTTCAGCCACTTGGCGTGCAAAGAAATTAAAACCACCGGATACCAGCACGGTACGCGCGCCCTGCGCTCGCAATTCAGCCATTAGCTCAAGCGCCCCCGGCATTAGATCCAAACGCTGAGCAATCGCATCCAAGGTGGCCACTGGCACCCCTTTCAACAAGGCCATGCGGGCTTTGAAGCTGGCTGCAAAATCCAACTCACCTTGCATCGCGCGCTCGGTAATTGCGGCGACTTGCTCAACCACACCGGCCTCGCGAGCAATCTCGTCGATACACTCGTGTGGGATCAGGGTGGAGTCCATGTCAAACAACGCCAACTTGACCGAGCTGGCCGCGGCTTTGTCTGACAACTCGAACACTTCATCCGCCTGAACCTGTGCCTGCGCATCAACCCACGCGGCCTGATGCGGCAATCCCGGATCTGCCGGTAGTCGATTAAAGTGAATGCCAGGATGAGCAGCCACCAACGCATCCATGTCACGACTCACTAAAAGCTTCATGATTCAACATCCAACTTATCGACTCGTTGCAGACCGCGCGGCAACTGACCGCCTCGACGGCCGCGAACGCCTTGGTAGGCCTCCCAATCGGTCGGCTTCAAGGTCATGCTTCGCTTGCCCGCTGTAATGATTAGGCTTTGATGGGCTTGCAAGAATGCCACTGAAACCAGCTCGGCATCACCGGTTAACTTGATCAGGCGATTGCCTTTGCCACGGCCCAATTCAGGCAATTCACTGGCGTCAAAGATCAGCATGTAGCCATCCGAGGTGATCGCGGCGACCAAGCCTTCGGCTTGCGCCCGAATCGGTGCGAACGGCGGTACACCCTCGGGTAATGTAAATAGGGTTTTGCCAGCCTTTTGACGGGACAACAACTGCTCGTGCTGAGTGAAGAAGCCATAACCCGCTTTTGAGGCTAGCAACCAGCGCTGAGAATTTTCAGCCAGCGCCATCGCAACAAAACGCGATCCTGCCGGCGGATTCACTCGTCCGGTTAGAGGCTCGCCTTGGCCGCGAGCCGAGGGCAAACCATGCGCAGGAATACTGTAACTACGGCCGGTCGAGTCCAGTACCGCTAACTGCATATTGGTTTTGCCGGCGCTGGCATGTTGGAAGGCGTCGCCGGATTTGTAACTCAACGTCGTCGGATCAATGTCATGCCCTTTGGCGGCTCGGATCCAGCCCTGCTGGGACAGCACCGCCGTGATGGGTTCAGAGGGCATCAAGTCGCTTTCTTTGAGTGCTCGCGCCTCACTGCGCTTGACTATCTGACAGCGACGCTCATCACCGTAGGCATCGGCACAGGCCAACAGCTCTTTCTTCATCAGCGTCGTCAAACGGCGCTCGCTGCCCAGCAGCGCCTCGAGCTTGCTGCGCTCTTCGTCCAATTCGGATTGCTCCGAACGGATTTTGAACTCTTCCAGCTTGGCTAAGTGACGCAGCTTTAAGTCCAAAATCGCGTCGGCCTGAATCGTGGTCAGACCAAAGCGGTCCATCAGCGCCTGACGGGGGTGCTCTTCCTCGCGGATGATTTGAATCACCTCGTCGATATTTAAGAAGGCAATCATCAGACCGTCCAAGACGTGCAAACGATCCAGCACTTTATCCAGACGATGCTGCAAACGGCGACGGGTGGTCTGGCGACGCCACACCAACCAATCACTCAGGATTTCACGCAAGCTCATGACCCGCGGACGACCATCCAGCCCAATGAGGTTTAGGTTGACTCGGTAGCTGCGTTCCAGATCGGTAGTCGCGAACAAATGATTCATTAGCGCTTCGGTATCCACGCGGTTTGAACGCGGCACCAACACCAGGCGGATCGGTGTTTCGTGGGCTGATTCATCGCGCAAATCGACCAGCATCGGCAGCTTTTTGGCTCGCATTTGCGCGGCGATCTGCTCGAGAATTTTAGCCGGGGACGCCTGCCATGGCAGCGTATCGACGACGATATCGCCATCCTCTAGGTGCCATTTAGCCCGGGTGCGAATACTGCCGCGGCCAGATTCATAAATGCTACGAATATCGGCGGCGGGGGTAATGATCTCGGCCGGTGTTGGGTAATCAGGACCGGGAATCAGCGTGTAGAGCTCGTCATCGTCTAGCTTGGGGTTTTCAAGCAAAGCGACCGCACCGTTAACCACCTCGGTCAGGTTATGCGGCGGCAGATCGGTAGCCATGCCTACCGCGATCCCGGTTCCACCGTTCAGCAGTACCGAGGGCACTTGGGCCGGCAACAGGCAAGGCTCGTTTAATGAGCCATCGAAATTAGGCTGCCAATCGACCGTGCCTTGCGATATCTCGGCCAACAGCGCTTTGGCAAAGGGCGACAGACGCGCTTCGGTGTAACGCATGGCCGCAAACGACTTAGGATCGTCTGGGGATCCCCAGTTGCCCTGACCATCCACTAGGGGGTAGCGAAAACTGAAGCTTTGCGCCATCAACACCATGGCTTCGTAGCAGGCGCTGTCACCGTGCGGGTGAAATTTACCCAACACGTCACCCACCGTACGGGCCGATTTTTTGTGCTTGGACTGAGCCGACAGCCCCAACTCACTCATCGCGTAAATAATGCGACGCTGAACGGGCTTTAGACCGTCTGCCACATGCGGCAGAGCACGATCCAAGATGACGTACATTGAGTAGTCACGATAGGCTTTTTCGGTATAGGCACGCAGCGTCTGCTGTTCGACGCCGGAAGAATCAACGGTGA
>CBFHLC010000072.1:0-6004 GCA_965656605.1 Litorivicinus sp. | reverse complement strand
TGCGAGTAGCCATTGCGCCAGTTGAGTAGGCTGGCCGGGCGGCATCATCAAGCATTCGTGTGTGTGGGGCTTGAGTCGGCCGGTCGTTGGTTTGATGTTACTCAGATGACTGATGCAGCTGCGTCCAGTAGAGCCACACACCAGCGTCTCATAGCTGGCTTGGGCACTGAGCCAAGGCTCTTGTCCGTGATCCACGCTGCCATCCAGGCGAAGGTGGCCTAGCCAGAAGTGGCTGGCGGTATCGTCGATTCGGATCTGATCGCTGGCCTGTAGAATCGCCAAGGCGCAGGGCAATAAATGTGCGTCGTCCCACTGCCCCATGCTTTCTAAATCCAGGGTGACGCGTACGCTGGGGTAGCGATACCCCGCACCTTTAATGGCGGCCCGTAGTCGGTCTCGAAAGCTGGCTTGGCTGGGGTGGCCCAGCACTCGGGTCTCGGGCAGTCCGCCTTGAAGTTGTGCGCTGATATGGCCCGGGACAACGCCTTGAGCCTGAATCGCCAGCGTTTGAATCCGAGCCAGTGCCATCAGTCTTGGTCAGCTAGGCGGGCTTCAAGGGCGGCAATGCGCTCTTCGGCCATCTCGAGTAGACGGGTTTGGGCGTCGAACTCCTCGCGAGTGACCAGATTGAGTTGGGCCAGATTTTGTTGCACCACATTCTTCATCTGGGCTTGCGCCTGTTCGGATAACTGGCGCACCGGTTCAGGCATTTGGCTCATCATTTGTTGGCTTAGTTGCTGCAAGGTATCCATCGGGTTCATGGTTCTACTCCTGTTTTATTGAGAATCGAACTGTAGCACGGAGTACTTGGGGTACTGAATAAAACGACAGTTCTTAAGACCCTTTCGAGTGCACCGCAGTGGTGCATCTAACCCGAAAGTACCGGCGCGGTTTTGGTGCGCCGGATCGTTCAAAATGGTTTAGGATAATGACGTGTCTGGGTCAAACCCCCGAATATCGGCAACTCCGCAAGGTTGGCACGGCATTCGCTAAGACACCGACGAAGCCCATTACTCCAAATCTCAAGGGAGAACATTATGAAACTAGTGACTGCGGTCATTAAGCCCTTCAAGTTAGACGATGTCCGTGAGGCACTGTCTGAGATCGGCATGCAAGGCATTACCGTTACTGAAGTCAAAGGCTTCGGACGCCAAAAAGGTCATACAGAGCTGTATCGCGGCGCTGAATACGTCGTTGATTTCTTGCCCAAAGTAAAAATTGAAGTTGCGATCGACGACGAGCAAGTCGACAGCGTTGTTGAGGCCATTTCTAAGGCGGCCAACACCGGCAAGATCGGCGACGGCAAGATCTTTGTAGTGACCCTAGAGCAGGCCGTACGAATTCGTACCGGCGAGACAGGTTCTGAAGCACTTTAAACCTTTTTAATTTTTTAAAAGTCCAACCTTGCGGAGAGACTCATTATGGAAGATCAAATTTTCCAGTTGTCGTATGCACTCGACACCTTTTATTTCCTAGTTTGTGGCGCCTTGGTCATGTGGATGGCCGCGGGCTTTGCCATGCTAGAAGCTGGCTTGGTGCGTTCTAAAAACACCACCGAAATTCTGACTAAAAACATCGCGTTGTACTCGATTGCTTGCATCATGTACTTCGTTTCTGGCTACGCAATCATGTACGGCGGCGACTATCTGCTCAGCACCATCACCGGCGACGGTGTGACCGGTGCAGACGAGCCAGCTACCTACGCTCCTTCTGCTGACTTCTTCTTCCAAGTGGTGTTCGTTGCTACTGCGATGTCGATTGTTTCAGGTGCGGTTGCTGAACGTATGAAGCTGTGGGCCTTCTTGGCATTTGCAGTTGTGATGACCGGATTCATCTACCCAATGGAAGGTAGCTGGACCTGGGGCGGCAACGCAGTATTTGGCATGTACACCTTGGGCGATCTTGGCTTTAGTGACTTCGCAGGGTCAGGCATCGTTCACATGGCGGGTGCATCTGCAGCCCTAGCCGGTGTTCTGGTACTGGGTGCTCGTAAAGGTAAGTACGGCCCGAACGGCCAGATCAATGCGATCCCTGGCGCTAACATGCCTTTGGCTACCCTGGGTACCTTTGTGCTGTGGTTGGGCTGGTTCGGCTTTAACGGCGGCTCGGTTCTGGCGACTGCTACCGTTGAAAGCGCAAACGCAGTAGCGGTGGTCTTTATGAACACTAACGCGGCTGCCGCAGGCGGCGCGGTTGCTGCTTTGATTGTTGCCCGTATCCTGTTCGGTAAGGCTGACTTGACCATGGCATTGAACGGCGCCTTGGCCGGTCTGGTTGCGATCACGGCTGAACCTTCTACACCTTCTCCGTTGCAGGCTCACCTGTTCGGCGCGATGGGCGGTGTGTTAGTGGTCTTCTCTATCTTGGCGTTGGACAAGCTGAAGATTGACGATCCGGTAGGCGCAATCTCGGTTCACGGTACGGTCGGTCTGCTAGGTCTGTTGTTGGTGCCTTTCACTAACGACGGTGCCAGCTTTAGCGGTCAGATCATTGGTGCTGCCACCATCTTTGTATGGGTCTTCGGTGCCAGCCTGATCGTTTGGTTAGCCATCAAAGCGGTCATGGGTGTCCGTATCTCTGAAGAAGAAGAGTACGAAGGCGCAGACATCTCTGAATGCGGTATGGATGCATACCCCGAATTCACCAAATAAAGTTTCTTAGTGTGTCATTAGGGGCCTTCGGGCCCCTTTTTTTGTTAGCCTCACCGGAAAATAACAGGAGGCAACATGCACGCGGTATTCCTAGATTTCGCATCAATGGGCGCAGAGGATTTGGACACTCAGGGTCTGCATCGCTGTTTTGATTCATTGACACTGCACGACTCTACCAGCCCAGAGCAGGTCATCGAGCGGACCCAATCCTGTCAGGTTATGTTGGTGAACAAGGTCAAGATCACGGCCGATCATTTGAGCGAATTGCCGCAGCTAAAACTCATCTTGGTGTCTGCTACGGGTACCGACAATATTGATAAGCAAGCCGCACGCGATCGCGGCATCAGTGTCTGCAATGTGACCGCCTACGGCACCCCTAGTGTGGCTCAGCACACCTTGATGTTGATGCTGAATTTGACGACTCGATTTGAGGACTACCGCACCAAGGTGCAACAGGGTGCCTGGAGTCAAAGTGAACGATTCTGTCTGATGGATTTCCAAGCCTTAGAGTTACACGGAAAAACGTTGGGTTTGATCGGTGCCGGTGAGTTAGGTCAGGCCGTCGGCAAATTAGCCGAGGCCTTTGGCATGCGGGTGTTGGTTTGGGATCGTGCAGGCGAGGGTGCCCCCCGATTGCCCCTGAAAGAATTACTGCCGCAGGTCGATTTTCTGAGCATTCACTGTTTGCTGACGCCGCAGACGCAAGATCTGATTGGGGCTGAGCAGTTAGCGTTGATGCCTCGTGGCAGTTACGTGATCAATACCGCCCGAGGTGGGATTGTGAACGAGCAGGCACTGTTAGCGGCCTTAGATTCCGGACATTTGGCAGGGGCCGGTTTTGATGTGTTAACTCAAGAGCCACCATCGGCGGATCATCCGATGCTGCAGCCGCGGCCGAATTTGATCGTGACGCCGCATACAGCCTGGTTGGCCCGTGAGGCGCGACAGCGGATGGTGGATGAGATCATTAAAAATGCGCAGGCCTTCGAGCGGGGCCAGCCGAGGAATCTGGTGACATGAAAAAATGGCTGTGGCTCGCGTTAACGATATCGTCTCAATCTTATGCGCAGGCACTGCCGGCCCTAAGCGATCTGGATGCATGGAGTGAGCAATCCTTTGTCGAGCATAGCCAGTACGAGGTTATCGAGGGTGTCTTGCATGGGCGTGCAGAGGCTGCCGCATCAGCGCTAGGGGTCGAGATCGAGATTCCCGCGGGCTCGCGGCTGAGTTGGCGCTGGGCGATTGATCAGCTGCCCGATCTGGGCGAGGTCAGTGAGCAATCCAAACAGGGTGACGATTTCGGTGCCCGTGTGTATGTCGTGCGCAAGGGCTCGTTTGGCCTGCTCAGCACGAAATCCTTGGTGTATGTGTACAGCCAGAGCAAGCAGCCCGAGCAGATGTGGCCTTCGCCCTACACCTCCAAGGTGGTCATGGTGGCCGTGCAACCGGCACAGCCTCAATTAGGCGAGTGGCAGCAGGTTGAGCGAGATATTGCCGCGGACTGGCTGGCCGCCTTTGGCGATACCCTGGATGCGGTCGACGGGGTCGCCGTTATGGTCGATGCGGATAACACCGGTACTCAGGCGCAGGCGCGATTTGCGGATCTACAAATCCGCTAAAACACTCGGCAGCTGATTGACCGAGCGCAGGGCAAAATCTGCCTCCGGCCCCGGGGCGGGTTGGTCCGAGATCCAGGCGGTGGTGAATCCCAACGACTTGGCCGCCAAGATATCTTCTCGCCAATGATCCCCAATGTGGACGGCCTGCTGGGCACTAAAGTCGTGATCGCGCATGGCGGCCTCGAACATATCTGGCGCAGGTTTCCCTTGGGTGAATTGATCGGCGCGATACGCACCGCTGAAATAGGCGCCCGCTTGGCTAGCCAAAATATCTGTAGTGCCGTTAGTGATTGCCACAAGGCGATAGCGTTGTGACAGTTGCGCCAAGGTATTTAATACACCGGGCCAAAATCGTACGTCTTGCCGTGCCTTTTGAAAGATCTCGCTGATCGTATCGGCAAAAGCCTCGGCATTGTGGTGGCCTAATCGATGAAACTCCAAAGCCAGTGCGTCCCGCCGTAGTTGGCGCAGGTTATGGATCCGCTCAGGCTCACTTTTCATCATGTCCTGACGGATCGCGGCAAAGGTCTCGACGGTGTGCTGTTCGCAAAATGGGGCGAATTGATCCGATAGCACATCGAACATGTGCTTCTCGGCCCGTCCAATCACATCACGCACGCTCCACAGGGTGTCGTCTAAATCAAAAGTCAGCGTGGTAATCATTTTCGGCGTGCTCGTGGGTGGGCTTGATCATACGCTTGGGCCAGACGATCAAAATCCAAGTGGGTGTAGATCTGGGTGGTGCTCAGATCTTGGTGGCCCAGCAACTCTTGGACGGCGCGCAAATCCCCACAGCCCTCGAGCATATGCGTGGCAAAGGCATGACGTAGTTGGTGGGGATGTAGGGCTTGAGTGCCCAGTCGCTGCAGGGCGGTTTGTTTTAGACGCCGTTGCACGGTGCGCGTTGAGATTGGCCCCTGCGCGGTGACAAAAATCTCGGGCGCGTCGCTGTCGGGGCGCACGGCTTGCCATTGTTTCAGTGCAGTGATCGCCGGGGTGGTAATCGGAACGATACGTTCGCGCTGGCCTTTACCCATGACCCGGGCCTGGGCTTGCTTCAGATCGATATCTGACCACTTCAACTGACACAGCTCAGACAAGCGCAGGCCACTGCCGTACAGCAGCTCCCACTGGGCCAGATCGCGTTTCTCGAGCAGGCTGTTAGCTGGCTGCATCAGCGCCTGGGCGTCATCGACTGACAAGCTGTTGGGGAGCTTTTTTGCGCCCTTAGGGGGGCGTAATCCAGCGCTAGGATCGGATTGAACCCAGCCCTGTTGCCGGGCGAATTTTAGGTGGCTGCGCAGGGCCGACAATCGTCGCGCTAACGTGCGAGAGCCTAACCCTTGGGCGTGTCCTGAAGAGATCCAGGCTCGAACGTCGTGGGTGTTCAGCTGGGTTAATTTTTGGGTTAGCAGGGCCTGGGGTAGTGCCGCCAAATCTCGGCGGTAGGCGCTTAGCGTATTTTCAGAATGCGTCCGCGCCTGCGTTAGATGCTCAAGCCATTGAGTGATGGCCTGCTGCAGTGTCATTTTTCGATGCGTGGCAGCATCAATCCCAAGGCTTCAGCAATCGTGGCCAAGAACAGGGTGTCCATACCACCGTCAAAATGGTGTTGATTTGAGCTGCCTAGGGCCAATGCGCCCACGGTGGGTTTGCCGATTGCGACGGCTGCTGCGCTGCCCACTTCACGCTCAGATCCAAACAGGCGCGCCGTAAGGCTATCGCTGAAGCGGC
>CBFHLC010000071.1:0-6298 GCA_965656605.1 Litorivicinus sp. | reverse complement strand
GCAAAACCGATCAATAGCACGATCGAGGCGGCGATTAGCACCGGAGTGAACAAACGTTGATTCATGCTGGATTAAACTCCCATCGCATTTGATGTGTGTAACGCTGATTCGGGACGACCCAAACCGACTCGCCCAGCGCGGGCCCGTTGGGCAGCTGTTGAGTCTCTAGGCAAACGGCACTGCCGGGGTTATGTGGCGCACCCAAGGCTGCAGCACTCGGTGTTAAATGGGCTGCCGTGTAAAGCTGGATGCTGGGCTGATCAGCAAACACGCTCAGCTGACCCAACGGCCCCTGAAGCGAGGCCATCAAACGCATCCCTTGCCCAACCACTTCAAAGGTCTGATCAAACTGTGCGTGGCCTAATGGACGCATCGACTGAAAATCCTCGGCGGGGGTTACCGGCCTGGCCTGCTGCGGCAGATTGCGCGCATCGTTATCCCAGGTGGTATCGCTGGGCATGTGTAAACGATGGTTGGCTGCATCGCACCCTAAATTCCAATAATTATGCTGAATCAGATTCAACGGACAGGGCTGATCGACTTGGGCACTGAGAAAGCAACTCACTGCACTAGGCTCAACTCGAAAGGTGACACGGGCTTGGCAACGACCGGGCCAGCCTTGATCCAAGTCTGGCGAATCCATCAGCAACACCAGCTCCTCGCTGCTGTGAGAATGAACACTCCAGTCAGACACCCCAAACCCGCCCGAACCACCGTGCAAACATTGGGCACCCTCGTTGGCGTCAAGCGTCCATTCACGACCGTCGCGAATCAGACGTGCATCCTCGATTCGGTTGCCATAACGGCCGCAAATCGCGCCCATCGACGAGGGATCTTGGCGGTAAGCCTCGGGTGATTGAAAGCCCAACAACAACGGGGTTCGGTCGTACCACAGCTGCATCATGCGAGCCCCAAAGGGAATCATCCATGCGCGCCAAGGCCCTGATTGGATCTCGAATACGCCTGGTGGTAGAGGTGGTATCGGCATAGGCCCTCGGATACTCTGCTGGCATTGTTATTAGGATCGTTAATGTACCCTTTTATCCGCAGTGCCATCACGCTTTTGCGTGCCAAAAAGCGGCCTTGCTTAGCCATAACCGACAGCAGCATTCTGCATTTCACTGCCATGCCGTGGGATTGCGATATGTTCGGCGAGGTGAACAACGGCAGGCAACTCACGCTATACGAGCAAGGCCGTTGGGATTTGGCCGCACGATGCGGCTTGGTTAAGCTGCTGCGGAAAAAACGCTGGGGCTTGGTCGTGGCTGGTAGCTCGGTGCGATATCGCAAGCGCATCCGGCCATTCGATAAAATTGAATGTCACACGCACCTGGCCGCGGTCGATGACAAATGGTTTTACATGTCGCAAAGCTTTTGGGTCAATGGGCAGCCCTGCTCTCACGCCCTATTTCGCACCGCCGTGACCCAACGTGGCGGTACCGTTGACAGCCATACAGTGCTGGACGCAATGGGGCTCCGTTGGGATCGCCCTATTCCCGATTGGGTCAGCGCTTGGCATCAATCAGACGATTTGCGGCCATGGCCGCCACAGGATTTAGCATGAAATTACTCAGCTCGCCCGCCTCGCCTTTTGGCAGCAAAGTTAAAATATGGGCCCATATGATTGGGATCTATGATCAGTTGGACATTCAAAATATCGATACCATCGATCTGGCCAAGGAAGCCCAGCACCCCAATCCGCTGGGCAAGATTCCCTGCCTAATCTTGGATAACGATCTGGCAGTCTTTGATTCGGGTGTCATTTGCCAACACCTAGCTGAACAAGCGGATCAGCCCGAGGGCCTGCCGGCGACCACCGCACAGCGCGTGCTGGGAGCGGCGATCACAGGGTTAACCGAGGCCGCCTTGCTGATTGTCTATGAGAGCAGAATGCGTAGCGCGGATCAGATCAGCGACGGCTGGCTGGCCATGCAGCGCCTAAAAATCGAGCAGTCTATGTTGTGGTTGCAACCGCGATTGGCCGAGGTAAGTGGCCTTAATGCGGCAGCCTTGGCCGCAGCACTGAGTTATCTAGATTTGCGCATGGGCCAACAATGGAGGGATGACCATTTGGACTGTGCGGATTGGCTTGATCGCTTTTCAAACCAAAATGACTGGTTTACCGCCGTGCGTCCGCACTAAGCGTTCCGAATAGCTTCGACCTCGCACCACGACAGCCGGGTGATTTGTTCAGGCAGGTGATCGAATTTCTTTGCCTCGACCCCGTTGCTTAATCGGTGATGTCGATCCAACGAGCCGGATCCGACTTCGCTGTCACCGTAAACCAGCAAGGCTTTCCATGGTGTTAGCCGAGCGTCTTTGGCTTTTGAAGTCCACGCTTCGTCAAAGCGCTCGTGCCAACGCTCAATCCACTGATCAATCTGTGCTTCGCGTTTGCGCAGCATGCAAATGGCGCCGTGACGTCCTACCGAATGAGCAAATCTGACGCCCACACCAGCGGACGCGGAACAGGTCGTCTTGACCCAGTCCTCGTCGATTAAACCGGCACGTTGTAACTCCCATGCGATGATGGAGTCGAAGTCGGGTGACCACACGATGATGGTGACCTCAATGTCTGAACCTATCCATGAACTCATCGCATCATCATGCTAACTGGTCCGATTAGCGGATAGCGGGGGATCAGTAAACGTCTTTAAACCCCCTGTAAAACCGGTCTTGAGGGACTATCGTCACTCAAGCGGCCAAATCGCATCTTCAAAATCAGGTTGCGCCAGTGCAGCGACCGCCCGTTGCGCCAGGGCCTTAAGATCGATCTGGCGGGTTACATCAATCATGACCAAAGACTGCGCCGTCGGTGCACCGGGCAGACGCTCGATCAGTCGCTGGGTGGTTGAGCTCACGTCGCGCAAACCTTGCTGGGGCATGATAACCAGACTGCAGTTACGACTCATCTCGACCGATACCGCATTGGGCAGAATCTGACGAATCTGAGAGACCGTAGCGTTAGGCACTCGAACAAATCCGCACAATCCATTGCCCCACGCTGACGCGCCCAACGCAGCCAACACCGGCGACATTAGATGCTCCGGCGGGCGTTTAATAATGCCCTTGACCCATGGGGATAGGGAATTACCAAGCATCTCTTTGTCGACCACTGGCATTCCGTAGGCCGAGATGGCCTCGCCCTGCTGATGGCTGTCGGCCACACCAGTTACCACAATACTGCGATCCCATGCCGAGAAACCCGCATCGGTCAGACGCTCGAGCAACTGAAGATCGCTTGCATCGGGCAAGTGGAGATCAAAAATATGAACATCAAAGGGCCCGTGCTCTTTGACTCGGTTAATTGCGTCCTTGGCATTTTGCGCGACTTCCCAGTCTGCGATGTTTTCGTTGCGTAACAGGCGCTGTATGCTTACAGCATCGTCGGGTTGGTCTTCGACCAGCAAAACGCTTAGGTCACTCATATCGTGCTCCAGATTTGTTGCTCCAACAGCGATCATGCCGTTGTCAGGATTTGCGTCACTGCGTCGGCAAGTTTACTACACACTCGCTACGACGATTTTTACCAAATCACAATTACTGTTAATACCAGTTCACACTTCGCACCGATGCCTGCAACTCACTGATAAATATAAATTTGCTCATCAATGACCATTTATACCGCATCATTTGCGTTTGTTAGTCGACCAACAAACGTGAACGAAGCGAAAGGTTGGCGTAGTGTGACGGTATGCAAAAACCGACGCTTACTGCCGCAACCCGCAAGCTCCTTCCCCACGCCGGTCAGTACCGGTGGCAAGCCATTTGGGCGATTGGGATGGCTCTAATCGCCCGAGGTAACAGCCTTTCAGCACCAACGGCGTTAGTCAGCTTCACCGTGTTGGGCCTGGTAATCACCCTATTTCAAGCTCGAACGCAGAGCTCGAAGACTAAGATCGCAGCCTTGATAGGCGGCTGTGTGTGTTGGTGGTTGGCAATGTCAACAACGCTTGGCTGGTCGCTTGATCTGACCTTGACCGCAGCCAGCGCCGCGGCGGCATGGTGGTTGATGCCTGAGCCGGGCGTATCGGCAGCAGACTCCACAGAAAGCCAAAATCCGGCTCAACCTCTTACACCTGAAGAGGTCAGTCCAGCTCAAACGCTCCCTAGGTGGATGAGTGAATTCGTTGATACGTACGGCATGCCAACTCACCTGCGAACCAGCCGTAACTACATCGAGATATGCAACGAAGGCCATTCCAGCTACGTTCGCCTTTCTCTTACATCGGCCGCCCAACAGATACCCAAAGATATGGGGCTACGCATTCACAAAGAATATTATGTGTTCAGAGGGGCGGTTAAACAGCACGTTCGAGATAACGGCCGTCACCTGCTCGATATTGGCAACGACACCCACCTGCCGGTAGGGCGCTCGTTCCTAGCCTCGGTTAAAGCTGAAGGTTTAATCAGCTAGCAAGGCTGGCAATGTCCAAGCGTTGTTTCTTAGCCAAGGCATACAAGCCGTCAATATGATTCCGCAAGAAACTCGCCCCGCGTTGACCTTCGGGATCCTTTTCCATCGCTCGGACAAATCGATCCAGTCGGTCGGCTAGTTTTTGTGGGTTACGGTGCCAGCTAAGTCGGGCGGTTATCATTCCAAACTCGCCATTTTGCTGCATCCAATCAACAGTCCACCATGATTTCGCGGTTTCTTGCATCAATCCGCAACCCAACAAAGGACGCTTAGGATCCCTGGGTTCCCACACACTCGTGCCTAACCAAGCTGATCCATGCTCGGAATATTCATCGAAGGCCGCTCGGGCGACCATTCCAATGGGCCACAGCGCCAGTGTGGTTGGAATGACAATTTCAAACGCCACGCTGTTCCCGGGCAGTTGAGTTAACTCCCCTTCGCGAGTCCAGTTCGGAAAGCCACGCTTTTCCAACAACTGCCCCATCGCACCTAAAATAATTCGACCTCGATCTACCGCTTGCTGCATCTGGACCTCCACTACCGCTAATAGAAGATAGTCCAGACCCAACGGCCGTCAGTCAGACGAGGTACTAAAGACCCGTCGGAAAGTCAGATTAATCCGCGGGGCGCTGCTAGCGCGCTTGGGCAATTGATGCTGCCAGGCAGCCTGGCAACCCGCCTCCATGACCAGCAACTCGCCATGTTTTAGGCGGATGGTTTGGCTGGGCCGCTTTTCACCAGTCAGGGCTCGAAATTGAAAATCTCGCTCAGCACCGAGCGAAACGCTGGCAATCACAGGATCAGGTCCGAGTTCGGGCTCGTCATCACAATGCCACCCCATGCTGTCCTGACCGGTCCGGTAGTAGTTCATCAGGCAATGATTAAACTCCACTCCAACCTGTTCGGACACTTGACGCATTAAACCGCGCAGATCCGGCTCAATCACTCGGGGCTCCAATACACGTCGGCTGTATACGTAGGCGTGCTCGCCGCACCAATCGATTAGACGCGGCTCATCCACCATACGGCCAAACATCTTGATCTGATATCCCCGCCAGTCACGGATTTGCAGACGCTCAAACCAGGCGTCCGCAACGGTGCTAGACATGAAATTGGGGTAACGACGAATGGGCGGTGACACGACAAACCTCTCACAGTAGGACTGTCAGCTTACCTCAGTGTTACGGTGTAGCGCCTCAATTCGACTGGGCAGGGACACGATTCGGTTGCGCCCGCGACGTTTAACTGAAAAACAGGCCTCGTCGGCGCGCTTGATCCTGGCGGCTAAGCTTTCGCGAGGCTCGCGGGTCACACAGCCAAGGCTTAGCAGCACTGACTAGTCGCGGTCAGGTTGCTCATCTTGTGCAACGGGTCCGCTGAAAGCCAGACCATGGCCAGAGCAACCACACCAAGAGTCCCTAGCAACCAGTAAATAGAACAGGCCTTGTCTAGTTGGGCGATGATTAAGCTGGTGACCGCCAACGCCGTGCTGAAATGAGTAGCCGGCCATTCGTTTACCTGGTCGGGCAGAATCAGGCGACAAGTCGCCGATGTTAGGACAATGCTTCCGCCCAGTAAATAAAGGCTTAAGCGCACATTACTTTGCAAAGCGTTCATAACTGGTTACCTCGTGTATCACCGAGGTAGCCTAGCGAGGGGCACTCAAATTCGACAAAACCCATCACATTTTGAGTGCGAACCTGTCGGTGTACGACATGAGATTGGAAAATTTTTTAGGGGAATTCAGTAGGAAGCACTGGAGCGGGTAGAGTTCTCTGAATCAGCTCAGAGCCTTCTGTAGGCGCCATATAGGCTTGTCAGCCCCCAATAATCAAAGACTTACACAGTCTCAGTTCACTAACAAGGGAGCAGGATTGTCTA
>CBFHLC010000070.1:0-6570 GCA_965656605.1 Litorivicinus sp. | reverse complement strand
CCATCTTTCCTGAGGAGTGATTCGAGAGATAACGAACGGGATCGATCGCCTCGCGGGTCGGGCCGGCGGTAATGGTGATGCGGCGCCCCTCTAGACCGCGGGGGGCTAAAACGTGCTCGATCGCGCTTTGTAGCTGTTCCGGCTCGCGCATCCGGCCCAGGCCTACATCGCCGCAGGCTTGGTCGCCGGCATCAGGGCCGTGCATCACATAGCCGCGTTGTTTGAGGGTCTCGAAGTTAGCTTGGGTGGCAGGGTCTGCCCACATTTGCTGATTCATCGCCGGCGCCAGGTGGATCGGCGCTTGGGTGGCGAGCACCACGGTGCTGAGTAAATCATCAGCCCGCCCGGCGACTAGATTGGCCATGCAGTTGGCGGTGGCGGGGGCAATCAGGATCAGTTCGGCCCAGCGCGCCAGCTCGATGTGCCCCATGCCGGCCTCGGCCTCAGGATCCAGCAGGCTGTGGCGTGGTTCAATTCCGGTCAGTGCTTGCAGAGTTAACGGCGTGACAAATTGCTGTGCACCCTGGGTCAGGATCACCTGAACGTAGGCGCCGGACTTGGTCAAGCTGCGCGCCAGCTCGGCTGCCTTATAGGCAGCAATACCGCCGGTGATGCCGAGGATGACTCGTCGTTGGGATAATGCGTACGTCAACCGTCTTCCTTATCTGACGTGTAGGAACTTAGGCGTCACACAATACGCCCTTCACAAAAAGGAGCCAAACATGAGCGAAGTCAGGTCGCGAATGGACACCTTGGGGGTCGCCAGTCTATTGGAGTCGGAATTGCTGGATGTTCTATTAGGTGGTGAGTCAGGCGATGGGCAAGCTTTGCAGCAGGCGGTACTTCAACAGCGCATGTCCCAGGCGCCCATCGATCCCGAGTTGTGGCGTCGTCTGCAGGCGTGGGAGGCGTTAAAGCTGCGATGGTGGGAGGGGGCGATGCGCCGTGAGCCATTACTAAATAGCGGCATGGTGCAGTCGTATTTAACCCAGCGAATTGGCGGTTTGCGTTGCGAGCAAATCTTGGCCTTGTACTTGGATAGTCGGTTGCATTTGGTGGGCAGCCAGGTGTTATCGGTGGGCACGGTGAACGAGGCTCGGTTGTACCCGCGGGAGTTAGTGCGTGGGGCGATAGAAAACTCAGCGACACATTTGGTTTTAGCGCATAATCACCCCAGCGGTCAGCAACGGCCGTCCGCTGCAGATCTGGGTTTAACGCAACACGTTGAATCCATTCTGGCGGGCGTTAACATCACGCTGGTGGATCATTTCGTGGTGACCGCATTGGGCATCGAATCGATTAAGCACTCGAATAAGGCAGCCTAGGGGTTGAGCTTTACATTCAGGCTTGGTATCTTCTCGCGCCATTTTTAAGCTTGCCCAAATTGTTTGGACAAGCGGGGCTGGCCGCCCGAATTAAGCCAGAACTTATAGAGAGGACCCTCATGTCAAAGGTGTGCCAAGTGACCGGCAAGCGGCCTGCTACCGGTAACAACGTATCTCACTCAAAAGTGCGTACGCGTCGTCGTTTTCTGCCCAATCTGCAGTACCACAGATTTTGGGTAGCTAGCGAAAACCGTTTCGTTCGCCTACGAGTATCAAGCAAAGGCATGCGCATCATCGACAAAAACGGCATCGACGCTGTTTTGACTGATTTGCGTGCCCAAGGTCAGAAGGTTTAAGGAGCACTAAAATGCGCGATAAAATCAAGCTGGTTTCAAGTGCCAACACTGGACACTTCTACACCACTACAAAGAACAAACGCACCATGCCCGACAAGATGGAAATCAAAAAGTTTGATCCCGTTGTTCGTCAGCATGTCATCTACAAAGAAGCCAAGATCAAGTAAGGCTTTTGTGTAGTGCGAAAAACCCCCAGTATTTGGGGGTTTTTTTTGCCTGCTCATTGAGGATTTATGCCAGAACTTCCAGAGGTCGAGACAACCACCCGCGGCCTGTCGCCCCATCTGACAGGGCAACGAATCGAGAGTTTTGAGATTCGTGAGTCGCGGCTGCGTTGGCCGGTCGATGGCGAGTTAAGCGACTCCTTGGTGGGCGTTTCAATCAAACGCCTGTCCCGCCGATCCAAATTGATGCTAATCCATTTGGATAACGATCAGACGCTGATCTCGCATTTGGGCATGAGTGGGTCCTGGCGTATTTGTGATCCCAACGAAGAGCTGCGCAAGCATGACCATTTGTTGCTGACGCTGGGCAGTGGGCAGCAGGCTCGGTATCACGACCCTCGGCGCTTTGGCAGCTTTGAAGTGTCTGACACCGCCAAACTGGATTTTCATCCACGCTTGACGGGTTTAGGCCCCGAACCGTTGACCCCGCAATTCACGGCGGATCGATTGTTTGAGTTAAGTCGAGGCCGCCAAGGGGCGGTCAAAGCCTTCATCATGGACAATTCGGTGGTGGTCGGGGTGGGCAACATTTATGCAACCGAGGCGTTGTTTGCGGCGGGTATCTCGCCCAAGCGTGCAGCCGGGCGCATTAGTTGGTCACGCTATCTGGTGTTAGTCGACGAGATTAAAAAAGTGTTAGCGCGGGCGATTGATCAAGGCGGCTCAACGCTTAGAGATTTTGTAAATACCGACGGACAGCCGGGGTATTTCGCACAGACCTTGCAGGTCTACGGGCGCAGTGGCAAGAACTGCCCCAAGTGTGACAAGCCGTTGAAAACGGCGGTTATTGGTCAGCGCACCACCGTTTGGTGCACCGGGTGTCAGCGCTAGGTGATCCGGTCGTACTTGGCCTGAAGCTGCTCTTTCGTCTCGACGTTGTTCGGGTCGAGGGGAATGCAGTCCACCGGACAAACCTGCTGGCACTGGGGTTCGTCAAAATGACCGACGCATTCGGTGCATAGGTTTGGGTCGATCACAAAGATCTCTTCGCCTGCGCTGATCGCGTTGTTCGGACATTCAGGTTCACAAACGTCACAGTTGATGCAGTCGTCAGTGATAATTAGTGCCATTAGTGGTGGTAAGCCTCTTTCAGTGCCTGCGCCACGTTGGGCGTGACGAATTGATTGATGTCCCCGCCCAGCCGTGCCACTTCTCGCACCAAGGTCGACGAGATGTAGCTGAAGCGTTCAACCGGGGTCAAAAACAATGAATCCAACTCTGGTTCCAAAGCTCGATTCATGTTGGCTAATTGTAACTCGTATTCAAAATCGGCTACAGCGCGCAGTCCGCGCAACAACACCTTGGCGTTGTGTTGTTTGGCAAAGCTGGCCAGCAGCCCACTGAAGCCGGTGACTTCAATATTGTCTAAGTGTTCTAGCGCGTTTTCTGCCATTTGAACTCGTTGAGCCAGATCAAATAGAGGCTTTTTGTTGGGGCTTTCGGCCACCGACACAATCACTTTGTCGAACAGCACGCTGGCGCGCTCGACGACGTGGACGTGGCCTAGTGTGATCGGATCAAAGGTGCCGGGGTACAGGGCGATGACGCTCATCGGATTTCTCCACAATGCTGCAATACAAACTCAAGGCATCGATGCTCTGCATAATACTGCGCCGTCCATGGCCACGATCCCGAAACAAAGCCTACATGGCCCCCGCCATGGGTCAATTCAAACTGACACGACTTTGGCAGGGGCAGCGGTGGCCTGGAGTCGGCGGTAAAGAAGGGGTCATCGTCCCCCTGCAGCATAAGCAGCGGTGTTGTTACCTGCGCCAGTACGTTGCCGGGGTCGACTTGGGTGTACAGATCCTGAGCATCCGCAAAGCCGTTGAGCGGAGCCGTGATTTGATCATCGAAATCTTGGAAATAGCGCAGGCGACGCAGCTGCTCGTCTGTGGGGTACTGATCGGCCCATTGCGCTTGAATGTCTCGGCCGTGATCGCGTTTACGAGCGGCCATTTTAGTCAGGCGTCCAATTAAATAGCGGCGATAAATCGCCCCCTTATTCGAGTCTAGATGACGGGCGTTGTTGACGAAATTAAAGGGGCAGCTGATGGCGATAGCCGCTTTCACTTGTGCGCCGCCACGTCCCAGTGTGTTGACTAGCATCGCCGCACCTAATGAAAATCCGATAACAAATATTTCTCGTGCGCCAGCGGCAGCAATTAAATCCTCGACGTCCGCGTAGCAACCGCCGTGGTAGGTTTGTTGTTGCTGATTTGGAGTGACGGCGCCCCGCGCATTCCAAGCCCAGGTGCTCAGGCCCGCTTGGTTCAAATGCTGCTGCATGCCGCGCACATAAACCGATTCGGCACAGCCGCCCAGTCCGTGCAGCAGGAGCACTAATGGGCCTCCGGTATCGTGGGTTTTCACCTGCAGCTGATCGCCATCGCGGGTGCGGATGGATGTCCATTGCCCGGGGGCATCGGTCCGGCGCAGCCTGGGGATGATCGATTGGGCGTGACGATTGGCCAGCCACCACGGCTTTTTAAAGTTCACGCACGCTCCAGCAGGGCTAGGTGCTCTTGGCCAGCCTTGGTGCGTTTTAGCTCGACCCAGCCCGGTGGGATCTCGACGCCTTTTTCATGCTCGATCACCACCATGCCGCCCTCGGCTACGTACTCAGCCGCTCTGGCCAGTGCCGGTTGCAATAGGTTCTTGCCAAAGGGGGGGTCGATGAAAATCAAATCAAAGCGGGAGTCGATAGCCAGGCTCAGCGCATCTCCACGGTGGACATGCAGGCCATCGACGCCCCAGTCGCCGGCGGTTTTGATCAGTGACTGACACAGCTGTTGGTTGTTCTCGATCGCATGAACGCTGGCGGCTCCACGGGATAGGGCCTCTAGTGATAGTCCGCCTGCGCCTGCGAACATATCGAGCACGCGCTTACCCTCAAGCCAGCCCTGCAACCAGTTAAATAAGGTTTCGCGCACCCGCGATGGCGTGGGGCGCAAGCCCGGCAACGTGGGCAAGGTCAGTTTTCGTCCACGCATGTGACCACCACTGATGCGCAGGGTTAAGGATTCAGCCATGGGGCTAGCTCCGCGTAGGTCAGAATTTTTAAGCGCTCAGCCTGTTGGGTGTGCCAGTCGATTGGCAGATTCTCGAACGCCATGGTTTCTAACAAGGATTGACGTGCGTCCGGCGTGTTCATGGCGCCAGTCAGCTGTTCAATCAAGCGGCGCTTTTGTGCGTCAAACTGCGCCTTGGGATCCGGGCTGTCCGCAAGGCGGGCAGCTAATCGCTGCAAGATAAAGTTCGGATCTTGGCGAGGTGACTCGGCTGCATCAGGCATCAGTTGGCCAATGCTGTATTCCCACTGTTGCAGCGTTAAATCGCCAGCCACGGCCAGGGCGTGGGCCGGCGCAGGCCAGCTTTGCAGCAGCCACTCGGTGTTGCCGCGGACTCTGACGGCGGTGAAGTGCTCAGAGTCTCGTTGCTCGACAATCAGCTGCGGATACTGTTCGCGCAAATACCCCTGCCAGATCTCTGGTTGCGGCGTAATTAAGCTGACCCAAGAGTCGGATGAGGTGTTAATCCAGCGGGCGTTTAGCGCCTGAGTGGGGGCCTGATCGGTTTTGGGGGCGGTTAGGTTCAGAATCAAAATGATCGCCATCAGCACCGGGATAATCAGCCACAGTGTTCGGCGGTCGGGTTTGAGGGGCAGGCCCAGCGGTGCGTCATTTTTCACGCGGCGATGGTACCATGGCGCGCAGTAATTTTACGGGATCCGGTACGTGCAAGAATTAATGGAATTTGCCCCCTACATCGTGGGCGTTGTGGCTGGTATTGGGCTGGTGGCGTGGATTGCCAGCCGTGCGAAAAAAGTAGATCCGCCGCAGGCGCCCACTGAAACCGCCAAGGCGCCGAGCAAGGTCGAGATACCCCCAGAACCGGAAAAGGCAGAGCTCGAGCCGGTTGAAGATGCCAATTGGCGCGACCGCCTGAGCGGTGGTTTATCGCGTACCCGTGGCGCATTCGCGGGGTTGGGTCAGTTATTCCAAGGCGAATTTACCGATGAGCTGGAAGAAGAGATCGAAGAGGCTCTGTTAACCAGCGATTTAGGTATGGCCGTGACCAGCAAAGTGATTGAGCGTCTACGCGTCGCGGTCAAAGATAAAGGCTTGAAGGGCGATCAGATTCACGCCGAGTTGCGTAGCCAATTGGCAGAAATCTTAGCGCCTTGCCAAGGTGAGTGGGTTCCCGGCGAAGGCACCCAAGTCATTATGATGGTCGGCGTCAACGGCGCCGGTAAAACCACCACGTTGGGCAAGCTGGCGGCCAAGCACAAAGCGGCCGGTCGCAACGTGATGATGGCGGCTGGGGATACCTTCCGCGCCGCCGCGGTCGAGCAGCTTAAAACCTGGGGTGAGCGAGCTGATGTTCCAGTCATCGCGCAGGACACAGGGGCTGACAGTGCGTCGGTCATTTTTGATGCACTGGCCAGTGCACGAGCCAAAGGCGTTGATGTGCTGCTGGCAGATACCGCCGGGCGTTTGCAGAACAAAGATCACCTAATGGACGAGCTATCCAAGGTGGTCCGAGTTCTAAAAAAACAGGACGAGCAGGCGCCGCACGAGGTACTGCTGGTGCTGGATGCCGGCACCGGGCAAAACGCATTGAGTCAGGCCGAGTTGTTTACTAAGGCAGTTGGGGTCACCGGAC
>CBFHLC010000069.1:0-7164 GCA_965656605.1 Litorivicinus sp. | reverse complement strand
AAACCTTTACATACGTTGTCGAAGATAACAGTGGTTTGACTGACACTGCCACCTTGGTAATCACCGTGACCGGTACCAACGATGCGCCAGTGATCTCGGGTGTGATCGCCGGAGCCGCGGTCGAGGACGGGGCCGGCCAGGTATCTGGGCAGTTGACGGCCTCAGATGCGGACGAATCCAGCAGCATCACATGGTCAGTAGACGGAGCTAGCAGCACAAACTATGGCTCGTTGGCCGTAGACTCGTCGGGCGAGTGGACCTTTACCCTAAGCAACGGTACAGACGGTGCCAGCTCAACGGTGCAGGATCTGAAGGCCGGTCAGTCAGTGGAACAGACATTCACTGTGAAAGGCGTGGATGATCAAGGTGGCGTGGATACACAAGTAATCACCATTACCATCACCGGCACTAACGATGCACCGGTCATTTCACCGACTACACAAGCAGTTTCCTTTGCCGAATCCGAGGGGACTCATGTCGCCTCGAATCAGGTGCTTTTGAATAGCGGTATCGAGTTTTCCGACATCGATACTGAGCTGACTCAGGTCACGTTCCAGATTTCGAACGCACAGGCAGGGGATGCGTTAGTTGCAACCAACTCGGCTTCGGTCCAGGCGGCATTTGACAATGGAACGCTAACGCTGTCAGCGATCAGCGGCCAATCCCCAACCACTGCTGATTTTCAGTCGGTAGCCCGCACAGTTGCGTTTACTAACAATTCAGATCAAGTCGTGCCGGGTGATCGAACGATCAATATTGTGGCCAACGACGGCACCGATGACTCAAATATTTCGGTCGCTACGGTCAACGTCACTTCAGTTAACGATATCCCGACGGTTACGCTGACTGATCAGGCCGTGACCTACACTGAAGATCCGGGTGCCGATGACGGCGATGGCGTGGTGGTTAACACCTCCGTCACATTGCAGGATTTAGACGGTTCAATCGCCAGTGCGACGGTCACGATTGGCAATATTCAAGCGGGCGATGCCCTGTTGTTTGCGGATACGAACAATATCCAAGGCAGCTTTACTGGATCCAGTTTGACGCTGACCGCGGTTAGCGGGCAAGTGCCGACGACGGCAGACTTCCAAGCGGCATTGCGCAGCGTGCAGTTCACCAATGCCTCAGATACCCCGGACACAACGTCCCGTAACATTCAGTTCCAGGTGTCGGACGGCCAAGCTACGTCGACGGTGGCAACCGCGACGGTCGCGGTTGTATCGACCAACGATCAAGCTGTCGTGACCACGACATCGGTAGATGTTTGGTCAGGTGCCGCATCACAGCAAGTAACGCTGGCCTCAAGTGATTTGGATGCAGGCGCATCGCAGTCATGGGCGGTAACTGGCACAGGTGCAACGATTGAGGCAGCCAGCGGCATCTTGACTCTAACAACAGCGGATGTGGTCTCAGGCGCTACCGTTCAAGTGACGGTAACCGATGCAGACGGGCTGGCGAGTATCCCGGTTGACGTCGTCGTTAATAAATACAACTTCGCGGTGTTCGATGGAGCAACGCAGTTGTCTGCTCATGCGACCTTACAAGATGCCATTGCGGCCGGTGTGAATGGTCAAACCATCAGGGTCGCTTCGGACAATGACATTTCTACACTGCAGCTATCTGATGGCAAAGCGTTAAATCTGGATGCATCGCAGGAAGGTGACGCGATGATCTTGGCAGGTAATGACAGTGCCAACGTTATTACCGGCAGCGATCAAGGCGATACAATTGATGCCAAGGGTGGCGCAGACACCGTAGTCGCAGGGTCAGGTGATGACACCATTAGTGGTGGCGCAGGCGACGATGCGATTAACGCGGGCGCGGGTCACGATGACATTACCGGTGGGTCAGGTGCGGACACGATCGATGCGGGCGCGGGTGATGACGTTATCCGCTTCTCGGCAGCGGGTTCGGCGGATGGCGACTCAATCGCGGGCGGTGAAGGCACCGATACCGTTGTGGTGGTTGGCGATCAGGACCTGACACAGTTGTCAGCGGCCAGCGCAATTGAAACCCTGGTTGTCGATTCGGCCAGCGGTCGATCTACCGTCAAGATTGACGATACCTTGGTGGACTCAGGATCGGTCCTTCAGGTTAAAGCAAACTCGGCTGATAGTTCCGACAATGTCAAATTGGATGCGTCGGGCGTCAGTGCGGGCGCGGTTAAGATTGCGGCGTTTGAATTTGGCAACAATTCTGAGTTTGTGGGCTCGGATGGGTTGGATACCGCTCAGTATCGCGGCAGTGCAGCGGACTACACGATTTCGGTCGGTGCCAATGGTGTGACTACGGTTCAGAACACGGACGGCACCATATCTCACACCCTAAAGAATGTAGAGTTACTGGAATTCGTTGATGGCAGCGGAGTCGTCCAGGCAACTTCACGCTTGCTAGGTACGGACGGTTATTCGTCGGTTCTTGAGGCCGCGACAGCGGCCAGCAATGGCGACACCTTGTTGCTAAGTGCGAGTCAGTCGTTGACGTTGGCCGAGGCAAGTTTGGTCGCTACGAAAGGGTTGTCCTTTAACGTAACCATTGACGAGATAGCCGATTCGGCCGATAACTTGAATGCGGCGTCGACGGTCAACGCTATTGATGCTGCTAACGCGGCGACTCTGGATCTGTCTGCCGCGAGTTATTCGCAGTACACTAAAATCACAGCCACCGATGGCACGGTTCAGATGGATGCCAGCGTCCTTGGAGGGCGACTGATTCAGCTGAACGGCGACTTCCGGGTCACCGGAACCAAAGCTGAAGTCGATTCGCTGAATCCTGTGACGGCTGCAGGTGCCGATGTTCTAACGGTTCAAGATACCTCGGCTATTTTGCAGTCGCTGAGTGTTACCAACATCAATCTGCTGATTAATAAAGGGGTCAATGCGTTCGTTGGTGACGGCGATATCCAGTTGACCAAATCGCAGATCGTTGCATTTTCGCAAGACGCCAACTCGACCCGTCTGACTCCCAACGGAGATGTCACGCAGGTCGGGACCACCAGCGACGATGTGCTGTCAGCTTTTGATGCAAACGATACTGGATTCACGTTGGCTGCCAATAACGATTTATCAGTTGATGTCGGAGGGACCTCAGTGCAAGTCACCGGTCAAGTTATTGACGGTGGTGCGGGTCAGGACAGGATTTCTGGTTCTGCCGCGGTTGACTATTTGCAAGGGGGCGCTGACCGCGATGAGTTAATTGGCGGGGGCTCTGATCTGCTATCGGGTGGGACTGGCAACGACATCTATGTGGTTACGACTGACGATTTAGTCATCGAATCGGCTGGGGAAGGAACGGACCACGTTGAGACTGCACTCACTAACTATTCGCTGACGGAAAACGTCGAAATCTTGCAGTACACCGGTTCGGACGCGTTCACGGGTACCGGTAATGCCTCGGATAACCGAATCTACGGCGGGCAGGCTGCGGATACATTATCGGGCGGTGCGGGTGATGACTACATCTTCGGTGGTGCAGGTGCAGATACCCTGAGTGGCGGCGCCGGTGACGATACTTTTGTGATTGGCCGGGATTACTTTGCTGGAACAGGAGTGTATGGGTTAGGGAACGCCTTTACTGGTGATGCGTCTGACTATCAGAACGACGACATTGACGGCGGTGTGGGCATAGACACCATCGTGTTCCAAGGAACAGAGCATAACCAAGAATTGGTGCTGGCCCAGACGGCAACCAGTATCGAGGTGATTGAGCTGTCTAGTTCGCCTGACCGATCCGATATGGCGCTGGATGTAAACGCCTCGAATCTTGATGACGATGCCGACGACTTTTCAGTCGACCTGGATTCCGACACGGTTGATTCATTCGACGATACCACCGGTGCAATGGCGGTTGACGGTGTGTTGATCCAGGGTAACAGCCGAGCTAACACCATGATCGGCTCCGACCAGAATGATGTAATGCTGGGCGACCAAGGTCAGGACGCGCTGTATGGCGGCCTGGGTGATGACGTTTTGTACGGCCAAGGTGACAACGACCAGCTGTTTGGCGACGAGGGCGATGACATTCTGATTGGTGGTTCGGGTCATGATGATGCCGTCGGTGGTGCGGGTAATGATCTGTTCGTGGGCGGCATTGGTAATGACAGCTTTGCCGGTGGTGCGGGCACTGATACGGCAGTGGTGGCTGCTGGTAGCACCATTGAAGTTAACGCATCTGAGCGCTTTGCAAAGGATTGGACCGTCACGGTCACTGCCGGTGGTAACGACGGTGTGGATACCTATACAGGCGTCGAGACCCTAAACATCGGTGGCTCGTTGTCGGCTGACGGTTCGATCAGTGGAGGCACGACCCAATCAATCAGTGGTGACTATCGCCTGTTCACTGCGGACGGCGAAACACTGATCAGTACGCATACTGATATCTCCCAAGCACTGTCGGCTTCTGATGCGTCGAACAGTTTGATCGTGTTGGCTGATGGTTCTAGCACGGATCTGGGTGGGGTGAGCATTCCTACCGGCGTGACCTTGATGGGTTCAGGCACTGACGCGGCTGCAACCGTGACCGGTACTATCACGTTGGGCGCAGATGGCGTCACCTTGCAAGGGGTGCGCTTTGACGCGGTGGGTGATAACACCGCCGTCACGGTGACGGCTGATAATGTCACCTTGAACGATGTGTCGTTCACATCTGCCGATGGTGGGTCTAGTGCAGTGGGTGTCAGCGTCGCTCTGGGGGCGGACGGCATACAGCTGATTGGTAACGATTTCAATGGCTTGGACTCGGCCATAGTGTTTGCTGATAATTTTGATTCAGCAGCCCTGCTGACGGGGAACACCATCGCGGCGTCAACGCAGTCAGGCGTCACGTTCACAGGTCTGGCCAGCACGGCGGACATTCAGGTCACCGGAAACCGCTTTGTGTCGCAGGATAATGCGATTCTGATCAGCGACAAACAAAGCGACACGACCACCGATGCAACTTATGATTCAGCGGCGGCATTGACGATTCAACACAACCGGATCGAGGTGCCCACTGATCAATCAGGGATTGTTGCAGACGGTGTGGATTTTGGATCTACCGGTACGCTGCAGCAGTCCTTGGCAGACAGTTTGCCACTGAACAGCTTCGTGCTAGAGGATGTCGATAAGGGCGAGGCGATCAGCAACAAGTTACTGGTTGCTAAGAAAGATGACCAGGATAATGATGTCTTTGAAAACGGCCAACAGGTATTCGAGCCGGTTGGAACCAGTCTAGAGCTGGCCGTTGCATACATCGTTAAGGGGACAAGCGCTGTTGATGACACGATGGTGTTTGCAAATCAGCAAGAAGCGCAGCCTGACTACGGTTTGACCCTGGATATGTCGTCCGGCAACAGCTTTGTCTTGGATGTGGATGGGGATGGCGTCACTAACCCAGCCACTGATACGTTCATCGGCGGGACGCTGGGCGACACCACCATTTACGTTTCAAACACGGTGGAAAACATTGTCGGTACGAACGTCGACGATCAGATTACCGGTTCGGCCGCGGCAAACACCTTGTCGGGTATGGACGGCGATGACATCCTGGCCGGAGGTGATGGCGATGACGTACTCATCGGTGGCGCCGGTGACGATGATTTGTCGGGCGGCGCGGGTAATGACACCTTCTACACCGGTGGCGACCTATCAGGGATCACTGATTTTTCAACGGACAGCACCGTTGATGATGATCAGGCGGCAGGGTTGGGCGACGACACCATCTACGGTGGAGCCGGTGATGATCAATATGTTTCTGGCGAAACCGGTGACACCAATAACCACTTCATTGGCGGCGAAGGGAGTGACACCGCGACATTCCGGCGCAATGCCAACGAGTATTTCATCAACCGAGCAGAACATCTGTTCCTCGACGTTGATGACACCCTCGGCACTGATGGTGTTACTGACGATACGATGGCAGCTATTACCGGGTTGTCAGAAGGTGCCAGTCCACTAGGGTTTGCGTCAGATTCGACGCAGGCAACCTCGAATTATGATTTCGATCTAAGTCAGCCGATTTTCCAAATTGAATACCAGCTGGCGGATGGTTCCGTGCAAACGGACTACGTTCAGGCGGAGTTCTTAGAATTCGGTGATGTGACCCTTAAATGGGGCACCTTGGATGACTTGCTGACGGCAGAGGTGGCTGATAAGTACGACCCCGACGGTACTCATGACGGGACGTTGTTTGTCACTTCGGTGGGTGACGAGGCATTTGTCTACAACGGTGGCGGTGTCGAGAACAGCCTAACTGATCCTAACTACGTGGTCGGTAGCAGCAAGAGTGATGTTGTGATCGGCAGTGATGGGGCTGACGTGGTGTTTGGCATGGGCGGTAATGATGACATTACTGGCGGCTTGGGCATCGACGTGCTGGATGGCGGTGAAGGACAAGACAACTACTACATCACGCCCCAGATCTATAACTCTGACAGTGCGTTTTGGATCGGCGATGAATTTCAGTCGGGTGATGTGATCAACGATACAGGCGATCAGACGTCCGGTGTCGATCAGTTAGATGAAGTCCACATCATCGATGACGGTACGGTTCGGTTCAATAACGGAACCCTTCAAGGCATTGATGACGTGTTGTTTGACAGCTTTGTGCGAACTGGAACTGAGGACACCAGCACAACTGGCAGTAACCAGGTTTACGTGACCAGTGATCAGTTCGATGGTGTCGATCAATTCCTGTCTAACGAAGTGGTAACGGGCGACTCGCTGGAAATTGAATTTTCTAACAACGGAGTTGCACTGGCGGACGATCAGGGTGAAGTCGCAACAGTGGTTGACGGGGTCAATAGGGTCATTCTAGACACCCAGACTGACAATACCCGTGAGTTTGACGACCAAACTGCCACTGAATCAGACATTGATGGTGAGAACCGCATTGATGCGTCGGGAATCACCAAGGATGCCACCGTGTACGTTCGTGGTGATGGTGATGGGGGGAACCAAAGCTCGACGGAAAACGATCGATTGCAGGTTGACGATCTGGGTACCAATCTAGATGCATCTAATAGTTCTTACGGGACCTACCAAGGTCAACTGGATATTAATCTGGCAGATAACGTCGGAAATATTGATATTGATACGGGTGATGACGATACCAGCGTGACTACGGCCACGGGGTCTGAAGCGACGGTTGATGCATATGAATTGGATCAAGGTGATTTACGTCTAG
>CBFHLC010000068.1:0-7176 GCA_965656605.1 Litorivicinus sp. | reverse complement strand
ATCGACATCCAGATGGACGACCAATCCCAGCCCGGTTCGACACGTGTAAATTTCGTTTTAACCCAACAAGCGGCCTGATGACCGACGCAGGTAAACGTATCGCTCAGCTTGAGCGCAAGCTGGCACGTGTATCTGCCGCTAGGGACGAGGCTCAGCGCCTGCTCGAAACACGCTCGTTAGAATTATATGAGGCACTCAAAGTCGCCGAAGAAGCACGCGATCGCCTCGAGAAAATGGCTCATACCGATCCGCTAACCGGCCTGGCCAATCGCCGGATGCTAGAGATTACCTACGACCGATTTGCTGCGATTCATCTACGCAAAGATCTACCCTTTGGGTTGATCCTGTTCGATCTGGACAGTTTTAAACCGATCAACGACAACCTGGGGCATGAGGTCGGCGATCAGGTGCTGGTCGAGTTAGCTGTACGTCTGCGTCAACAGACCCGCGCAACGGATTGTGTCGCCCGCATTGGCGGTGATGAGTTTGTCATCCTGTGCACCCACTTAACCCGGGTAGAGGATTTGGTGCCGATCAGCGATCGCATTCGTCAGTGCGTGATGAAGCCATTTAAAACCGGCCAACACCACAGTTTGATGTCGGCCAGTGTCGGCGTCGCGGTCAGCCACCCCGGCGATTCACTCGGCCAAATGCTTCGCCGAGCGGACGAGGCGATGTACAGCTCAAAGCGTAGCGGTAAAAATAAAGTAACGTTCGAGCTCGAAGGGGCATACGATGAGCTCACCCTTGGACTTGAGGGGCATGTTTCGTAGCGTTTTTTTGAGGTGGCCGTGGTTAGTCTGAAGACATTATTTGCCTGTGCAGTCGATGCAGCAGATCCCGCTATTCGTCTGCCAGACTTTCTACCCGCCTGGCCCAAGGGGCGGCTGATCGTTCTAGGGGCAGGCAAAGCAGCCATTCGTATGGCTCACATTGTTGAGCAGCATTATCAGGGCGAATACAGCGGCCTGATCGTCAGCTCCAGTGAGCTTGAGACGCCTTTCAAACACCTCGACTATTTGCAGGGCAGCCACCCCATCCCATCCCAGGCCTCGGTTCAAGCTGGCCAGGCGTTGTTGCAGCGTATCTCACACGCCACTCCAGACGATCATGTGTTGTTTCTTCTGTCTGGCGGAGCCAGTGCATTGATCGCGACGCCTCCGGATGGTGTTGAATTGTCTGAGTTGCAATCGTTAACCACAGCGCTGTTGAATGGTGGGGCTAACATTGCGCAGCTAAACAGTGTGCGCCGTTGTGTCTCGAAGATCGCCGGTGGACGCCTTGGCCGCACATCGGCAGCCCCGGTGACCACACTGGCGATTTCAGATGTGACCGGCGATGTTCCCTGTGACATCGGCTCGGGCCCTACGGTCTCTAATCCCAGCTCACCACATGATGTTATCGAGTTACTCAAGGAGTTCGGAGTGACCAGTAGCCCAGGCTTGAGTGACTTTTTAAACAGTGAGGCCGCCCAGTCCGTTCAAATCGACGGGGATTTCCATCTGATCGCGACGCCACAACAAAGCCTGCAGGCGGCCGAACATCAGGCTCGTAGCGCGGGACTCAATGTTTTGAACCTAGGCGGATTTATCGAAGGTGATGCCAACGAAGCCGCAAAGGTCATGGCGGGGATTGCGCAACAGATCGCGGCCTACGATGCGCCGATTCAGAAGCCCGCTCTGGTGCTGTCTGGCGGTGAAACGTCGGTTCGTGTCACTGGGTCAGGACAGGGCGGACGCAATGTGCAGTTTTTGATGAGCTTCGCTCAGGCGATTGCAGGACAGCCGGGTATTGCGGCACTGGCCTGCGATACCGATGGCGTCGACGGAGCCCTAGAGGTGGCTGGCGCCGTAATCGATTCGACCACGCTGCATCGAGCGCAAGCGATGGGGTACCCCGTGGCGCAAGCGATTGCTAACAATGACGGCCATGCGTGGTTTAAACAACTGGGCGATCAAGTGGTCACCGGCCCGACTCAGACCAACGTCAATGATTTTCGGGCCATCCTGATTCAATGAAGACTCCGAGTTCGGATCGGCGCACCTGGATCGGGCTGTTCTTAATCCTGACCTTAGGTATGGGTGCATCAGCGTTGTGGATTGCCGAGACTCAAATCGACAGCGAATTGGCTCAAGTCGGGTCGCAACAACAGCGCAACAACACGGTCTCGTCGTTGGTGGTCTCTAACGAGCTAACCCGCGGGCTCAGCCTGTTAGCCCAACTACGTCTGGACGATCGGGTGATCGAGGCGATGCAGCCGACTGTTCCAACGGCAGAGGTCTTGGCCGAGCTATTCAAAAGCGCGGTGATTCTGAACCCTCGTGTATCTCAGGCTCGTTGGATCGACCGCTCGGGTTGGGAGCGCGTGCGTATTGATCGAATCGGCAACCAGATCATCCGTCGTGGCCAAACCGAGCTGCAAAACAAGTCCGCGCGGGACTATTTTCAAGCAGCGGTAGGCCTCTCGGACGAGGCGATCTGGGTATCCAGCATCGATCTGAACGAGGAACACGGAGAGGTCGAGCGTCCCTTTAGGCCCACAGTACGGATGGTAACCACTCTGCCGGGTAACGCCGCCGCTGGTTTCATGGTGCTTAACTTTGATGCCCAGCCGCTGATAGATCGAGTCATCGAATCGGCCGCAGACCCGGACACTGTCGGTTTCTTGGATCACGGCGGTCATTGGATTTTGGGTCCTATGCAGACAGATACCTGGACCCATCAGTTAGAGGTCGAGGCCCCAAATCTAGGCCCAGTAATCGGATTGTTGCCGCAGCTAAACCGAGCGCTGGATGGAGTGTTGCGCCAGAATTTTGGCTTGGTCACATGGTCGCGAGTCAAGTTGGGCGATGTCGGGTTGCCGGTGATATCGCCGACCCACAGTGTTCTGACGCATTGGCCTGCTGAGCGTGTCGACCAGATTGTGTGGCGGTATCGCGGAATTGCCTTGTTAGGCGTGCTGTTGATTTTGGTGCCAGTCGCTTATTTACTGCGGCGATTGTTTTTCGCCCAAATCGCGACCCGCCGCGCGACCTCGGCTCAATTAAAGGCAGAGCGTCAGGCGCGCTTAGAGTTAGAGCACCAGGCAGAGCAGTTACTGCAGTCCAACCGAGATCTAGATGCTTTTGCTTATGCAGCAGCCCATGATTTGCGTACTCCATTGCGGGCTATTACCCAGTATGCGGGAATTTTGCGCGAAGACCTAACCGAGCTGCCTCCAGAATATTTGGGATACGTTCAGCGGATGGCCGATCTATCCGAGTCGCTAGACAAAATGTTACGCGGCTTGCTGTCCTACTCCCGCCTGGGCCAGGTGGGTGGCGAGAGTGAGGTGTTGAATTTGTGCGAGCTAATCCCACCGATGGCCCGCTTGTATACCCATGATGATTTTGAAGTCGTGGTCGATACGCCGCACAGCGTCAATGTGCCTAAGGTGCTGATTGAAATGATCATTCGCAACGTCGTGATGAACGCGGTTAAGCATCACCATAAGCGCCAGGGCACGCTGCGTTTTAATTCCCGCCGACAGGGCGATTGGGTGACCTTGTTCTGCTCAGACGACGGTCCGGGCATTGATCAATCGAATTGGGAAGAGGTGTTTTTGGTGTTCAGAAAATTGAAGAGTTCTTCACAGGCAGAGCATGAAGGCTTGGGGCTGGCGATGGTTCGTCGCGCCGCCGAGAGCATGGGAGGCTCAGCGTGGATTGAGTCTAGCTCGGCTGAGGGCACCTGTTTTGCTGTCAAGATGCCGGCCACGGATGAGCACCCCCGAGGGGGTGCCTGAATCGCTATCGGTTGCGTCCCTGCGATCCGCTCGAACCACGCCCCTGTCCGCCAGAGGCGCGCCCTGATTTAGCGCCACCACGGCCGCGCGAATTAGGGTTAGGGCCGCGACGACGGGGCTTGGAGTCGTCAGTCCGACGCTCGCGTTGCTCACCCGCAGGCTTGGGCTTTTTCGGTTTAGGCGGTGCCTTAGGCGCTTTTAGCTTGGACTCCGGCAGCGGTTTGGCGGGTTGAAACCCTAACTCGTAGTCGCGTGGCAAGATCAGCTGAATCAGCCGCTCAATATCTTGCAACAACTTAAATTCCTCATCGCACACCAAGCTGACAGCCAGGCCCTCGGCCCCTGCGCGGCCGGTACGGCCGATCCGATGGACATAGTCCTCAGGCACGTTGGGCAAATCGAAGTTGACCACAAAGGGCAGCTTGTCGATGTCGATGCCGCGAGCGGCGATATCCGTGGCGACCAGTACCTGCAACTCGCCGGCTTTGAACTCAGCCAAGGCTCGGGTGCGGGCACCCTGAGATTTATTGCCATGGATCGCTGATGATGGGATGCCGGCTTTGTCCAGCTGGGTCGCCAAACGGTTGGCGCCATGTTTGGTGCGACTAAATACCAGCAGTTGATGCCAGTTGTGTTGCTTGATCAAGTGGATCAGCAGTTGGGGCTTTTGGCCCTTATCGCAGGTGTAGATTTTTTGCTCGATACGCTCGACCGTCGAGTTAGGCGGCGTCACCGAGACTTCAATCGGGTCGTGAACCATACCTTTGGCCAGCTCACGAATCTCATCCGAGAAGGTCGCCGAATACAGCAGGTTTTGACGACGTGGCGGCAACAATCGGAACAGGCGGCGGATGTCATGAATGAAACCCATGTCCAGCATACGATCGGCTTCATCCAAGACCAGCACTTCTAGATCGTCAAAGTTGACCGCGTTTTGCTGGTGCAGATCCAACAAGCGTCCAGGCGTTGCGATCAGAACATCGACACCACCGCGCAGCTTTTGCATCTGCGGATTAATCTTGACCCCGCCGAACACGACTTCGCTCTTCAGGTTCAGGTATTTTGAATACAGCCGGACGTTATCCAGAATCTGGGCGGCCAATTCACGCGTGGGCGTGACAATCAATGCCCGGGCGCGATTGGGTTGTGCGCGCCGGCCATCGGCCAGCTTGTGCAAGATCGGTAGGGTGAAACCTGCGGTTTTACCGGTGCCGGTTTGGGCGGCTGCCATGACATCCCGCCCACCCAGCACGGCTGGAATTGATTGAGCTTGGATGGGGGTGGGTTTGGTGTAACCCGTGTCGGTGACTGCGTCTAATAGTTCCTGACGCAAACCCAGTTCGCTAAATAGCATCGTGCTTCCTTGCTGGAGGGCGGTAGAGCGGGGCGCGAGTATGCGCCCCTTTCGGGTTCTTAAGACAGTACGTATTTCAGAATTTCGACGACCTGATCAGGGGTCTGTGTCCACGCCATGGCTTGGGCGTCGACTTCTTTCAGCGGGTGGACGATGTCCTCGGCGTGAAGGGTCACATACGGAATGCCCAAGGCTGCACACTGGCCGGCATCAAACGCGGCATTCCACTGTTTGTACTTATCGCCAAACCGAATGACCGCTAGATCACTGGACTGCAACAGGGTTTGCGTGCGGATTAAATTAACTCGCGATGACTGATGGTCGCGCCAAAATCCTTCGCTGGGAACGCCCAGCAAGTCGCCGGCTGCGTCCGAAGCGGCGTGGTCGGTCACGGGTGAGCAAAACTCGACATCCAACCCAGCCGACTCGCAGCCTGCTTGGATTTGTTCGCGCCAATCGGTGTGAATTTCGCCGGATAGATAGACTTTCATACAGCCTCCTGTGAATAAGTCGACGAATACTACCTTGGTCTGTGCTATATTGCGCGCCGCGAAGTCGGGATGACTTCTTTTTTGCGGCCCAAAAACGGGCGCTCTCATGGCAATGGACGGCGAAGGTGATGAGTCGCGATTGCCCAAAAATATAGGCACGTGATGACCACTACGACGACCTTTGCTGATCTGGGCTTGCCCGATCAGATCCTCTCTAATTTGAACAAAATCGGCTACGAGCAGCCTTCGGCTATTCAGGCAGCCAGTATTCCTTTGTTGCTCGAAGGGCACGATATTCTAGGTACGGCTCAAACCGGTACGGGTAAAACCGCTGCGTTTGCATTGCCGGCACTGGCCCAAGTCGACCCGAGTTCAAGCGAAACCCAAGTGTTGGTGTTGGCACCGACCCGCGAATTAGCCATTCAGGTGGCTGAGGCCTTCCAAACGTACTCGGCTGGCATGAAAGGCTTCCACGTGTTGCCGGTCTACGGCGGTCAGCCTATGGGTGGCCAGCTGCGCGGATTGCGTCGTGGCTGTCAGGTTGTGGTGGGAACGCCCGGCCGAGTCATGGACCACCTGCGCCGCGGTACATTGAAGCTTGATGGCCTCAAAAACGTCATCTTGGACGAAGCTGACGAGATGCTGCGGATGGGCTTTATCGACGACGTGACCTGGATTCTGGAACATGCCCCTGAACAGCGCCAAGTCGCGCTATTCAGTGCCACCATGCCCAAGCCGATCCGTCGCTTGGCGGATCAGTACCTAACCAACCCCAAAGAAGTGGCGATTGAAGCCCAGTCCAGCGTGGTCGAAAAGATCGAGCAGGCGTTTTGGATGGTTCAGGGAACGAACAAGCTGGACGCATTGACCCGAATCCTAGAAGTCGAAGACTTTGATGGTTTGGTGATGTTTGTCCGCACTAAGAACTCAACCATCGAGATGGCTCAAAAGCTGGAAGCCCGTGGCTACCGCGCCCGTGCGATCAACGGTGACATGACGCAAAAGCTGCGTGAGCAAACCATTGGCGAGCTAAAAGAAGGCGTCTTGGATATCTTGGTGGCAACTGACGTCGCCGCTCGTGGTATCGACGTGCCGCGCATCACTCACGTCATTAACTACGACATTCCAATCGACCCCGAAGCCTACGTTCACCGTATCGGCCGTACCGGTCGTGCTGGCCGCTCAGGTAAGGCGATCTTGTTTGTGGCGCCCCGTGAGCGTCGTCTGCTGCGTTCAATTGAGAACCTGACCAAAACCCGTATCCCGCAGATGGACATTCCTACGCGTGACGAGGTGAGCGCCAAGCGTGTTGGCGACTTCAAAGCCGAAATTGGCGAGGCGTTGCAGCACCCCAAGCTGGAATTCTTCCAGAAAATGGTCGCTGAATACGTAGCCGAGACAGAAACTGACATGGCCGACTTGGCAGCCGCCCTGGCCTGCATGGGTCAGAAAGACAAGTTGCTGTTGACTGACGAGCGCCCTGATCGTGCTCAGCGCTCGTTCACAGGCGAGACCGACTGGCACAAAGAGCAGCGCCAGCAAAGCCG
>CBFHLC010000067.1:0-7688 GCA_965656605.1 Litorivicinus sp. | reverse complement strand
AATAATCCAACGGTTATTGGAGAGACGCAAAACCCAGGCTTCGCGGACTATCCGGGAGACTTTGCTTAACGGCCAAGTTTCCGGACAAAAAAAAGCGCGGCAATGGCCGCGCTTTTTTTATTACTTGGAGCGGACTATCGTGCTACTCGCATCTTCCAAGCTTCTTGCTCGTCCATCGCTTGATCTACAGACGCCTCAGCGATGTATTTTGCATGGGCAGCTAACTCTTCGGCTTTAGCTGTTTCACCCGCCTTCAAAGCCTCTTTCGCCGCTTTGATTGCTTTACCAGTGACGTTCCACTCATAACCCATCGCCTTTGCCTTGGCATTAGCCTCAGTCGCAGCTTGGATCATGTCTGTTACGCTACCCGCTGCCGTTGCGGACAAAGCAACACTCATCAACGCAACACTCAAAATTCCCTTTACCATGGTGTCATTCCTTATTTGCGTGAACCGGGGCCATTGAACTCCAGCCCATTGCTCATATACGCCAAGAAATACTCAAGGTTAGAGTACTCCTCACCCAACGCTTTAAACGGCTTGGCTCGAACATTGGTCATGCAACCAGCAAAACGGCGATGGAGCGTGCCCATTTCTTGCCATTTCGAACGATACACCGGGAAGTGACTCACGTGACCCAAGGAGGGTGATAACGTCTCTGCACGAGCATTTAAGCCCGCTCCATACATGTGGCAGTCAGAGCAAGCAAAGTTCAGCTGACCCTTCTTTGTATAATAAAGCTTCTTGCCGCTTTCATACGCCGCCAAAGCCGCTGGATCTTCTGGGATTACCACGTTGATGGTTTGTCCACGAGATTCCCAAGACATGTAGGCAGCAACCTGGGCCAACTTACCTTTCTTCGTTCGGAAAGGCTTCTCGCCGTTCTCGGACAAGCAGTTGTTGATTGCTTTCTCGAGCGTTACAACAGCACCAATCTCAGCATCCCACATAGGATAGTTTTCGCGTTGAGCTGGCGTGTCGAAGCAAGACGAGAAAGATTTTCCGTTGGCAAACGGCGTGTTGTATATCTCTTCGCCTAGTTCAATCGCAACCTCGTAGGGAGGAAACTCTTCGATTGACTCCCACTGCTCTCGCGCTGCCGGCAAAATGGAATATACGCCATTGACAAAATCGCCCTCGGTGACTTGAGGAAAGCGGTTTTCGTAGAATTTTTCGAATGCGGCTCGATCCTGAGCAGGGGTAGCGAGTGCAGATGCACTCACGACCGCTGTAAGAACCATTCCGAGTTGGGCTAGTTTTTTCATTATTCCCAATCCTCTGAAAGATTTTATTTAATTTTTACGTCTGCAGAGTCTGTAGCGCCAGTGTTATCGACCCAAGCAATGTTAAGTACATCACCTTTATCTGCCCCTGCAAAGCTAAATGCTAGATAAGGGTCTTTAGACACGGACGAGTTAAATTGTACTGAAAAGACGGTGTTTGCACCCACTTTAGCTTCAACGGTTTGAATGAAGTGCGCCTCGATTGGGTTACCGTCTTTGTCTTTGCGCAGGCCGGTTTCCATAGGATGCTTCATTAGCAATTTGACGTCTACTAGACCGTTTTTTGCTTTTGCTTTACCACGAATTGTCTTTGCCATTTTAAAATCTCCTTATTAACCGCCGCAGCCGCCGATGGTTACTTTCACTTCCTGGCTTGCGCTGTAAAGCTTGCCGCCAGACTTAACTACCGCCACAACGTTTGATGTCTCGCCCATACGCACACGAGTTTTCACCAAGCCGGTCGCACCAGCACCCATCATTGCTGTCATGACTAGCGGCGAAGGGTTCTTGTCTACAAAGATAGCGATTTGCTCAGCGTCCATGTCGGTCCGCACTTCCAATGGAACAACAGCTCCGTTCTCCGCAATCTCAGGCGCTTTCAATTTTACATCAGCGCTTTCGATCACAGTCGACGTACCGAACAACTCGCTCATGGCAGCAGCGCTGTCGCTGGCCGTCATCGCGTTGTTGCTCCAAGCGGCCCACGCCATTTTAGGCAGCGCTACGGCTGCCACTACTGCGCCACTGATGGCGCGAATTACTGATCTACGATCCATTTTATTTCTCCTTATTAGAGGCTGTGAATGAACTCGACCACCAGGTCGATTTCTTCGTTAGTCAAAATGCCAGTCCGCCCAAACGGAGGCATTGAAGTCATGGGGTTGCGCACTGTGGCGTCGTAAATTTGAGCCCGCAAATCTGCCTTATCTGGGAACCGAGCTTTCATCGCCACTAACGGCGGCCCCCAGTTTCCGGCCAGCTCGCCACCTTCAATCGCATGACAGGTAAGGCAGTTACCTTTCTTACGGTCAAATGCGATCTGCTTCCCCTGTTCAACTGCGTCGGACAATGCCAAGTTAGACGTGGCCAGTACGGCCGCAGCTACAATGCTTTTTATTATCATGACCCTTTCCCTTGTTGTTACTGACTGCTCTCAGACATATACGAAACGGCTTGAGCAACAGCTTCATCGCTAAGATTCGTATAGCCACCCTTCGGAGGCATGTAACCATTATCACCCTGATAGCCTTCAATTGCATGCTTAACCATCGTTGCAAGTCCAGCTTCTATGCGAGGAGCCCAGGCTGCCTTGTCGCCTAACTTAGGCGCGCCCGCAATGCCTGCTCCATGACACGCCATGCAAGCTTGCTGGTAAGTGGCCTCACCGGCCAAAGCAGCTTCTGAAAGAGACACGACTTGGGCAGATGCTTCTTCAGTCACCGTATCGCCGTAGTGACTGGCTGCCACTCCACTGTCTTCTTTGAAATGGCCGGTAGGACTGACACCGCCGATGGTTCCAACGATCTGCATGGCGTCAGGATCAGCACAATTCTCAAAGCACCGAGTGTTTTGAACATCCGGGCGATTATCAACAAAAAACGAATCTTCGTTAGGCATCGAGACCTCAACAAAGGTGTCCTGATTCAACTCAAACTCGTAATCGACAATATCGTTCAGATACAGCACATATGCCGTGATTTTATAAACTTCATCATCGGTCAAAGACTGTGGCTGAGGGTACGGCATGGCGCGGTGAATATAGTCCCAAAGTGTTGACGCATAAGGCCAATACGAACCCACCGTCTTCTCCGGCTTCGCATCTTGCAAAGAACCTTCACCACCCGCTAGAACCGGCCAACGGTCAACGCCTTCGCCAAAGCTTCCGTGGCACATGGCACATTTAGCCTCGTAAATCGGCTCGCCCTGTTCGGCGGTTCCGCCACCCACAGGTAGACCCTTGCCGTCAGGACGGATATCAATATCCCAGCCAGCAATTTCAACGTCGGTAGCTGGCCGACCAAAATCAGACGACGCGAACGCTCCGCTAGCCGCAAATACGGCCGTCAACAAAAGACTAGGTAATTTGAACATTATGAACCTCTCCGTTGGCGTGAACGTTCCAAGTATGAATTGAGTTTTTGTGGTAGATGCTGTTAGTGCCGCGTTCTTCACGAAGCTGAGCTAGCGTGGGCTGAACGTAGCCGGTGTCGTCGATGGCGCGAGACTGGATCATCCACGGCTCACCGTTCCAAGTTGTTTTGTAGCTAAAGCGAGTCAGCGCCTTAGGTAACACCAGACCTTTAAGCTCTGCGGTCTGCCACGTCACACCACCATCAAATGACAAATCGACGCCTTTAATCGTTCCACGTCCTGACCAAGCCATCCCTTCGATCTCAATGAAACCTTTTTGACGGATTGGGTTTTCGGGGCACGGGTTCGTTACGACCGAGTTAGTCTCTTGCACGAAGGTAAACTTGCGTGACCGTCCATCAGGCATGAGGTCGGTGTATTTCGACGTTTCCTCACGGTGATACCAAGGCTTGTCTCCGATTTCCAGGCGACGCAACCACTTAATACTGGTATTGCCCTCCCAGCCAGGGTTCATCAAACGCACAGGGAAACCTTGCTCAGGACGCAAAGGCTCGCCGTTCTGCGCATAACAAATCAACGCGTCATCGAGCGCCTTTTCCATTGGAATAGAACGAGACATACCCGACGCATCCGAACCCTCTGCGAGAATCCACTTCCCTTCAGGCTTGACCCCGACATAGTCCAGCAACGTCGATAGACGCACCCCGGTCCACTCTGAGCACGAAATCATTCCGTGGGTAAACTGCAACGCTTCCATCTGCGCGCCTTTCCACTCCATACCGCCATTCGCTGGACATTCGATAAAACGAATCTCGGTCACAGACGGCATGCGCTGCAAGTCATCGAGGCTAAAGATCAGAGGGCGCTCTACCAGACCGTGAACCATCAGCTGGTACGATTCTGGAGTGACCTCCGGTATGCCCCCGTGGTAACGCTCAAAATGCAAACCACTGGGGGTAATAATCCCTTTCAGATCTTGCAGCGGCGAGAATGAAATTGAACTTTCCGGGCTGGCGGTCAACCAAGGCACGGTTCGACGCTGCAGATCTGTAAAATCGGAAGGTCGCCCGTACGGTCGAGCTACAACGCCGCGCCCTAGCTGCTTTGTCCAGCTGGGAACATTGGGCGCCATGTCGGCGGCACTGCCTTTGGCCAAAGCGGGAGTGGCCGCTCCCGCTGTAATACCTGCGGCCACTGCAAACCCTTTTCGCAAAAAGTCACGGCGGTCACTGCCTTTTAAGTTGGACGCTTCACTTGCTACGGCTTCCATCAACGCCTGCGTGCCAGGCTCATACACTGATTTCAATGCGGAATCCCTCTAATGATGTCTGGATACTTATTCTTTCGGGCGGGAGTTTAGCAAAGAAAAAAACGGCAATCGATCTAACCTTATAACAATTAGTAATAAGTAGACCAAGGTAGAGTCCGTTTGTGGCGCCGCATCAAATTTACTGCATTATGCTATTCTCTCTTTGGCAACACGATGCACAACAAAAATGAAAAAGTCAGTTGGATTTATCCTCGCTCTCACAGCTCAGCTGGTGAGTGCACAAGAAGCCCTAATGAGCGCCCTCGAACGCGGTGAGTACGGACCTCTCGATAGATACCCGGAGAGCGAGCTTTACAGTGCGCCGATTCAAGTCAGTGAACGGGTCTACAGTGCGATCGGCGCAACACAACCGGCAACATTGGAAAATTGGGGGCACAATAACAACTTGTCGTTCGTTATTGGCGACGAATCTATTCTGGTCGTCAACGGTGGTTCTAATGACCATCTAGCCGCAGCTTTGCATCAGCACATACGGCAGATCAGCGATTTGCCGGTTAAGTACGTCGTCAGCGAAAACGGCCAACGTCACGCCATCGCTGGCAACGCCTATTGGCAAAGGCAGAATGCCGAGCTGATTGGCCATGTTGACGCAGCCGAGGAAGCTGAGCATTTCGCGGGAGACTACATCGAAACCACTCGGCGCGTTCGTCAAGACCCCAACTACCCGATTGATATCGTCCCATTTGACCAACTCATCGAAAGCCCAATCGAGCTGGATCTAGGGGGCATTACCGTCACTGTGAAGTCATTCGGACCCGCGCATTCACCCGGCGATATCTCTGTCATTGTGCCCTCCGACAATGTCGTGATCGCTGGCGACTTAGCGTTTCACGTGCGGATGCCGCCCATTTTTGACGAAACAGACACAGCTGGCTGGCTGGAAACTTGGACCATTTTCCAAGAGTTTGCCTCTGATATGATCATCCTACCCGGTCATGGTGGACCCACAGATATTGAGACCGTAACGCGCGGAACCTACGACTACTTGGTCTTCTTAAGAAATGCCGTTCAAGAACTGTTGGACAACGACTACACGCTTGAAGACGCTTATAAAATTGATCAGCAGGCCTACAAACACTGGCATACGTTTGAAGAGCTCGCTGCTCGCAATGCTGGACGTGTATTTACCGCGATGGAATTCGAGTAAATATCCACAACCCAAACGCCACTGCCGGACCGATACCGAACGCAAACAACAGGGTACCCAGTCCGGCTGTCCCGCCTAATGCAAATCCGAAGGCCACAACCGAGACCTCGAGCCCAGAGCGAACTCGCGAGATCGGCCATCCTACTTTGGCCTGCAATCCCGTCATCAATCCATCTCGAGGACCCGGGCCAAGGTTTGCAATCAAATAAATACCGCTGCCAATACCGGTCACCAGCACGCCTGCAACGGTGTAGACGCTTTGAATCCCCAAGTGATCAACTCGCGGCAACCATGGCAGCACGAACTCCAACACCGCTGCGATGATTACAGCATTCATCAGGGTTCCAATGCCTGGGGTTTGACGCAACGGCCACCACAACAGCAAGACACCAACCGACAAAATAAAGGTGGCGGTCCCCAAGGACAGGTCGGTCTGCACCACAATGCCCTGGGCAAAGACCGTCCAAGGGCTAACGCCGAGTCCGGCGGCGACCAGCATCGCCTCGCCTAATCCAAACAAGAACAATCCCATCAGCAGCGCAAGAAACGAGCGCAGGGGTGGGCGAAAGGTCAAACGGGTCGGTGAGCTCCACGCTAATGTTGGAACTTCTTTGGTTTTCAAAAAGTGCATCCCCGCAGGCTAGCAGAGTTACCAAAAGGCCCCACTTATCCTTTATGAAATATTTTCTGACATTGTGTTGCGCGGTTATCTTGAGTGGCTGCTCGCAGGTTCAGCCTTACACAGACTCTCCTCAATTCAATAATGAGCGAAGCCGCTTCGAGCACCCCTCGGCCAAAAACATCGACAAGCCCTTTAGCGACCTGTTGCGTTGGCGGCGCGAAGCACGGGACCTTCCACCTGATCCTAGAGTCGGTGTGGGCTTTGAAACACGAATCCCTCAACCTGAAGAGTTTGAAAATCATGCGGTGTGGCTGGGCCACTCAACCCTTTTGGTCAGCTACAACGGTCAACGCGTGCTGACCGATCCTATTTTTGGGACGCGCGCATCCCCAGTGTCGTTTGCCGGCCCCAAGCGCGAGACGCCCCTCCCTATCGATCCCGCTCAACTGCCCAGCATTTTAGCCACGGTGATCTCGCACAATCACTACGATCATTTAGATAAGGCATCGGTACAAACACTCGCTCGCTTGCAACCGGACATGCTGTGGGTGGTCCCGCTAGGGCTCAAACCTTTGCTATCGCGCTGGGGTGCACCGAGGGTGGTCGAGTTGGATTGGTGGCAAAGCATTACGGTGGATGGGGTCAGGCTGACCGCGACTCCGGTCCAGCACTGGAGCGCTCGAACCCTACGCGATCGCAATCAAACCCTGTGGGCCGGTTGGATGGTCGACTGGAGCGACTTCAAGTTTTACTTCGCCGGTGATACCGGGTATTCCGATGACTTTAACGAGACACGCCAACGATTGGGGGCGCCAGATTTAGCCGCAATCCCGATCGGTGCATATGAGCCGCGCTGGTTTATGAAAGACGCACATGTGAACCCCGAAGAGTCCGTCCAGATCTTTCAAGATTTGCAGGCACAACAGGCCATTGGCATTCACTGGGGGACCTTTGTTCTGACCGATGAGCCGATGGAGCAGCCACTGGCTCGCCTGGCTGAAGCACTGGCTGAGCAGGGGATCGATTCAAAACGATTTCAGGCACTTAAACATGGCGGCGCGTTGGCGCTGGATTAGACCCAACCTAACCAACGCAACAACGTCAGCATGCCGCTGACGCTGAGCACCCCAAAAATCATGGTGACGCCAATGATATTCGCTGCCATGACTGCATTGCCGCCCATGGCCCGCACCATGGGATAACTGGCCGAGGCCGT
>CBFHLC010000066.1:0-7903 GCA_965656605.1 Litorivicinus sp. | reverse complement strand
CGTTCTCGGAGACAATTTTGTCCTGATCCAGGATATGTCGCATTTGGGTTTCGACTTCGCTGACGGCATGGTCGATACCACTATCAATTCGCTCAGCTGCGTCTTGAGACTGGGCCGAGAGTTTGCGAACTTCGTCGGCGACCACCGCAAAACCACGTCCATGCTCGCCGGTGCGGGCGGCTTCGATCGCCGCGTTAATGGCTAACAGGTTGGTTTGTGCGGCGATGTTTTTGACCAGACTGGTCAGCTCAGTCAGCTGATTGATTTCCAGCAACACCGTATTGACGCGCTCCAAGTGCTGCATCGTTTCGGTCTCGCGGGTCACGATGTAACTTTGCATATCGCCGACCTGTTTCTTGACCTGATCGACCCGCGAGGCGCTGGAGCTAGTCATGTGCTGACTCTGCTCCATGGATTGATGGATATCGGCCAGCGCCATATCAACCGACTTTTCGATGTCTTGGAGTCGTTCGACTAGCTCAATCGAGGCCTTTTCAGTGACCTGAGCGACGCCGCCCAGTTGCCGATCCAGTACCTCGTTGACGCCAATGATTTGTGTATGGTCATCCAGGACCCGATTCAGTGCATCCTTGGAATAGTCATGCGGCACAGACAACTCCTTGGGGGTAGGTTGAAACCATTTTTTGCCCAGCATAAACCTAGGCTCCGGGCAGAACTTGTTTGACCACACCGGCCAGCTGCTCCGGTGCAACCGGTTTGACCAACCAGCCGGTTGCGCCGGCTTGTTTGGCTTCATCGCGCTTGGATTGCTGACTCTCGGTGGTCAGCATCAGGACCGGTTTGAAGCGCATGGCGGGCGTAGATTTGGCTTCTTTGATCAGCTCAATGCCGTTCATGCCCGGCATGTTCAAATCGGTGATCATCAAATCGGGCTTGAACTCCGGAATCGTTTTTAGCGCACTGGGGCCGTCGACGGCGGTGGCCACCTCAAAGCCCAGACGTTTCAGGACGCCTTCCATGCTCAGCAACATGGTGGTCGAGTCATCGACAAGTAGGATTTTTTTCACAATTAGGTTCCTTTAATTCGTCACGTCATGTGCCAGCATGGGTCGCATCCAAGCACTTACATCTGGGTTAGAGGGCCACACGGACACTCCGGGTTTAGCGGCCATCAGTACTTGCATGACCGCGGTGTGGGGTTGCTCGACAGCCTTTAAATTGACGCGACCCTCGCGGTGTTCGATCAACCAACCTAATAGGGTTTCGGCTTCTTCAATGGCGCACTCTGAGCCTAGTACAGCCACGGTCTTTTTGAATTCAATCATGCCAATAACTCCCGCATGTTCAGTACTAGAAGCACGCTGCCGTCGCCCAGCATGGCGGCACCGGAGTAGTAGGGGTAATTTGCCAAAACGCCCTCCAAAGGCTTTTGAATGATGTCGACGCCCTCGTGGAATTCATCGATGACCAGGCCCAGGTTTTGGCCCATGCAGCTCATCACCAATACCGCGACTTCGTCGCTCGGCTCACCAGCGTCTAGCTGCATTAAATCGCGCAACTCGCGCAGCGGGATGATCTGATCACGTAGCACGGCAACGTCCATGTGCTTGACGCGGGTCAGCTCGCTGCGGGGAATCCGTACGGTTTCAATGATGCTTTCCATCGGCACACCAAAGATCTGACCGGCGCACTTGACCATCATGACGCGGTTGACGGCCATCGACAGGGGCAGCGACAGGCGCACGGTTGAGCCTTGCCCCAACTCGCTGAACACCTGAACCGATCCGCCAGAGTGTTCGACGACGCTACGCACGACATCCATGCCAACGCCGCGCCCAGATAAATCCGAGACCTCTTCGGCGGTCGAGAAGCCAGCGGCAAAGATCAGCTGAAGCGCCTCTTGGTCGCTGATGCTGTCGTGGCGCTCTTGATCGATGACGCCTTTTGCTAAGGCCAGACGTTTGATTTTCTCTGGATCAATACCGCGGCCATCGTCGATGATCTCGAGCAAGACCTGATCGTCCTGCGGGATGGCGCGCAGGGTGATGGTGCCGGTGCTGGGCTTGCCCGTTTCGGCCCGCTCATCTGGGGTCTCCAGACCATGATCCAGGCTGTTGCGAACCAGGTGGATCAAAGGATCGGCCAGCTCTTCGACGACGTTTTTATCCGCCTCGGTGTCCTCGCCTTCCATGATCAGCTGAATGTCTTTGCCCAGCTTGCGTGACAGGTCGCGAACCAAGCGCGGGAAGCGGCCGAATACCGAGGTCATCGGAACCATCCGTACCTGCATCATGGCGCTTTGCAGGGACTCAGACAGACGGTTGATGACGCTGTATTGCGACTCGATTTCCTTGGCCAGGGTGCGGTTGCCAAAGTCCTCTTGGGCGCGTTTAGCCAGATAGGGCAGGGCATTTTTTGCGACCACCAGCTCGCCGACCAAGTCCATCAAATTGTCGATGCGGTTTTGATCGACTTTTAGCGTCTTGGATTTCTCGGGCTTTTTGGCATCGGCCACGGTGGATTCTGCGGCAGACGATCCTGCGGCAGGCGATCCTCCGACCTCATTGGGCGCGGCCTTTGGCGTCGGGGCGATCGACACACTGACCGGCTCATCGGGTTCAGCAGGCAGACGCATCGGTGCCAGCATTTCTTCTAGATAGTCGTTGAGCAAATTGGGCTGCAGCGTTTCTTGAGCGCTTTGTGCCACGCTTTCAAATTCTCTGGTGTCTACGCCGGCGGATTCTAAAACTCGACCTACCACCGTGCTGGCAGAGGAGATTGAGGCCTCAGATACCGCCAGGCTCAGTAGCTCTTTTTGTGCCATCAGGGCATTGCGATGAGTCTCGGCTAACTCGGCACGCTCGACCTGCGTGTTCAGCTCGCCTTCGTCAATGAAGTGGGCAGCGTGGACTTCATAGACTGTCACTTGGTCAGTGATGTAGCGCAGGTAGTCCTGAACTTGATCTATTTCTGCCTCGGATAGAGCGCAGAATTTCAGATTGTTCTGATACGGATCCAGCTCGAGCAGATCCGGCCAAGCACTCAGCACCTCGGTTTGAAATGCCAGTAAGCCGGGTAGGGTGCGTACGGTATGCAGCGGATCGTCGCCTTGGAAATAGCACTCCGCATTGGGCGTGTATTCGATCGCAATGATCGGGCCGTCCTGGGCGACTGCCAAAGCACGAGCACGCTCCTCGCCTTGGAAGTGTGATAACCAGCTGGGCGGCTGAAGCTTCGCCATGGGCTTGTCACTGACTTCCTGCACGACCTCTACCTCACTGGCAGGAATCAAAACCCGTAGGGCACCGGCCAAGCGCTCGCTATGAGCCTCGGCCCCTGGGCCTAGTTCACCGGATTGATCCAAATCTTCTAGCCAGGTGTTGATCTGATCCATGGCATCAAAGAACAGATCAACGTGCTCGCTGGACAGGTCCAGCTCGTCTGCGCGCACACAATCCAAGACATCCTCGGCGGCATGCACCACCGCGGTGAACGGACGGATATCGAACAGACCCGAGGATCCTTTCAGGGTATGCATGGCGCGGAAGATCTCATCCATTAACGCCTGCGAATCCGGCTGGGATTCCAGTGACAAGAAACCCGACGAGGCGGTTTCTAGGTTTTCTTTTGACTCGGCGATAAACGCCTCGAGCATGGGATCCATATTAGGCTCCTGCCAACAGCGAGGCGTACGTGGTCAATTCGTCCGCTTTGGCTGGTTTAACAATGTAGTAATTGGCACCGGCGGCCAGAGCGCGCATGCGATCTTCGTCTTCCGCTTCGGTGCTGACCATGATGACCGGCGTGGCTTTGAGCTCGTCGGTCTGGCGCATTTCTTTGACCAGTCGATAGCCATCCATCTTGGGCATATTGACGTCGACCAAATACAGATCGTGGTCTTGGCCCAGTCCCTTTTCTAGCGCCTCGACGCCGTTTTCTGCTTCATCAACGCTAAAGCCCAGCTTCTCCATCAATTGACGGTGATACATCCGGACGGTGACTGCGTCGTCAACTACCATGACTCTTTTCATCCGTGTTTCTCCATCGGTTTTTGATAGGCCAAGGCCTTAGCGAACTTGCGAACTTTGAATAGTGACGAGATTCGACTCATCGACTCTGAGTGACCCAAAAAGACGAAACCGCCTGGGTTGAGTGCGCCATAAAACACGTTGGCGGCATCGCGACGACTGGCGTCGTTGAAGTAGATCAACAGGTTGCGGCAGAAAATGACGTCGAATCCACGGTAGCTACGGGTGCTGCTGGGCTCGGCCAGATTGACTTGGGTAAAGCGCACGCTGTCGCGCAGATCCTTGCAAATCTGCCAATTGCCATCGGGCAGTTTGGTGAAATAGCGCTGGCGCAAAATCGCCGATACATTCATCAGGCTGCGCTCGGTGTAGATCCCTTTTTGGCAGCGATCCAAGATGTCGCTATCAATGTCGGAGGACACGATTTCAACGTCCACGTTATTAATCAGCGGCCATTTCTCTAACAGCGTCAAGGCGATGGAGTAGGGCTCCTCACCCGAGGACGAGGGGATCGACCAGATGCGAATCGGCTTGCCGGGCTTGTTCTTGACGATCTCGTTCAAGGTCTCCTCGACCAAGCACTCGAACTGATATTCCTCACGAAAGAAATATGTCTCGTTGACCGTCATGCAGTTGATCAGCTCCTGGACCTCCAAGCCTGAGGCTTGAAAACGCATGAACTGAAAGTAGCGACGGAAGCTCTCATGGCCGGTTACTTGGATACGTTCGATCAATCGCTTGTCGACGAAGTAGCGTTTGCTGTCACCAAATTGAATGCCAGTCTTGCGGTAAAAGAAATCGCGAAACTTGTCGAACTCTGCCGCGGTAATTTCGGCGATTGGCGTGACTGCCTGATTCATTGATCCCCCTCGATACGACTGACAGCCGTATCAATCGCGAAGTGCAGATAGTCCTGATCTGGGAATCGCTGGCGGAGTGCTTTGATCGGTTCGAGCTGGTCCTCGGTACCGACCTCGGCCAGGCGATCCAATGCGGCGGCCACGACATTGATGTGGTGTTCATCGCGCAGCACCGATTCCAGCCAGATCGGCGTGTCGGGGTGGGCCAGCATTTGCAGAATATCGATGGCAAAGATGCGCACGTCCGAGTCGCGATCGTTCAGCAATTCGATGATGTGCGCGGCCACGTCCTCGGGCTTGGTCTGCAGCACTTCAATCGCGCCGTTACGCAAACCGGCACCCTCGGCTCGCAAGACATCAATCAAATCCTCGACGACTTGGGCGCCGCCGATATGGCCTAGGGACGCAAACAACGCTTCGCGAACTTGCGTGGTGCTCTCATCCATCAAGGCATCGAACAAAAACGGTGCGCTGTCTGGGTAGTCCGCAAGATCGATGGCCGCCCAGCGTCGAATCGCGCTGTCGGCGTCACCCAGTTGCTCTAATAATCCCTCAACGCTGCGGACGTCCTCGCGTTGTTCACCGGTGTGCGGTTTAGGTTGTGCTTTGGTTAGTCCCATTAATAGGCCCAGTTCAATAGTTGATCAGCAATACGGTTGTTGGGGAGCACCTCTTGTGCACCTCCTTGGGCAACCAATTCTTTGGGCATTCCGTAAACCACCGCGGTGGCCTCGGATTCAGCAATGGTTTTGGCGCCGGCTTTGTGCGCCTTGGTCATTGCATAAGCCCCGTCGTTGCCCATTCCAGTCAGCTGCACACAGATCAGCTTTTTCGGATCAACGAGGGTCATGGCCGACTCGACCAGGCGCTCGACACTGGGGTGCCAAACATGCTCGGTCGAGGGCGGCACGCTGCTGGCCATCAAGCGGCCTGCGCGGGTGATAATTTTGATGTCGTTGTCACCTTTGGCGATGTACACGTGCCCGGCTTCGAGCCGCACCGGTCGGGTGACCTCGATAACAGTCAATGGCGAGCTGCGGTTTAAACGTTCCGCAAACACCTGTGTGAAACGCTCAGGCATGTGCTGTGCGATGACAATCGGCACACCGAAATCGGTTGGTAGCTGATCGACAATTTTTTCGACCGTGCCAGGCCCGCCAGTCGAGACGCCAACCAGAATCAGTTCCGGGGCGTCCGATGCGTGCTTATTGATGCGTGACTTAGGGCGAGTCGGTTCGACTTCGGCCTTTTCACGCTGAATTCGAAGACGATTTCGCAGGCTAGATTGGGATCCCACGCGCGCTTTCGCGGCCTGGGCAATCTTGCCTACCAATTCGTCAGAGACTTCCTTGATATTCAAGGACACCGTGCCACCGGGTTTGGCGACATAGTCGACCGCCCCCAGCTCCAAGGCTTCAAAGGTGGCCAAGGCCCCCTTTTCCGTCAGGGATGAGACCATCACAACCGGGCGCGGAGCCTCGGTCATGATGTGACTCAAACAGGTGATGCCATCCATGACCGGCATGTTGATGTCCAGAGACACAACCGAAGGGTCATAGGACTTAATTTTCTCAAGGCCTTCCTGACCGTTTCGGGCGGTTTCAACATCGAAACCTTGCGATTCCAGGATTTGGCGAATGTGCTTGCGCATCAGTGCCGAATCATCAATTACCAGTACTTTTTCGTTCATGGAGTTATGCAGCCTCAGTGGCGATCGAGCTGAGTTCCTTGTTACTCAGCAGCTCGTCCACGGTTAGGACCTGAATCATCCGCTTGTCTTCCTTGAGGTTTACCACCTGGTTAATCACCCGGTTTTGTTCCTCGGACAGATTCGGTGCAGTTTCAATTTGATCCTTGGACAGACGCAGCACTTCAGCGACCGAGTCGACAACAAAGCCGGTACGGATACCATCGACACTCAGCACAATGATGCGTTGACGATCGTTGCTCTCCATACGCTCGATGCTAAAGCGCGTACGCATATCCAAGACCGGCAGTACGGTGCCGCGTAGATTCACCATGCCATCAATGAAGCTGGCGGTTTTCGGGACCTTGTCCATACGATCCGGTACCCGAGTGATTTCCTGAACATCATCAATACTGACGCTGTATTCCTGACCATTGAGCAGGAACACAACCAGTTGAGCATTCTCTTCTGTCATGTCTTCTTGCTCCGTGGTGTCTAACTGTTGGGTTGGGTTTTCTTCCAGCGCCGCTGCTACAGCGGGGTGGCCAAACAAGGCCTGGGTGGCGACCACAGATACCAATCGTTTGCCACCATCTAGACGGCACACGCGGGTAATTTCGTCCGCATCCGCTTGTAATAACCCAGGCATTTCGTCCTGGACGTTGCTGGGAACCCGTAACACCTCACGTACTTGATCAACGACTAGACCTACGGACTCTTTCGAGCCGTCGGGCTTGCGTAAATTGACCAGCAAAATGCGGTGTGCTTCGGTGATGTCGGCGTCGCTTAGGGCGAACATCCGACGCAGGCTCAGCAAGGGCACTAAGGTGCCTCGCAGATCAATCAGCCCCAATACATGCGAGCCAGCCTGCGGTACCTGAGTGATGTTGTCTGGGACCCTGAGGGTTCCTTCGACATCCATCAAATCAAACGCATACTCCTGATGATCGACCGTGAAGCTGACCAGCTGGTCAATATCATCGTCCTCGTCCTCGTCCGCATCGCCGTTAAGCACCTCGGACAAGCCCGTGGGATCACCAATCTGTGCTGCTTGGGACACCACTTTTTGGAATTCCTGCGAGATCAGTTGATTTACGTTCAGGATCTGAACCAGGTGCTCGCCTGCTTTGAGTACGCCATTGAGAACATCTGAATCGACGTTGGATTGTACGGCGGACGAATGGTCAATCTGGTCAGCGGTGGCATTCACCACCTGCATGACACGATCCACCACCAAGCCCACCGGGCTGCCGGCGTCAGTCACTACCACGCGTGTTGCGTCGTTGTGTTCAACCGCCTCTAAATGCAGGATTCGACGTAGGTCGAGAACCGGCAAAATAGTGCCACGTAGATTCGCCAGCCCATGC
>CBFHLC010000065.1:0-8496 GCA_965656605.1 Litorivicinus sp. | reverse complement strand
GAAGTGGAGTGATGGTGGCGCGGTCGCAAGGCCAGTTAACCTTGCGACGACGCGAAAAATTATAGTAAAAAAACTTGGATATCGCCAGTCAATCCGATTTTTCAGATGCAGATAAAGACAGAAAATAGCTGGAAAATAAACCAAGCAGGCCGGATTCGTCGTAGCTCTTTGACAGCTCTATCAGATGTTCTTTGTCAGCCAAGTGATGCTCTAGTCGCTGCTTGGATATCCCTGCCAGGCGAGTGTCATTCAGCTGGGCCTTGGCGACCTCGTGCAGGATGGATCCGGCGAAGTAGGCTTTTTGCGATGTGTTCATGATGTTGATCCTTGTTGGGTTGATTTCCCATTCAAAGTCGCACCACGACTGGGCTGTGGCAATGCCCCGAAATTGGCCTCTGGGATCAACGACAACCCCGCGGGTGAGCAACTGAAAATCCGTCGTCGATCGCAGTGATCCATCGTCGGGAAAAATTTCGCTCAATCACACCGACATCAATCGTGGAGCTTTGGTGGAGGTCGCCGCCTTGGGATTGTTCGGATCAATCATTGCTGATTTGCTCGCCGAAATTGTTTAGGAGCCAACCGTCATGAAATATTCCAATCGTGAATTCGTCAGTTTGCCGCTGGAGTGCGAACAGAAATTTATCGACCGATCCTTCGCCGCCCGGGGCTGGGTCAAGTGGTCGGTCAGTTTGATGCTGGCACTGGGGGTGGTGGCCGTCTTTTATTTCTTTGGCTGAATCGCGCAGCGCTCAGGGCTCCATGATTTCTCCACGATCTTTCCCTGCTCGCTCCCATTTGTTTGAGGGCCAATCCAGTCAAATAGCCTCAACGAAAACGAGGAGTCACCCATGAAACTAATCAAAACCCTATCCATCATTACTCTGTGTTCAACCGCCGGATTGGCCCAGGCCCAGGATCGCACCGCTCAGCACGTGGGTGTTGGCGCCGGCAGCGTGCTGGGCGCCTTAGTCGCCGGCCCCGTGGGTTTGGCCGTCGGCGCTACCTTTGGCAATTTCATCGGCATGGACCGAATCAAACAAGACCAGCTCGAGACCGCTGAATCCCACGCACAGCAGGCCGAAACCGAATTGGCCAGTGTGCAGCGTCAAATTGCGCAGAAACAGCGCGAGCTGGCCGCAATCGAAGCGAAATTCGAGCAGCAAAATCAGCAGGTCATTGCCCTCAAGGGATTAGTGCAAGAGGTTCCAATGGCCATGCTGTTTGATACCAAATCAGCAGAGCTGGCCCAGGAGTATCAGCCCCAGCTAAAGGCGCTATCCAATGCCATTCAGTCTTTTGATGATCTGCAGATCCATGTCTTGGGTCACGCCGACAGCCGCGGCGACACGAAAACCAATCAGGCGCTGTCCGAGGCCCGCGCCAGTGTGGTCAGTGATGAATTGATCCAGCAGGGCACCCCAGAAACCGCCATTCAGTGGGTCGGGTACGGCGAGGAAAAAGCCACCGGACGAAACGCCAAAGACCGTCGGGTCGAGCTGCGCCTGGACTTCGGTGTTCCTCGCTCGGCCCTGTTCTCTAGCAAGTAATACTCCTGCAGCGCCAACCTTGGGGCACCCACGGGTGCCCATTTTTTTGTGATAACGTGAAGTCGTTGTTAAGGGAGTGCCATGAGCCAGAAAATCCTACTGGTGGAAGACGATACTGATCAGCTGGCGAACTACAGCCATGCCCTGGCCCGAAAGGGCTTTGAGTGCCTCAGCTTTGCCGACGCCGAATCGGCCCTGGCCTCGAGCTCGCGGCCGGATCTGGCACTGTTAGATGTCCAGCTGGGTACACAGCCAGATGCTGGATTCAGCCTGTGCCAGCGTTTGATTGAGCGTTATCCCGGCCTGCCGATTATTTTTTTGAGCAGTCGCACCGACGAGATTGATCAGATCTTTGGGCTGCGTCTGGGGGCTTGGGATTACCTGACCAAGCCTATCTCGACCGTGTTGCTGGCCGAAAAAGTCAGTGCGGTGCTGCGCCAGGCCGAGAACACCCAAACCGAAGAGCGACTGCAGTCCGCGGGTTGGACCCTGTTGCCGCAAAAGATGCGGATTCAGCAGGGCGATCAGGCGGCGAATCTAACCGTGACAGAATTCTCGATCGTCGAGGTGCTGGTACGAGCCCGTGGCGATATTGTGAGTTTCGATGATTTGGCCGAGCGCACTCGCCAAAGTGTGGTGACGAACAACACCTTGTCGACCCACATCAAACACATCCGTCGCAAGCTCAAAGCGATCGATCCCAGTTTTGATGCCCTAAAAAGCATCTATTCCCGAGGGTATCAGTGGGTCGAATAACCGGTTTGCGGCGCAAGCTGATTCCCATTGCGTTGCTGCTGTTGGCGCTGCCGTGGCTGGGGTGGCAAACGCTATCTACCATTGATCAGCTGGCTGGCGAGTCAGAAACCCAAGCCCTGCGTCTGGTCGGGCAGTCCTTAGCGCGTCAGCTGGCCCAGTCACAATCTTCATTCAACGCGCCTGGCAGTACCCAACCCCTGGTGCCATCGATCAATTTCCAGCTACAAATCGACGGGTTTCTGGACGAGTGGCCGCAAAACTCCCCGGTGTATTCAAATGATCAGGTCACCGTGCGGTTTGCCCAAAACCTAGGGCGGGTCTATGGCGTGATCCAAAGCTCGGATGCCGCATCGCAGCGCTGGACATTCAGCTGGATCGATCATCCCACCACGGCTCAGATTGAGCTGGCGACTCGTGGTCAATTTCGTGCCCAGGCCCGGGTAGTTCGCGATAACCGCCGCGAGACCATAGCCGTCAAACGCTGGGACAAGGGCGAGGGCTATCGTCTGGAGTTTGAGGCGCCCAAATACGCCTTGCCCAACGCCGGTCGAGTGCAATTGAGCTCGGATGCCGGGGTGTCGGTCCAGTTCGACCTAGGCCTGCACAGTGTTGCGCTGTTGCGTCCGGCCATGGCGCTGTCGGACCAGCGGCAGATCACGGTGTATAACTCAAAAGGGCAGCAACTGGCCGCGACCCCCACGCTTGCGGGACCCGCACAATTAAGCGTGACCACCCCGGTGTTTGGTCAGCAGGGCACGGTTGGAACGATCGAGCTACGCGGGCCGCTGTCGCAGGCAATTCAACAATCCAAAACGGCCCTGTGGACCTTGGTGGCTCAGGTCTCGGTACTGGTGGTTCTGCTGGTGGGTAGCCTGGTGTGGTTTAGCACCGGATTGTCGCGTCGGATTCTGCGGTTGCAGCAAGAGCTGGCCCAGCAGCTGAACCGACCTAGCTTGATTGCATCGGATATTCAGTTCAGCGGCACCGAGCAAAACGATGAAATCGGCCAGCTCAGCCAAGAGATGCAGCGACTGCTGACCGAGCTGGCCCGGTACAATCAGTTTCTGGTTCGGATTCCGCGCACCTTGCGCCATGAGCTGGCCAATCCGATGAGTACCATCCAATCCAGCCTGGAGCTACTCGAGGACGAGACCGACCCTGCGCATCAGGCGCGACTGCGGGCCTCGGCCATCCGGGGTATCGATAAGCTGAATAACACCCTGACCCAAATTACCGAGGCCGCCAATTTAGAAGAGTCCTTGGCAAACGACTCGATCTATCCGATTAACCTGCACGAGTTGCTACGCGAGTATTTTGAGGTGTGTGTTCAGGCGCATCCCAGCTTTGATTGGCAGTTGCGGCTGCCGGATGCGGCAGCCTGGGTTCAAGGCAGCGAGCTGCGGGTCGAGCAGATGCTAGACAAATTGGTCGACAACGCCGTGGGTTTCACGCCCTTTGGTGGGCGAATCGAGGTGCGGCTGATCAATCATGCGTTCAGCGCCGATATTCAGGTGTGGAACGAAGGATCCCAAGTGCCTCTAAGTAATGACGTGGCGCCATTCCAGTTGTTTTCAGGCACCCGGAACGACAGTGAAGGTACCCACTTGGGTCTGGGCCTATTCGTGGTCCAGCAAATTGCCTTGGCGATGGGAGGGCAGGCCGCAATTGAAAATCAAGACGGCGGCGTGGTGGTCGGTGCGATCGATGTGCCGTTGATGGACGCGGTTCCACAGCGTTAAGTGCGTCCAAAAATGAAGGGAAAATGGAGGTTCGATGGGCTTTGCCGTTGCTCCATATTCAGCGAGGATCATGTCTCATAGTCTGCTCCTGAACTTCAATTCAGGACGCTATTATGGCCCGCTACGCTTTCATCCTCGGCCTTTGCCTTTTATTCAACTTCACCCAAGCCCATGCGCAAAACAGCCTGCTTAAACCGGCCCAGCTACCCGAATACACAGACCAGGCCGGCCGTGCCGAGTTGCGATTCCAGCTGAAGGCCCGTGTAAACCCGAACGCCGATCTAACACCCTTCGTGCAGGTTACTCATCAGGGTGAGCGGGTCGAGTTCGGCGTGTCGCTGTCCGACGGGCTGCTGACGTTGTCAGGGCTGCGTGCTAACCACGAGTATCAGGTACGCCTGCGCCCAGGTTTTCCGTTGGACCCGAACCCATTGCAGCAGCCATTTCAGGTCACGGGAACCACGTCGGGTTTGCGCCCCAATTTAGAATTTGTCGGCGACACGTCGCTGCTGATTGTGCCGGCGGGTCAGCGGCCCAGAATTGCATTCAAGGCGGCACGGTATAACGCGTTGCTGCTTCGCGCGGACGTCATCTTGCCGGCCGTGGCCATGCGTTTATTGCAGAGCACCCAGCTAAGTGACGACCCGTACTTGTCCCAGGATCAATTCAAGCAAGGTGATCCGTTCGAGAAGCAGATCTTGTTAGGCCCAGAAGGAGACGCGCGCGGAGCGGTGGATCTGTCTCAATTAAACCTGCCGGCGTCGGGGGCCTACCGGGTCAGTATTCAGGGCTGTGAAATCTGGCCGTGCCAGAACCTGGGGGACCAGGACACGGCCGTGGTGCTGCAATCACATCATGCAATCAATGTGATGTGGGGGGATCAATACGCCTGGGTGTCGTTACGGGATTTTACGACCGGCGAGTTGCAAACGCGCGGGCAGGTACGCGTACACGCCCGAAACTCCGAGGTCTTGGGGGACTTTGCAATTGCCTCGGATGGCTATGCCAAGATTCCTGCAGCCCTGCTGAAAGGGGACGGTGGGCAGCTGCCGGGTTTACTGGTGGCGCAGGTGGGTCAGTACCCAAGCTACCTATCGCTGAACGAGCCGCCATTGGTCCTGGATGCGTTAGACGTAAAGGGAGTGGAACCCGCGACGAGCGGACTTGGGTACCTGCGCGTTGAGCGGGGCGTTTATCGTCCCGGCGAGCGTGTCCACTTCGCCTCGATCCTGCGAGATGCCCAAATGGATCCGATGGCCGATCAAGCCATGACGCTGCGGGTGATCCGCCCGGACTCCAAAGTGCTGATTGATCTGCCGGTGCGCAGCGATCAGAACGGCGTGCTAAGCGAGTCGCTGGATTTGGGTGTCAGTGCCAAGCGCGGCCGTTATCAAGCCCAGCTGAGACTGGCGGATATGACGGTGGCTCAAACCCAGTTTCAGGTGCAGGACTTTATTCCCGAGACGATGCAGATCGCCCACTCGGTGGTGCCGGACTTTGTCTCGGGCGGTGAATCACTCAGCATCGCCACGCAAAGCGACTTCCTGTTTGGGGCTCCCGCATCCGGACGCCCCATTCAGGCCTCGTTGCGGGCTCAACCTACGCGAACGCCGTTTGTTCAATTTCCGGATTTTCAATTTGGTGGTTTGAACACCCAGGATCGCCAATCGCAGCTGTTACAGGCGTTGCAGCTGACCACCGCCGATGATGGATCAGCCGAGTTTGAATTCACGCCCGATCAGTTAAAGCCGATTGCAGATGCGACCGTGCCCCAGCGTTTGCTGCTGGATTTTGAATTGACCGAGTTGTCCGGGCGCATTACCCGGCAGCGCACACACAGCGTTTTCGCCACACAGCCGCGCTGGATCGGGGTCAAGCCGGTGACGCCTGCACGCTGGTATCCGATCGATTCGGCTCCGCAGATGAGTGTGGTGTCAGTCGATGCGCTGAGCGGTCAGGCCAAGGCGGGGCGTATTCGTTGGCGACTGGTCGAGGAGGACTGGGACTATTACTGGCACAAACAAGGCAGCCGGTGGAGCTGGCGTGTTGAGTATTTCGAACGCGCGGTCATTGCCAGTGGCCAGTTGGATGTCAGTGCAACCGGCGCCGCCTTGCGTCTGCCCAAGCTAGGGTATGGGCGTTACAAACTGCAATTATTGCCCGCGGCCGGCCAGCCCACCGAGCAGCGTTTGTCTGTGGGGTGGTGGGGCACTGGAGGTGCAAATGCAGCCGTTCCGGACACGCTGGATGTGGTGCTATCCAATGCGACGCCTGCGCCCAATGAATCGGTTCAGGTGTCAGTGCGTGCGCCCTTTGATGGAACCGCCGAGGTGTGGGTGCTGGGTCAAGGCACGGCACAAATTCATCAGATGGAGCTGCATGACCGAGAGGGTCAGTTGTCGATCACCACACCCGCGGATCTGAGTCAGGCCTACATATTGGTTAAGGGATTTCGGGCCGCATCAGCGGTGCAGCCCGGCCCAGCTCGAGCGGTCGGTGTGGCGCATTTGAATATCGCGCCGGATCGTTTTGAGCGCCGGGCGACGATTCGTGTGCCGCCATCGATTCGCCCGAATTCCGAGCTGACATTCGACGTTGAAGTGCCGGGTGCTCGCGATGGGACCAGTGTAGTCGTCTCGATGGTCGATGTTGGCATTCTGAATCTGACTCGACATCCCCCGGCAAGCCCCGTGGATTGGTTTACGCGCAAGCAGGCATTGGGCGTCGAGTTGTTCGACCCATACGGCTTTGTGGCCCGACTGCTATCGGATATTGCCGGCAACAATTTGGTGGTGGGCGGCGATCAGGCCGGGGATACGGCGCAGACCCAAGGTCAGTTTTTCGAAACCATTGCAGTGCAGACACCTGCCCTTAGCGTGATGGATGGCCGAGTGAAGGTGCGCCTGCCGGTGGGCGAATTGAATGGGCGGGTACGTATTGATGTGATGGGATCCGATGGCCGCCGCTCGATTCAGGGCAGCGCTCAGCTGACGGTGCGCGACCCCATCGCGGTGACCAGCTCAATCCCACGAGTAGCCTCCGCGGGTGATCAGATCATCGCGGGGGTCGGCGTGACGGCGACCCAGACGATTAACGCCCCAGTCACGCTGCGTTGGGGAATTGAAGGGGTGGCTGCAGATCTAGCTGGCGCCGATCAATCGATTGATCAGCTAGTCCCGGGGCGCAGCATCCAAATGGCGGTCCCTATCCGACTCCTCGAGAACGGGGACGCAGCCATTACCTTGACCCTGCAGACCCAAGGCCACCCCGATCAACGCTACCGTTGGCCGATCCAGGTCCGTGCACCGGGATCCCTTGCGATGGTGCAACGCCGTTTTAGTCTGCCTGCCGGCGAGCGTTTGGATCTGCCGATGCAGCTGTTGGATCAGTTGGAGAACTCGAGCGCTAGCCTATCTGTATCACGCCTGCCGCTGCCGGATACCCATGCGTTGTTAGCCAGCTTGAGTCGCTACCCGTACGGTTGTTTGGAGCAGACCGTATCCAAAGCCTGGCCACTGGCGATCCTCGAGCCCGAACAGGCGCGAGCCGCTGATCTGGTCCAGGCTAGATCACGCTTGAACCAAAGCTACCAGCGCATTGCCGATTTACAGCGGGCCTCGGGACAGTTCTCGTTGTGGAGTTCCAGCGATTCGGCCGAAACTTGGCTAAGCCTGTACGCCATGGATTTTCTGGCGCAGCCGACGCCCACGGGCATATTCAACGCCGAGCAGACTCAGCACATTGAGCGGCTACGTCTGCGAACGCTCAACGACGCTCAGGGCACGTTGGTGCGTCTATCGCGCTCGAACGATGCGGATATCCGGGCCTATGCGTTGTTGTTAAGGGTCCAAGCAGGCCAGCCGGATGTCGGCGAAATGCGCTATTTGCTCAGCAGTAATGAGTTAGATCCGACCTCGGCGGCGCAGCTGGCATATGGATTTCATCTGCTAGGGGATACCGCTCGTAGTCAGCAGGCCTTTGAATTGGCAGCCCAGCTGAAATCCGATCGCGTCGATTACGAGACCTATTCATCCCCTTTGCGCGACAGCGCGGCGCGGGCGTATTACGCAGCGATCAGCCAGCAGTGGGCGTATGCCACGGCAGCGCTGAATCAGATGAATGCACAAGCCTCGAATAACAGCCGGCTCAGTACACAGGAGCGAGCCTGGGTGGCCCGGGCGGTCATGGCGGCGCAATCCGTTGCATCCGTCGAGCCCGCGGCCTGGTCATTAAGCAACCCCGCGCTGGATTCATCCGCCAGTGTTGAAAATCGATCAGACCAGCCGCTGCATATAGCGCTGTCGGTGTTGGGCCACCGAGTCACCGGGCAGCCGGCCAGTGAACCGCAGGCGCGATGGTGGGCACAGCTACGCTCGGATCCTTCGGGAGTAAGCGTCACCCAAGAAATCGTAGTGCTGGATGCGCAGCTGAATTTAAAGGCAACGTATCCG
>CBFHLC010000064.1:0-8832 GCA_965656605.1 Litorivicinus sp. | reverse complement strand
AAAAACAGGGCATCGTATATCTCCCCAAGCAAAGCTTCAGAGCCAATGAGTAGGCTCCAGCGGTCTATACACTTCGCTGTTCGGCGTGAGCAGGTTAGACAGCGCCAGCAGAATCTATCGACCTTTGATGAAATTCCATAAGTTTACAAAACAGTAGACAACTCATGGCCTTCACTTGCGCCTTACAAACAGTGCAGGCACTGTAATCAGTAGGACTAGTTAGTCTGTGTCGCCTGAATAAGGCTAAATCGCATGCGCTGGGCTATGAAGGCTCTGTGCAAGTCGGCATAAGCTACTGAAAAGTCTAGTAAATCTATCCAGCCAAGGAGCTACGTAGACAATGCTTGCTCTTTGTCTAGCGCCTGTTTAAGTGCTTTGGCGAGATGGTCAATACCGTAACCACTCCCATAGCCCTGCCCAATGCTATCGTGACTCCAACCGCCTATTTGGTCTATCAGGTCTGTTGGTGCCTCTATAGTTCTAAGCCTATCTCGCAAACTGTGCCTAAAGCTATGCACTACATAGTCCCCGCATTCTTCTCGCTTCATCCATCGGTTTAACACTGTTGATGCGGCGTTGCTCTTACACTTGTCATGGTCCGTATAACGAGGAAAACAAAATACACTATCGTTTTCGGCAACTCTCTTAGCCGCCCATAGTGACATTCCAATCAATGGTATACAGCGGTTACTTGAAGTTGTTTTTAACCTTCTCCAAGGGTGCGGCCTGATTTCGACGTACGGCGTTTTTACATCTAAGTAAATATCCTCTTTGAGCAAGCCCAGAGCCTCTGCTAACCGCATCCCTGTCTCGCTTATCAATGCGAGTAGATGACTCTTATCATCATCAAGTTCAAGACACTGTTGTTGCATATGTGCAATTTTGTCCCTTGAGATAGGTAGCCTTCGCTTGGGTTCCGTCGTTGGCAGGTAAGTACCAGAAAACGGACTCGGAATGCCTAATCCAAGTTCACTGACAGCAAAATTGAAGACCGACTTAACGGATGAAAATATCCGAATGGCTGAGGAGGCACTGACCTTCCTTTTGTCTAAGAGGTAATCCCTAAACGCCGCTGAATCTGACGACCGATATTGATTGAGTGGTTTGCGACCAACTGCAGTAATGAAATACCTGACGTGGCGCTGGGCTGTCTCTCTATACGCATCAGTCTTATTGGCTCCTTTAGTTTTAACGTAAAGCGCCAGAGCCTCATCAATAGACGGCACCCCATCTGAACTTTCTGATGGACGCTGAAGCAGGTCAGCCATCGGCACAGTCATATTATCGAGCCTCAGTTTCAACCAATAATCCTCCAGCCGACTAAGCATGACTGCAGACAACAATTTCGCCTGTTTCGGTGAGGCTGTCTGTAGAGATTTAACTATGCGGCGTTTTGAGTAGTACTGCTTTAAGTCATCAGGGACTTGCTTAGTGAAATAAAAACGCCCGTCTTTCGTGAAGGTGTAAGGTATTCGTGTCTTCAGCATTGTCTACGTAGCTCCTTGGCTGGATAGATTTACTAGACTTTTCAGTAGCTTATGCCGACTTGCACAGAGCCTTCATAGCCCAGCGCATGCTAGGACTCTAAAAGATGATTGATTCAGCCCGTTATTTGGCACTGCTACAGGAAATGGCCCACCAAGCTGAGGTATTGCAGAGCGCGCTACTAGACGAGCGTAAAGCGATGGCTGAATATGACTCATCAATGATAAAGCAGCGTTTGACGGAAAAGCTCAACGCGCTGAAATCCCTAGAGGGCAACATTGCCCAACGCCAGACCCTGCTGACCGATGCGGGGTTCAGTCCCGATGCCGAAGGCCACAAGGCTTTGCTGGGCACCCTGCCAGACAGTTGGCGCGCCCGAATTGCACCGGCTGCTGACGCAGCAGAAAGCGCCATCGAACAATGCCAACACGAAAATCAAAGCAACGCGGCGGTATTACAGCGAATCAAAAAGAAAGCCGATTCGATCAAGTCGATCATCGCCGGCGGCGATGGTCAGATGCTGTATGGCTCAAAGGGAAAAACCCAAGCTCCACGAGTGGGTCGAGCACTCGGCTCGGCGTAAAAACTGGCGCCCCCTGTGGATTCGAACCACAGGCCTTCGCCTTAGGAGGAAAGTGATCTGTGTTTTTTGTATTTCAGATCAATAGGTTGAGGGCGGCAATTCGGTATTGTGTCGGCTTTGTGCAAGTCCGCTGAAGTAGCCAGATTTCATCGACCGCTACCACTCTTCCCTGCTTTTGCCTCGCGGCTAAGGTGCGAGCCAGAACCAGTAAAGAGCTCGACGTAGGGTAAAGCTCGATAAGAAAGAGCAGTGCGCAGATCCCTAGACGGACCAGATGATATTTTGGCCCCTTTTCTCGGTCTCCGTCTCACACGCTGGACGACAACTCTTCGATACCGTCTATCCATCATTGAGGCACCTTCGTACATATCCTTATCCCAAATGCGTCTAAAGAAGATCTTTAGATTCGCATTCAAACAGGTAAAGTCGGTGGCACTGAAGTCAAGGACCAACCCAATGAAGTTAGAAACTCAAGCCTTACATGCAGGCTATACCATTGACCCGACGACCAAGTCCGTCGCCGTGCCAATCTACCAGACAACATCTTATGCATTTGACGATGCTCAGCACGGTGCGGACCTTTTCGATCTCAAAGTCCCAGGTAACATTTACACACGCATCATGAATCCCACGACCGATGTGTTTGAACAGCGAGTTGCAGCGCTGGAAGGCGGCATCGCTGCGCTGGCCGTTGCCTCGGGCATGGCCGCAATCACCTATGCCATACAGACGATCGCTCAGGTTGGGGACAACATTATTTCCGCCAGCGATTTGTACGGTGGGACCTATAACCTGTTTGCCCACACCCTGCCTCGCCAGGGGATTCAGGTGCGCTTTGTCGCGACCAACGACCTTCAAGCCATTGAATCGAACATCGATGCAAACACCAAGGCTTTGTATTGCGAGTCCGTGGGCAATCCATCGGGGCGAGTGTCTGATATCGAAGCGTTGGCCGCTCTTGCTCACAAACATGGCATTCCGCTCATTGTCGACAACACGGTTCCCAGTCCGGCGCTGTGGCGTCCGATCGAACAAGGCGCCGACATCATCGTCACTGCTGCGACCAAATATATCGGCGGGCATGGCAACTCTATTGGCGGCGTAATTGTCGATTCTGGCCACTTCCCTTGGGCCAAGCACGCTGAACGCTTCCCGTTGCTGAACACCCCGGATGTTTCCTACCACGGTGTCGTCTATACCGAAGCATTTGGTCCGGCGGCCTTCATTGGCCGAACCCGAGTGGTGCCGCTGCGGAACACCGGAGCAGCCATTTCACCGATGAATGTATTCTTGCTCCTGCAGGGCTTAGAAACCCTCGCACTTCGGATGGAACGCATTTGCCAAAACACGCAAGTAATCGCTGAGTTCCTGGAGCAACATCCCAAGGTAAGCTGGGTTAACTACGCCGGCCTACCCTCGCATCAGGACCATGGATTGGCGCAAAAATACATGGCAGGTACCGCCTCAGGCATCTTAAGTTTTGGCGTGGTCGGCGGTCGAGAGGCCACTCGTAAGTTTTATGATGCGCTTCAGATATTCCTGCGTCTGGTGAACATAGGGGACAGCAAGTCTTTAGCGTCGATTCCGGCAGAGACGACCCATCGGCAACTCAACGACGAGGAACTGGCCGCGGCGGGCGTAACACCCGACATGATTCGGTTATCCGTGGGTATCGAACATATTGAAGATCTACTGGGAGATTTAGAGCAGGCTCTGCAGAGGGTTTAACGGTAAGTTACAAATGGGTGGAGTAAAGCACTGCACCCATTTTTGACGCCCCACGTAGATTCGAGCGAGCCTTCAACCTATGCTGCCAAAAGATTCAGACCTTAAGCAGCGATCGAACTCGAGGATCCTCAAAGTCTCCCCCAGTGTCTTCCCACCATTGTGCAGTTATGTAATGACCCACCGGTTTCTGCACACCTAGCGTCAGGGTGGCACAAATATGGCGCAACTGACCAAATCGCGCCATTTTGCCCGTGGCTATTTGGCGCAATCAAGGTGGGTAGCGTCATTTTTTAGTGATTGGTCAAGCAGACTCGGCACCCGGGAATGTGTTCGACCAGCACTCCTCTGCGCAATATCCAAGCAACCACATGATGCACATCTGTTCTTGGAGTCAAGCCACCTTCCGTCCTTGCGAGCCAATTTGACGATTCACTATTTGTTCGAAGCCGAGACAGTGGCACATGCCGCCTGTAGACAACAAATAAATGAACATTCAGTAAACGTCACCTAACGATAATTCACACCTATCGAAGTCCGCTCATGTAATAGTTTTAAGCTATTGAATCGATCGCTCGTGTAAAGCTTTTGTTTTTTTATTACATCCTTACTATAAAAACGTGGGCAAGGCCCACGGGAATCCAGAACACCCACTCAGTTGGAGAAAAATAATGGATCTGAAAGGAACAAAAACCGAAGAAAATCTGAAAGCCGCATTCGCCGGCGAGTCTAAGGCAAACCGTCGTTATCTGTATTTCGCAAACATGGCTGACATCGAAGGCGCGCCTGAGGTGGCTAATGTTTTCCGCAACACCGCCGAAGGTGAAACCGGTCATGCTCATGGTCATATGGAATACCTGATCAACGGTGGGTCTGGTGATCCAGAAACGGGTCTGGCGGCAGGCAACGTGGCCGAGGCACTGGAGTCAGCCATTGCTGGTGAGACGCACGAGTATACCGATATGTATCCGGGCATGGCGAAAGCAGCTCGCGATGAAGGGTTCGACGAAATCGCGGATTGGTTTGAAACCTTAGCTAAGGCCGAGCGTAGTCACGCAAACAAATTCCAGAAAACGCTGGATGCGTACAAAGCAGAAGCCTAAGTCGATCAAAGCGCGCCTCCATCAGGGGGCGCGTTTTTTAACACCGGAGTTCAAACCATGCCCATGCCCCCAAAAGAAGGCAACTTAGAAGCGCCCACTCGTCATCCTCTTAAATGGCGGGAGGAGTCTTTCTATGACAAAGAAGCATTGAACCAAGAATTAGAGCGTGTATTTGACGTCTGTCATGGATGTCGTAGGTGCGTCAGCCTATGCGACAGCTTTCCTACGCTATTCGATCTTATCGACGAGAGCGACACCCTTGAAGTGGACGGCGTTGACAAGGCTGACTATAAGAAAGTTGTTGATCAATGTTACCTGTGTGACATGTGTTATGTCGCCAAATGCCCCTACGTGCCTCCACACCCCTTTAACGTCGATTTCCCCCATTTGATGCTGCAGTACAAAGCGATCGAATTTAAGGAAACCGGAGGCAAAACTCGGGACAAGATCCTGTCTAGTACGGACGGCCTAGGCAAAATGGCGGGCATCCCACTGGTGACTGAAACCATCAACGCTGTGAACAAATGGACCCCAACTCGCGCAGTTGCCGAAAAGGCGCTGGGCATCCACAAAGACGCCTGGCTACCTGAATTTGCTAACAAGAAGTTCCGCAGTGCGGCCAGCCCCGATGTAACCTTCGAGTCCAAAGACGGCAAGCGTACACGGGGAAAAGTTGCCTTATTCGCCACTTGTTATATCAATTACAACGAGCCAGGCATCGGTCATGACTTCGTCGCCGTTCTGGAGCATAACGCAATCGCCTGGACTGTGGCCGAGAAAGAAGTGTGCTGCGGGATGCCCAAGCTCGAACAAGGCGATCTTGAGGGGGTAGACCGACTTAAACGCATCAACATTCCTCACCTGGCCAAGCTTGCTCGAGAAGGATACGCGCTGACCAGCCTAGTCCCCAGCTGCACCTTGATGTTTAAGCAGGAACTGCCACTGATGTACCCCGAAGATGCGGATGTGCAAGCGGTTAAAGAGGCCTTTTGGGATCCCTTTGATTATTTAGTGCAGCGAGCAAAAGACGGGCTGCTCAAAGATGACTTTAGCGCAGAGCTCGGCACCATCGCTTATCACGCGCCCTGCCACGGCCGGGTTCAGAACATCGGCAAGAAAACCGAGGAGTTTTTGAAGTCACTGCCTGGTGTCGAGGTGAAAACCACCGAGCGCTGCAGTGGACATGCTGGCACCTATGGCATAAAGAAAGAATTTCATGAAAAGTCGATGAAGATCGGTCGCCCGGTATTCCGCCAGATGAACCAAGCGGAGCCAGACTACATCAGCTCAGATTGCCCATTGGGCGGGCAGCACATTGCTCAGGGCATTGAGCAAAACCATCAAAATAACCCAGAGCTTGCACACCCCATCTCATTGGTTCGCAAGGCCTACGGAATTTAGGAGGTAACATGCCACATATCAGCCGTGAATCCCTGCTGTCCCTGGAGCAGTATCATCGCCAGCGTGACGCCATTCGCGCAGAGGCGATAGCGTGTAAAAGCCAACGCCGTGTGTTCTTAGGCGATCATGTCACCCTAGCGTTTGAAAACGAGGTAACGCTGCGGTATCAAATCCAAGAAATGTTGCGGATTGAAAAAACCTTTGACGATGAAGGCATCGAGGACGAGCTAGAGGCCTATAACCCTTTAATTCCTGATGGCACGAATTGGAAAGCCACCATGATGATTGAGTACGTTGATCCCGACGAGCGTGCTGAGCGGTTAATGGAGCTCAAGGGTGTCGAGGACCGTCTGTACGTTCAAGTCGCTGGATGTGATCGTATTTACGCCATTGCCGACGAAGACCTCGAGCGTGCGAACGAGTCGAAAACTTCGGCGGTTCACTTTGTCCGATTTGAGCTAGATGCACGCTGCATTGATGCAGTAAAAGCAGGCCAGAGTATCGCCATGGGCATTGATCATCCCGCATATAACGTGCGGGTAGACGAAATCTCACCCGAGGCTCAGGGCTCATTGGCACAGGATCTGATTTAACGCACCCGTCGGTGCCAGAGTCATTCGGGCACCGACTTTACCTTTGTGTTGCTGAAACTACCTGAGGGTTATTTCAGAGCAGCTAACACATTGACCGCAGTGTCCCAAAGCGCCAGGGCACTGATGCTCACCAGAATCACCCTTGCCGGCTGTCCAAAAGCCCCACCGAATTTTGCAGCGTCCGGTGCCTGAAACACTCGAGTAGCGGCGAGGACACAGGCATATTTAGAACCAAAAAATGGCCCCCCCGACAAGAAATATCCAGCCACTCACCTGAGCGATGTCCAACGAGAGTGCATTGGGTACACTGAAAAATAAGCTGGTGTAGAAGAAAATGGTCGTAACATCTCCAAGCGTCAGCACCCTTCGAGCCTCATCATCGATAAGTTGGCACTCAGCTTGAACAGACCTAATGATTTCTACAGGCACGGGCTGTCGCCGTTCGGCAGGACCTGTTTCCTCGATATGAATTGCTGAGAAACTTGTTACCAAGTCAATGCCCTTCTCACGACAAACTAAGTTCGACATTGCACGAGTAATATTCAGGGATTTCATGACGCTAGCTGAAGAAAGCCCTCTTCCCGACAAGCTATCCCAGTAGTGATTTGCATCATCACGAGAGTAGATGTCGATCGGCTTATCGCCACACACCAGTGCCATGTATCTAACCGCACGTTGGAGTTTCATACTCATTTGCATGGCACGAGCCTTTGCCACACGCAAATCACGAGTCCTCAACGACACCATAATTCTTGAACACTTAAAGAATCGTTTCAGATCTACCGGAATAGTGCCCCTGAAGTAATAAAAGCCACGTTTCTGCATCAAGAAAGTGCAAGAAATCAGGCAAGAAGTGGTATCTAAATGTGCACCCATCAGTGCTACCCCCAAATCACAGCATATGAAACAAAGCTAGTGTTGACGGGGCCTACAAGCGGGTTCGGGGGTGAGACTTGGCGCCCCCATGTGGATTCGAACCACAGGCCTTCCCCTTAGGAGGAAAGTAATCTGTGTTTTTTGTGTTTGAGATCAATAAGTTGAAAGTGCAATTTTGGCAAAGTGTAGGATTTTTGCATGCCGGAAATCTTGATTGGCCCGCGGCAAGTTTCCCAGCGCAGAGTCATAGACACAGGTACCAGACAAATCCTCTGGCGGTCAAAGTCTCCCCCTCCTTAAACCCTCTCTCTTAATACCAGACGCTGGAGGGTTTCTGGTCCGACAGCTCTGGTTACCGACATAGGCGTGTAATGGGTGCCGGTCATTGGCTCATTCGACCTAGATAGACCACAGATCCGAGAGCATCCCGACGGTCCCGACGCCTAAAAATGCGAAGGCTGTAGCTGCAGCGAAAGCTATGGTTGAGTGCGGAATTAATAGAAGCCACGCAAGCAATCTACCCAATCCTTTTAGATTTCTCTGCTTTACCCAAAGTCCTCTCGCAAATACTGCTGCGCCAACTAAGCCGGCAGAAGCCACTGCGGATCCTATAATCATAGCGATCGAAATCAACAGTCCAGTACCCAGCGCGCCCTTAACGCCGACGATAAGAACGGCCATGCTCAGAATTGCAATCGTTAGACTGGCAAGAATGTATAAACCTGCGTAGCCCAAAAGAGATATTTCCCCATTCCAAATTTTTCTTAGTACGGTTATGTAAAAGTCCACTCGTGCCTCGTCACAATTTCCCTCGACTCTATCAGAGTACGACTACATTTTACGGCGTCCATATGCAGTTACGAACTGACATCACGGGCGCCCTATTCATCACCCCCAACGATCACTCTGATACGCTAAGCTTCATGAAACTCAAAGCCCTGATCATCCTAGCCCCCGCAGCCATCCTATTCGCACTCGTTTGGATGATCGATCACAACTGGCATTCGCGAGATATTCAGGTCCGTGAATACACCCTGCCTGCGGGACAGTTACCGCCGATGAAAAT
>CBFHLC010000063.1:0-9155 GCA_965656605.1 Litorivicinus sp. | reverse complement strand
GGCTTTAGACCGTCTGCCACATGCGGCAGAGCACGATCCAAGATGACGTACATTGAGTAGTCACGATAGGCTTTTTCGGTATAGGCACGCAGCGTCTGCTGTTCGACGCCGGAAGAATCAACGGTGATGGTCACATAGCCCCCTTTGGTTGAGGGCTAGGATACTGCAGTGAAGGTTAGTCTGTCAGTGCGGTTTCGGCAGTCTTTGTGCTGGCCGCTTGCACACGGTCAAACTGTCGCTGCAATGCCTCTGTAATCGGGTGATTATCCCCGTAACGATCCGCCGCGCGGTCGAGCATCCGTTTTACAGCATCCACTTTTTTCATCGGTCTTTCCTCTTGTGATGCATCGAGTGTAGACGCCGATAAAAAGCCTGCCCTCCCCTGTGGTACCAAGGCACAGGGTATGGAGTACTAGGGCAAATCCGCCAAATGCCCAGAAGACTCAAGCCACACGCGACGATCCGATGCGCGCTTTTTAGACAACAGCAAGTCCAACCCCTGACGCGTGTCCTCGTCATCGTCGCTGACCAGCTGAATCAGCCGCCGGGTATCACGATCCATAACCGTCTCGCGCAGCTGCAACGGATTCATCTCGCCCAGGCCTTTAAAGCGAGTCACACCAATTTTAACCGTACGCTTTTCCGCTTTGATGCGATCCATTACGCCTTGGCGCTCATCCTCATCCAGCGCGTAATAGACATCCTTGCCAGCATCGATTCGATACAGCGGCGGCATGGCGACATACACATGACCCGCCTTGACCAAATGTGGAAAGTGTCGGCTAAACAAGGCACACAGCAAGGTTGCGATATGAGCCCCGTCAGAGTCCGCATCCGCCAGAATGCAGATCTTGCCGTAACGAAGGCCCTCTAGGTTTTCACTGCCGGGATCGACGCCCACTGCCACCGCAATGTCGTGGACCTCTTGGCTGGCTAGAATCTCGGAGCTGTCGACTTCCCAGGTGTTAAGGATCTTGCCGCGCAGGGGCATGACCGCTTGGAATTCACGATCCCGCGCCTGTTTGGCGCTGCCGCCGGCCGAATCGCCCTCGACCAAGAACAGCTCGCCATTCATTGCATCCGCCGCGCTGCAATCCGCCAGTTTGCCCGGCAGTGCAGGCCCCTGAGTGATCTTTTTACGGGCAACTTTTTTGCGGGCTTTCAGGCGCGATTGCGCCGCGCTGATCGCCAACTCGGCTAACGCATCACCCACACTGGGGTTGGCGTTCAGATACAAACTGAAAGCGTCTTTGACGACACCGCTAACAAAGGGCGCGCAGCTGCGTGAACTCAGGCGCTCTTTGGTTTGGCCGGCAAACTGAGGATCGCCCATCTTGACGCTGAGCACATAGCAGCAACGGTCCCACAAATCCTCGGGCGCCAGCTTAAGTCCCTTAGGCAACAACGAGCGAAACTCGCAATACTCGCGAAGCGCCTCGGTCAGGCCCGTTCGCAGACCATTGACGTGGGTGCCGCCCTGCGCGGTAGGAACCAAGTTGACGTAACTCTCAGTGATGTAGTCACCGCCCTCAGGCAGCCAGCTCAGCGCCCAGTCGACCATCTCGTCGTCACCCGAGAAGCTGCCAGTGAACGGCGCTTCGGGCAAAATCAGCTGATCGCCAATGGCATGCGAGAGGTACTGAGACAAGCCGGCCTCGAAGCACCACACTTCGTTGTCTTCAGCGCTGGCTTCGTTTTTAAAATCAATCGTCAGGCCGGGGCACAAGACTGCCTTGGCACGCAGCAGGTGTTTGAGTGCTTTAACCGCGTAGCGCGGGCTGTCAAAAAACGAGGTATCCGGCCAGAAAGTAACTTGGGTGCCGGTGTTGCGCTGACCGACTTTTCCGATGATCGACAGCGGCTCGACCGCATCGCCATTTTCAAAGGCCATCGCGTGGATTTGCGCATCCTTGCGGACTTGTACTTCCACCCGCTTGGACAAGGCGTTGACCACGCTGACGCCCACACCGTGCAAACCGCCGGAAAACTTGTAGTTATCGCCGGAAAATTTACCGCCCGCATGCAACCGGGTCAGGATCAGCTCGATACCCGGGACGCCGTGTTCGGGGTGAATATCGACCGGCATCCCACGGCCATTATCGATGACGCGCACCCCTCCGTCCGCCAACAAGACGATTTCAATCTTGTCGCAGTGACCGCCCATCGCCTCGTCCACCGAGTTGTCGACCACCTCTTGAATCAAGTGGTTGGGACGTGTCGTGTCGGTGTACATACCGGGGCGGCGGCGAACGGGTTCCAGTCCGCTGAGGACTTCAATACTTTGCGCGTTATAACTCATGCGCAGAGTATGCCGATCACATTGTGCGCCTGCCAGTGGTATCCTTTGGTATCGACTCAAAGGAATGCGTATGCGACCCACCCTTACCCTAAACCCCGGTGCTGACCGACGTCTGCGCGCGGGCCATCCGTGGATCTTCTCGAACGAGATCCGCTCGATTGCCGAAAACAAAACCATCGAGCCCGGCACGCTGTGCAACCTGCAAACCCAAAAGGGCGAACTATTGGGTGTTGGCAGCTACAACCGCCATGCGCTGATTGCCTGGCGCCTGTTCGACAAAAACACCGAGGCCGTGATCGATGCTGACTGGCTTGAAGCCCGTCTGGCCCGCGCCATGGAGACTCGCGAGTGCGTCTACCCCGGCGGCCACTACCGCTGGGTTCATGCAGAGTCCGACGGCATCCCTGGCTTGATCATGGATCGTTATGGCGATGCCATCAGTTTGCAGCTCAACACCGCCGGCATCGATGCCCTGCGCGAGCCATTGCTCGAAGCAATGAATCGATTGTGCGAGATCAACACCCTGGTCATGCGCGGCGATACAGCGCAACGGGAACACGAGGGCTTGAGCGCCGAGATTGAAGTCCTTAAAGGTGACGGTGAAAACATTGAGCTGGTCGAAAACGGCCTGAGCTTTATGACCACGCTGACCCAAGGCCAAAAAACCGGCTGGTTCTACGATCAGCGCGACAGCCGTGCACTATTAGCCAGCCTAGTTAGCCAGTTTGAAGAGCCCAAGTGCTTTGACGGCTATACCTACGCCGGTGGATTTGCGATTGCGATGGCCACCCAAGGCGCCACAGTCACGGCAGTTGATCGCAGTGGACCTGCGCTAGAGCTAGCCCAGCAAAGCGCAGACATGAACGATGTCAGTATCGAGTGGATCAAGGCAGACGTTTTCAACGTGCTTGAACGTGCGGCCCAGAACAAAGAGCAGTACGACTTGGTCAACTTGGATCCGCCGGCCTTTGCCAAAAGCAAAAAGTCGTTGCGCCAAGGCCTACGCGGCTACCGCAAGATGACTCGCATGGGTGCAGATATCACCGGCCCCGGCGGCTTTTTGGTGATTCATTCGTGCTCGCACCACGTCGATCTGAACGCGCTCACCGAACAGGTGGCGCGCGGGGTCACTGACGCCGGGCGCAGTGCCCAGATTCTGTTCACGCTAGGCGCCGCTGCGGATCATCCCGGCATGCCGCAGCTACCCGAAAGCCAGTACCTTAAAGGTCTGGTGATGCGCCTGGACTAATCCAGACTGGCTTTGAGCGCTGCAACCGCCCCCGGTTGTAGTGCTTGAACCCATTCGATTTGGCGACGCAATGCCTGCGTATCGCCCTGCAACTGATAAATTTGCGCCAGCGCACGCCAGACTGGCGGCCCCTGCCAGCGCTGCTGCATCTGCTCCAGCGGCTCACGCAACGTCGCGCTCCACTCCACGTCTTTGGATGCTACGGCGATCCGTGCCAGCGTTAACACCCAGAAATCTCGCGCCTCAGCACCCAACACAAAATGGTTAAACACCGGATCCTGTGCACGCTTCTCAATAAACTCGCCTAACTGGCCTTGGTTTTGGTTCGCCGAGTGCCAATTGCGATAGGACATCCACCCTGAATGCAGCATTCCCACCACGCCTAGCGCTGCAAATACCCCGATAACACCCGGCCAGATTGGCTTTACATTCATCTGACGCGCCGGCAATAAATCTCCTCGAGTGGTACTGACGATGATCAATCCCGCCAAGAACCAATGCACTCCCGAGGTATGCAAAGGAAATTCGGTTTGGGTGTGCAGCAACATCGGCCCAAGGGACACCACAAACAACATCGCAGAAGGATTTCGCCACAGCACTAAAAACAGCAGGCTAAACACCCAGGGCAGAATCACAAAAACTAGGCCATAGATGCCAGTTTCGACCCACCACAGCAGAGTTTCGTTGTGCGGATGGTTTAGGAAGTTCACATAGGTTAAATCGGCACCCTGACGGGCCATCTCGACAAACTTAGGGTGAAAGACCTGGGTGAACGAGCCCAAGCCATGACCCAGCCACTGCTGCTCAAAACCTAAAGTGTAGGACACCTGCCACATGCTAAGCCGCGATGTGGTCGAGCCGCCGTCCGCCAAATCCGCCATCCGTGCGTTGATGTCCTCGATCGGTGACACCACGGTCAACGCCAAGGCACCGGCCACCGCCAGTGCGGGCAGCCACAGTCCGGTATGCCGCCAACCTTTTAACCAAGCATAAACTGATAACAACCCAGCACTGCCAGCAACCGCGACGGTGCCGGTTCGTGAACCCGACAGGAAAACGCACCAAGCCAACAAGAAGGCTGCGAGGGCAAAAACCACATCCGAGCCGATCCAGCGCGCACCGGTACGCAGGCGCATGGCCCAAGCCCACAGCAGTACGGATCCCAAAAAGCTGGCAAACACGTTGCGCTGCTGGAAGCCGCCCTCTGGTAGCCGCAGCACCAGAGGCAAAGACTCGATCCACTGGGGCTGATTTAAGTAGTTCGCACTGGGCATCGCCAACAGCACCAACACCACGGACCCCACCAGCATCCACGCACTGATTTGCCACCAGTCTTGGGGTTTCAGGCGAGCTTGAGCCAGCGCGACCAGCCAAATCGAAAACATCCCCAAGGCACCGGCCGCCAGCAGCCCATAGTGCGGGAGCGCTGAAGGAATCAGAAGCCCGTGCAACAGAACCGCCACCGGCGGAAGCAACCAGAAGTAGCATTGGTTAGACCAGTAAAAAACTGGCTGCCGCACGGCCTGAATCAGCAAGCCTGCGGTGCCCAGGATCAATACGGCCCAGGCAAAGAAGTTTCGAGGAATTAAGTTGTTGCCTAGGTTGGGCAGGTTGATCTGCAAAACCACGCAGGACATCAACGCGGCCATGGCCAGCAGCCAGACTCTAGGGCTCATCGAGAAGCCTTGTTGCTAGCCAAGCCGGTGTTCAGGCAATGACGCAACCACTCTCCTAAGTAAGTGTTGATCTGTTGTTTTTCGTCGGCGTGACGGCGACGGTCATCCCGACTGTGACTACCTTTTATCGGGCGGTAACCATCGATGCTGGCGATCTCGGCCATGCGTGCATCGTGATACATCCGAACATCGAGTTGCGGCACCTGCAACCACTGCGCACGATCCAGCCCGACCAGCGTGACAAAGCTGGTGTAGGGCGAACGCTGCGTTTCGGTTAACAAGATATGGCCCTGCCCCGGCACACCAAAAATCGCCTCGCGGTTTTCATCCAACACACTCATCAGCCGCGCTAGCAACAGATAGTTACTGGCCGATTCAGTTTGTTGAGCCGCCAAGTTGGGTACGTACCGGCGATTTTTTCGATTTGGGAAGATCACATGCATCCTACAAGTTGTTCGTCCAGCCACATCAAGCTTAGCAGAGTCGCCGCATTATTCAGTCGCCCCTGCGCCAGCCAATCGCGCCATTGCGCACGCGGCAATTTGTGAACTTGGATGTCTTCAGTCTCGGAGGCTAGCCCAAACGCCTGCCCGGTTTGATGAGCGGACAAATCGCAGCGGGCCAGATACAGCAGAATCTGCTCATCACTGCCACCGGGCGACGGAAAATAGTCGACAATGTGCTGCAGCTGAGCATTCACAATACCCGCTTCTTCATGCAATTCGCGGTGCAACGCCTGCTCAGGTGTTTCGTGCGCGACATCCATCATGCCCGCGACCACCTCGATTACCCACGGATTGGCACCGGCGTGAAAGGTCCCAATGCGAAACTGCTCAATCAATAAAATTTCGTCCGTGCTGGGATCATAGGGCAGTGCAGCCACCGCCTGCCCGCGCACCAACACCTCGCGATTGACCGCTGGCGTCTGCCCACCATCAAATCGCGGATAGCTGACCGAGTAGCCCTTTAAGGTTAAAAACCCTTGCGATAGCGTCTCGCATCCGTGCACCTGTACCTCTGAGCCCTTTTTCACGGGAAATAACCTTTCTTTGCACACATTGGTTTTGATTTAGCCGACTACACTAATAAAGTTGAAGACGTCCCGCGTCCATTCAACCGACTTTGAGAGAATTCATGCGTTTATTGACCTTAGGCCTGCTGTTGGCCCCGACCGCGTTTGCTGCAAACGACGATTTGATGAGTATCTACAACGATGCTCTGGCAACCAACCCCGCGCTTCAAGCAGCACAAGCGGCGGTTGAAGCAGCACGCTTTGATATTGAGGCGGCCAATGCCGGCCTGCGCCCCAGCATCAGTGCCAGCACCAACGTGAATGGCAGTGAAGTGACGCGTAGTGCCTCTGCGCCAGAAACTGGAACGGCTAAGCTTGCAGGATCAATAACGGCTTCCATGCCGATTTGGTCTCCTGCCGCCCGAGCGAGCATTGATTTTGAAACAGCCAGCGCATCCCTGACCCAGAGCAGTGCAAAGGCAACGCTGAATCAGCTGCAGATCGATATTGCTCAACGCTACTTGGATGTTCTCAATGCCCAGGCTGCATTGAGCGCCGCACAAGCCCAAGAACAGGCAGTTGAACGCCAACTAGAGCGCGCTCAGAAGCGTTTGGAAGTCGGTTTAGGCACTCGAGTTGAGGTGGATCAAACCCAAGCGGCTTATGACAACACACAAGTTGCCTTGATACGTGCCGAAGATACTTTGAGCGACGCTCGCGAGGCGTTAGAAACCGCAGCCAATCGAGAGGTGGCCGCGTTAACTCCTTTGTCCACGAGCTATCCCGCTATCCCTTCTACGCTCACGCTGTCTGATGTAATCGAGCAAGCTCAATCCAACAGCGTTGGTATTGAGAGTGCCCGCTCCAGTGTGGAGATCGCCGAAGCGGCACTCAAATTGGCACAAGCTGGAGGGAAGCCTAGCCTAAACGCCAATGCCAGCTACAGTACCGATAAAAGTCTCGACGGAGGCTTGTGGAGTAATGGTTACTCAACTCAAATCACCCTAAGCATGCCTCTGTACACCGGTGGCAAAGTACAAGCCGAGGTCGCCAGCGCTGCCGCCAGCTTAGCGAAAGCTCAAGCCGAACTAGAAGATCAGCGCCGCGCGGTCAAAGCTCAAGCGCGCAGCTTGTTCCGAGCCATTGGCACTCAAGCTCAGACGGTTCGGGCCCAAGCACAGTCCATCAAATCAGCTCAAACCGCAGTCGAGGCGACTCAAGCCGCATTTGAAGTGGGCAGTGGCGACATCATCGATGTGCTGAACGCCCAGAGCGATTTGAACGCGGCACAAAGCAATTACGCCCAAGCCCGCCACCAACATGCTGCACTGGTCTTGCAGCTTGAACAATTGCGCGGCGATCTGACTCAGGACGACTTGCTCGCCCTGAACAATCAGCTAGGTCGCTAAATGCATCGGTGGTGGATTCTATTGGCGTGGGTGCCGCTGGCCTCTGCCACCGATTTATGGGTCAAGCAACAAGATTCACTGAGCCGGGCGCTAGCCCAGCAGTTCCTGCCTGAGCTCTCTCAAGCGCTGGGCAGCGAGCTGCGTTTGCGCCTGGCCCAAGACTCCAGAGACCTTCGAGTTCAAGTCGCGCAATCCCAGGGCATTGGCTGGGGCCATGTGGGTTCTGAGTCGGCCGCCTTGTATTCGGTTCAAACGGGGTTGCTGTCGCGACAAGACTTCCCGATCGAGTCCCCAACAGGACGCATTGGCTATGTTCAAAGCGCCCCGTGGGTGGCCGAACTCAAACTGCGCTATCCCGATGTTACGTGGGTGGCCTACCGAACCCCCAATACCGGTTTACTGGGTGTTGCCACCGCTGAAGTGGATGGTTTTGCAGGCACCCTCAGCAACATCTCAAGTGGGCTGGCGAGCTTGCAGCTGAACTCAGTCAAACTGTCGCCCATGCCCTACCCTGCCCGAATGGGATTGTTTGCAGCCCCCAATCATCCGGCCAGCGCCACGATTGGAGGCGCACTGGCCCAACTCAAACCTCGAGTTCAGGCGGCCGCTGCAGACAGATTCACCGCCCAACCGGCACCCGAATCCCAGCGCTGGATCGTATGGACTCTAGGTGCCACGGTGACGCTGTGGTTCATGACCTTGATGGGGTGGTTGATCAGTGCGCTACGCAGCAAGCCCAATCCAGGCGGCCCCAACACTGTAAAAGCCAACCCCATTCAGGCTCCAGACCGTGAAGAGCGTAGCCAAGCGTATCTGAACCAAGTCAATCAGCAGCTGCAGGACGAGGTGACCCGGCGACTGGCCAAAGAAGCCGAGCTCTTAAAAGTTCAGCAAGCCTTGAATCAGGCCCATCAGCGACTCGAACAGCAGGTTCGGACCGATGCGCTGACCAAACTGGCTAACCGTCGACATTTCGACGAGCAACTAGGCAAAGAGTGGCGCCGACACTGTCGCGAGCAGACGCCCATAACCTTGGTGCTGATGGACATTGATTACTTCAAAAAATACAACGATACGCTAGGGCATCCTGCAGGGGATGAGTGTTTGCGCCAGGTCGCCGGCGTGCTGTCGAATTCCTTCAATCGCTCTGGGGATCTGGTCGCCCGGTACGGTGGCGAAGAATTTATCGTCTTGCTGTCTAACTGCAATGCTAAACAGGCCATTGAGCAGGTCGAGCGCATGCAGCGCCAGATGGAGAATGCAGGACTGCGTCACCCTGCCTCGGACATTGCAGAGCATGTCACCTTGAGCATGGGTATCGCCAGTTGCGTACCCATTTTGGACGACGATCCCTGGGGTCTGGTCGAGGAAGCCGATCAAGGGTTGTATCAAGCAAAAATAGACGGGCGTAATCAATACCGAGTCGCCGCCGCATAAGGGTATACTGGCGATATGCGTATTTTATGTTTGTTATTAGCTCTGGCTGTGACCGCCTGTGGCAATACCGGCC
>CBFHLC010000062.1:0-9194 GCA_965656605.1 Litorivicinus sp. | reverse complement strand
GAATGTACGTTAATCATTACATCAAAATAATCTGACTTCTGCTTAAGCACTTTCTGAATTCTTTTGTTTCCAAATGAACCAACAAGTGCCCACACGTCTTGCTTGATCTAGTTTTCAAGGATCTTCGCTCGGGGGGCTTCCCCGTAACGTGGAGGCGCATTCTACAGCGTCTCGATCTGTTTGCAACTGCTAATTTGAACTCTTTTCAAACCACCCGAAGGCGCTAGCTGCTTCCCGACCTCTCTGTCGGGTGGCGCATCTTACAGCGCTCAATCCTAGTTGCAAGTCTTATTTACGCCGCCTTCTCAGACCGCTTTTTTCAACCTGCCTCTCGGCTTGGGCGGCGAATACTATAGACTTCTGGATAACCCGCAAGCGTTATTTCAAAGAAATCATCAAACGCTGTCCGATCGGGGTACGAAGACCCAGTAACAGCACCCCTAACAACAAATAAATAGCCGCCTCGGTGTAGTCGACGCGAACCTGCCACAGAAAATGCACCCACACCACCACCAATATCGGATACGAGAGTTGGTGCAGCCGCTTCCAGCGGCGACCCAATTTTCGCTGCCATCCGGGGGTGCTGGTCACTGCCAGAGGTATCAGCCCCAACAATCCGAGTGCGCCGGCGATCGCGTAGGGCTTTTGACTAACGTCCTGCCATAGCACTGAGAAGTCCAACCCCAAGACCAGGACCCCATACGCCAGCAAATGCAGCACCGCATACACAAAGACCCACAAACCCAACATTCGCCGACTTCGCACCAATGGCGTGAGAGAGGGAAACACCTGGCGAAGCGGATTAATTGACAAGGTTACCAATAACAACCAAAGGGCATACCGCCCCAATTGAGACATGATTGCCTCAGCCGGATCCCCCCCTAATTGGTGACTTGCCCCCTGCAACAACAAGGTCAGCTGCACCAGCAAATACACCAACGGAGCAGCAGCCAACGCCCAAGCCGACAAATGAAGTCGAGTCATCAGAAGAATTTTTTCAAATCCATGCCGCTATACAGACTTGCGACCTCGTCATACCCGTTAAACATTAAAGTGGGCTGACGCTTGGGGAACAGACCGCCGGTGACAACCCGCTCGGACGCCTGCGACCAGCGCGGATGACTGACCTGCGGATTGACGTTGGAATAGAAGCCATATTCGCTAGGCTGCAATTGGTTCCAGCTCGTCGGCGGCTGATCGGCCTGAAAGTTGATTCGCACGATGGACTTGATGCTTTTGAAGCCGTACTTCCATGGCACAACTAGGCGAACCGGCGCACCGTTCTGCGGTGGCAACGCTTGGCCATACATCCCCACAGCTAAAAACGCCAGATCATGCATGGCCTCATCCATACGAAGACCCTCAACAAAAGGCCAATCGATCGATGAAAATCGATTGCGTTGTCCCGGCATTTGCTCTGGGTCGACCAAGGTTTCGAAGGCCACGTATTTTGCATCGCCCTGCGGATCAAATTGTTTAAGGACTTTATGCAATGGGACCCCAATAAACGGCAACACCATGCTCCAAGCTTCAACACAGCGAAACCGAGTAATGCGCTCTTCTAATGCCAGATTACGAATAATTGCTTCGAGGTCGAACTGGCCGGTCTTATTCGCCAGACCGCTGACCTCAATTTTCCACGGTTCAGTTTTGAAGCTTTGTGCGTATTTGGCCGGGTCACTCTTGTCAGTTCCGAACTCGTAAAAGTTGTTATAGCGGGTGGCGACATCGAAGGGCGTCGGCTCAAGCGTTGCTGAATCAGGCGTGCGCTGAGCCAGCGGAGTCTGCAACCATTCAGGCCCCGGATATTCAATCGGGTTATTAGCAGAAACTGCCGGAACCATAGAGGCTGCCGCCATGCCGGCACTGGCCATGATCAGCGTGCGACGTGAGTAAAGATGTTGCGGTGTAACTTCGGATTCAGATGGATGAGGCATTTTGTTCTCCTTGACCCATCTACGACCGGGCCTAGTGGGTGGAGTTCCCGCGGATGCGCTGTAAAAAGTATTCAGCAGGACCACTGAACAAATAAATCGTACCGATCAGCAGCAAGACGCGAGGGGGATCCAACGAGATCAGCGCGTAGACACAAACCACGGCGGCCAGCGCCAGGAAAGGTACCTTACTGCCAGGGTCGAGCTCTTTGAAGCTCCGGTAGTTAACGTTGCTGACCATCAGACCACCCAAAATGGCGGTCAGCGGCAAGTACAACCACAACCAATCTTGGCCTGATTGACCTGCATCGGCTAGCGTCCAAGTCAGCGCGGCTATCACCCCGGCGCCCGCTGGACTGGCGAGCCCCGTAAAGAACCGCTTGTCGGCGCTTTCGGCCTGAACATTGAAACGAGCCAGGCGCAATGCAACACACGCCACGAAAATGAAGGCTGCTATCCAGCCCGATTTGCCGCCGTATTGGGCTGCAAAAGAAAAGGAGAGAATCGCGGGGGCAACCCCGAAGGCCACCATATCTGACAAGCTGTCAAACTGGACGCCAAATTCGGACTGGGTGTTGGTCATCCGGGCCACTCGCCCGTCCAATCCGTCCAGCACCCCGGCCACCACAATGCTGATGGCCGCGACAACGAACAACCCATTCTCGGGGGTTGCGCGCATGGCGTTGACGATGCTGTAAAAGCCCGCCAATAACGCTGCTGTGGTAATCAAGTTGGGCAACAAGTAGATGCCACGTCGTTGCTGACGCTGATCCAGTTGCACAGGCTTTGGCCCGTCTGACTTGTTGCCCTGCATGATTAGTTTTTGCTCTTGTCGACCAACGCGTTCTGCGCGATCCAAGGCATCATGCCACGTAGCTCAGCACCGACTTTTTCAATCGGGTGTGCTGCGTTGTTACGGCGACGTGCAGTCATTGAAGGATAGTTAGTTGCACCTTCAGTGATGAACATCTTGGCGTACTCACCGTCTTGGATACGCTTCAGCGCGTTGCGCATAGCCTGACGGCTTTCTTCGTTGATCACTTCAGGACCTGTCACGTATTCGCCGTATTCAGCGTTGTTCGAGATCGAGTAGTTCATATTCGCGATGCCGCCTTCGTACATCAAGTCAACGATCAACTTGAGCTCGTGCAAGCACTCGAAGTAAGCCATTTCAGGCGCGTAGCCTGCTTCAGTCAGGGTTTCGAAGCCCATCTTGACCAGCTCAACCGCACCGCCACACAGAACCGCCTGCTCGCCGAACAAGTCAGTTTCAGTTTCATCTTTGAAGGTGGTTTCGATGATGCCGGTACGACCGCCACCGATCGCTGACGCGTATGACATCGCGACTGCTTTAGCGTTGCCTGATGCGTCCTGCTGGATCGCGACCAAGTCAGGGATACCGCCGCCTTTTACAAATTCGCTACGAACCGTGTGGCCAGGCGCCTTGGGAGCCACCATCACAACGTCCAAATCAGCACGGGGCTCAACTTGGTTGTAGTGAATCGCGAAGCCATGAGCGAACGCCAACGTAGCGCCCTGCTTTAGGTTGGGCTCAATTTCATTGCTGTACAGCTGACCTTGGAACTCGTCAGGCGTCAGCATCATAACGAAATCAGCTGATGCAACCGCTTCAGCTACCGGTGCAGTTTTTAGGCCTGCGCCCTGAGCCTTGGCGATAGAAGAGGATCCGTCACGCAAACCAACAACAACGTCGACACCTGAATCATTCAGGTTGCAGGCGTGGGCGTGGCCCTGTGAGCCATAGCCGATGATGGCGACTTTACGGCCTTGGATCAGAGATAGGTCACAGTCTTTGTCGTAATAAACTTTCATTTCGATTTCCCAATCGTTGGTTTACAGCGCTAACACTCGTTCGCCACGTGAAATGCCACACACACCTGTGCGCGCGACTTCCATGATTGCAACCGAGCCGATAGCTTCTATGAAGGCATCCAGCTTGTCGGACGAGCCGGCCAGTTGGATGGTGTAGGCCGAGGGAGTGACGTCCACTACCTGACCCCGGAAGATGTCTGCAGTTCGCTTAACTTCGGCCCGTTGTGCTCCCGTTGCTTTGATCTTGATCAGCATAAGTTCGCGTTCGATGTGCGCGCCCTCAGACAAGTCAACCAGCTTTACTACGTCTATCAATTTGTTGAGCTGCTTAGTGATCTGTTCGACCACCCGATCATCACCAATGGTGGTGACCGTCAAACGTGACAAAGACGGATCATCCGTCGCCGCCACGGTCAGGCTTTCAATGTTGTAACCACGCTGAGAGAAGAGGCCTGTGACGCGTGACAAGGCGCCGGGTGCGTTTTCCATCAGCACGGAGATGATGTGCTTCATCATGATTAGGTGCGCTCCGTCTTGGAAACCCACATATCGCGCATGCTGCCCGTGGCAATTTGCATCGGATATACGTGTTCATTGGGGTCAACAAGGATGTCCATAAACACCAGCTTGTCCGTCATTGCGAAGCAATCAGTCATGGCTTGTTTCAGCTGCGCAGGATCGCTGACGCGCATGCCGACATGACCGTAGGCCTCGGCCACCGCCACGAAATCGGGCAATGAGTCCTGGTAGGTAGACGCTGAATAACGGCCACCATACTGCATGTCCTGCCACTGGCGAACCATGCCTAGGGCTTCGTTGTTGATGTTAATGATCTTGATGGGCAGTGCGTACTGCTTGCAGGCAGACAGCTCTTGAATGCACATCTGGATCGAGCCTTCGCCTGTGACTACTGCAACGGGCGATTTGGGATGTGCAAACTGAACGCCCATCGCCGCGGGCAGACCAAACCCCATGGTGCCAAGACCGCCAGAGTTGATCCAACGACGTGGCTTGTCATACTTGTAATATTGAGCTGCGAACATCTGGTGCTGGCCGACATCCGAACAAACGAAAGCGTCGCCGCCGGTCACTTCGTACAGCGTTTTGACCACATCCTGAGGCATGATCATCTCGGTGCGCTGGAAGCGATCCGCTGTCCACAAGCCCTGACTTTCACGCCAGCCGTCAATTTGCTGCCACCAAGCCGCCAAGTCGTCTTTGTTCTTGCCGATCTCTAGCTCTGACAGCATTGCGAGCATGTCCGCCAGCACTGCTTTGGTCGGGCCAACGATCGGCACTTCAACTTCGCTGATGGTCTTTTGAATGCTGGCCGGGTCAATGTCGATGTGAATGAACTTGGCGCCGGGACAGAACTTGTCAGGGTCGTTGGTCACGCGATCGTCAAATCGGGCACCGACCGCAAAAATCACGTCTGCGTTATGCATGGCCATGTTGGCTTCGTAGAAACCATGCATGCCCAACATGCCGATAAATTGCGGATCTGTGCCGGGGAATGCGCCCAGACCCATCAAGGTATTGGTGACCGGATAGCCTAGTTTGTGAGCCAGCTCGGTTAACTCGCCGCTGGCATCGCCAGTTACAGATCCACCGCCGGCGTAGATGACCGGACGCTTGGCCTGCAACAACAAATCCAGTGCCTTGCGAATTTGGCCACTGTGGCCCTTGGTCGCCGGGCTGTATGAGCGCAGGCGAACCGATTCTGGGTACTCAAAAGGGTACTTTTCAGTCGGTGCCGTCATGTCTTTGGGCACGTCGATTACAACGGGGCCCGGACGTCCGGTCGATGCCAGCATGAAAGCCTTCTTCATGATGCTGGGGATGTCTTCGACACGCTGAACCATGAAACTGTGCTTCACGACTGGGCGCGAAACGCCGAGCATGTCAGTTTCCTGGAAAAAGTCGGTACCGGTAGCCCAGCTGGGTACGTTGCCGCTGATCACGACCATGGGAATGGAGTCCATGTACGCGGTGGCAATTCCGGTGATTGCATTGGTTGCGCCGGGGCCAGAAGTGACTAGCACCACACCTGTTTTACCAGTGGAGCGAGCATAGCCGTCGGCTGCGTGCACGGCTGCTTGCTCGTGACGCACCAAAATGTGCTCGACATAATCCTGCTGATAAAGGGCGTCATAAATATGCAGCACTGAACCGCCTGGGTAGCCGAAAATTAGGTCGGCACCCTCTTCTTTCAGTGACCGCATGATCATTTCGCCACCGGAGAGGTGTTCAACGCTCATGCTTTATGTCCATTTGTAGTGTTGAGGCCGCAAAGCCAAAAAGGGTCGATAAAATACCCGCTCGCCTTGGATTGGGCAAGGCGAGGCGGCGAAAACACCACTAATGGCTAGGATTTAGTCGAGAACTTCCACTCAGCGTTTGAATAATCCACGGCAATGGTCGACCCGGGCAGGTAATCACCCGACAACAGCTGACGGGCCAAGGGGTTCTCGAGCAGCTGCTGAATGCTGCGTTTAAGTGGCCGAGCCCCGTAAACCGGGTCATAACCCACTACTACCAACTGATCCAGTGCAGCGTCGCTCAACTCGATCGACAAATCCCGTTCGGCCAGTCGAGTCTGCAAGCGTTTAAGCTGGATGCCCGCAATCTCGCGAATGTGCTCGGCGCCCAAGGCGTGAAACACCACGGTCTCGTCGATTCGGTTGATGAATTCGGGACGGAAATGCGTGCCGACTACGTTCATCACCGCCGTTTTTATATCCGCGTAGCTTTGATCTGCGCCGGCCTGGATCAACTCGCTGCCGAGGTTGGATGTCATCACCACCACGGTGTTTCGGAAATCTACGGTGCGGCCTTGACCATCTGTCAGGCGGCCATCCTCGAGCACCTGAAGCAGTATGTTAAATACATCAGGATGGGCTTTCTCGACCTCGTCGAGCAACAGCACTGAGTAGGGTTTGCGACGAACCGCTTCGGTCAAATAGCCGCCCTCCTCGTAACCAACATAACCCGGGGGTGCACCGATCAGACGGGCTACTGAGTGCTTCTCCATGAATTCGGACATATCGACCCGAGTCATGGCCTCTTCGGTATCAAACAGAAACGAGGCCAGCGACTTGCAAAGCTCGGTCTTGCCAACACCGGTTGGGCCTAGAAATAGGAATGAGCCGTTGGGACGATTAGGGTCAGACAGACCCGCGCGGGCTCGACGAACCGCATCAGACACAGCAGTGACGGCCTCGTCCTGCCCGATGACCGCACGGTGCAACTCGTCTTCCATACGCAGCAGCTTTTCGCGCTCGCCTTCTAGCATTTTACTAACTGGAATGCCGGTCCAGCGGCTGATGACCTCGGCTACCTCTTCTTCGCCCACGCGCGAGCGAATCAGAGTCATCTCGATCCCCTCGCCTGCCTCGGCCTCGGACAGCTGCTTTTCTAGTCCGGGCAAGGTGCCATACTGCAGCTCCGACATACGGGTCAAATCGCCAGAGCGCTGGGCGGCTTCCAGCTCTGTTTTGGCCGCGTCAATCTGCTCTTTGATGTTTTGAGTGCCCTGGGTGGCCGACTTCTCGCGCGTCCAAATGTCTTCTAGGTCGGCAATTTCTCGTTCTAACTCGGCGATGTCTGCCTGCAGCTGGGCCTGGCGGGCCTTGGCATCTTGATCGGTTTCTTTTTTCAGGGCCTCATTCTCGATCTTTAGCTGTATCAGCTTACGATCCAGTCGATCCAGTTTTTCCGGCTTGGAATCCATCTCCATCCGAATCCGGCTGGCAGCCTCGTCGATCAAATCGATGGCCTTGTCGGGCAGCTGACGATCGGTGATGTAACGCATGGACAATTTGGCCGCTGCGATCACGGCGCCATCGGTGATGTCGACCCCGTGGTGCAGCTCATACTTGGGTTTGAGCCCACGCAGAATAGCGATGGTGTCGATCTCGGTTGGTTCTGCCACCAAAACTTTCTGGAAACGCCGCTCCAGTGCTGCGTCCTTTTCAATGTATTGGCGATACTCGTCCAGCGTAGTGGCACCCAGGCAATGCAACTCACCGCGGGCCAAGGCCGGCTTGAGCATGTTGCCGGCATCCATCGCGCCCTCAGATTTGCCAGCGCCGACCATCGTGTGTAATTCATCGATAAACAAGATGATTTGTCCTTCTTGTTTACCCAGCTCGTTCAAGACGCCCTTTAAACGCTCTTCGAATTCGCCGCGATATTTGGCACCGGCAATCAACGAGCCCATGTCCAGCGACAGGACTCGTTTATTTTTCAAACCCTCTGGGACTTCGCCGTTGACCACGCGCTGGGCCAGTCCCTCGACGATGGCGGTTTTGCCGACCCCGGGCTCGCCGATCAGAACCGGATTGTTTTTGGTGCGCCGCTGGAGCACTTGAATCGCTCGGCGGATTTCTTCGTCGCGTCCAATCACCGGATCCAGCTTGCCGTTGGCTGCGCGAGCGGTCAGATCCGTGCAGTATTTCTCGAGCGCCCCGCGTACCTCTTCGGCGTTTTGATCCATGATTTTTTCACTGCCACGGGCAGATTTAATGGCCGCCTCTAAAGCCGCCTTATCACCGCCGGCCTCGCGAAATGCCTTATTGATGTCGGAATCATCGATCATCGCCAACAATAGGGTTTCGCTTGCGATAAATTGATCGCCCCACTGCTTGGCTAATTGCTCGGCCCGGTTGAAGCCGCGAGCAAAGCCCTGAGAGGCCGAGATCTGACCGTCTGGGTTGGTCAAGCGAGGGGCTGATTCGAGCAGGTGCTGAATCGCAGGTTTGAAGGCGTCCATTTTTGCGCCGCTGCGCGCCAGCAGGCTGGTTACGCCGGCCTGGGTATCCGACAACCAAACCCCGAACAAATGTGCGGGACGCAATTCTGTGTGTTGGGATGTAATGGCAAGGCTTTGTGCTTCGCCTACTGTGGTTTGCAGTGTGGTGGTGAGCTTTTCCATTCGCATCGTGCTGTCTCCCTGGGCGTATCGTTACGCTCAAAAGATGGGACTGCGAAATTAAGTTTCAACCAAGCCAAACCACCATCGCCATACGACCACCGGGCGCCTCGCGGCGGTAGCTGAACCAACGATCCGCTTGAGTCACCGTGCATTCATTGATGTCCTGCACGACTTCGATTCCTAAAGCATCCAGCTTGCGCCGCGCTAAACCGCGCAGGTCCGCTAGGAACTTTGATGGCTGATCCGCCCTAAAGAACTCAGCGTTGTTAGGATCCAGATCCACGAAGGCTTGCCGGACTTCTTCGCCGACTTGAAACTGCATTGCGCCGATGCAAGGACCCATGATGGCCTGAGTCGATCCGCCCATAGGTTCTGCTGCATTTTCCAAAACACCCGCAGCTAATCCACGCCATCCAGCATGCGCCACCGCCACAGCAGACCCATCGGTTTTGAACAAGGCCACGGGCAAGCAGTCCGCGACGCCGACACACAAT
>CBFHLC010000061.1:0-9447 GCA_965656605.1 Litorivicinus sp. | reverse complement strand
GGACGAGCAAGAAGCTTGGAAGATGCGAGTAGCACGATAGTCGCTCTAAGTAATAAAAAAAGCGCGGCCATTGCCGCGCTTTTTTTTGTCCGGAAACTTGGCCGTTAAGCAAAGTCTCCCGGATAGTCCGCGAAGCCTGGGTTTTGCGTCTCTCCAATAACCGTTGGATTATTGATCTTAGGCAATTCAATCACGCCGTCAGAGTTACGTTCACTTTTTAGATAGTCGGCAATAATGTCCCATAGCAGGCGGCCATCGGGGGTGCTGTTTACCGTTGCCCAGCCGGATACGCTATAGGTCTGGTCTGGGGTGATCAGGGTGCCGTCATCAAGACGAACATCGCTAATCCGCTCGCCTAAAGGCTTACTGGGCGTAATCGTATAATCAAGACCGCCAACTCGCACCATGTCACCGCCTGACTGCAGGTATGGATCGGGATCGAATAGATTGTCGGCTACGCCTTCCAACATATCGATGATCTGCTGGCCGCTCATATCTTGAACATAGGTTTCAGAGTATGTGGTGGCACATTGGTTCATGACATCGTCCATCGTAATGGTGTCACCTTCCAGCACAGTAGTGCCCCAGCGAACGCCAGCCGACAGGCTGATGTCAGCCTTGTATTCCCAGCGTAAAGCGTTGCAGATGACCTGGTCCCATGTGCCCATAAAGTTTCCGCGGCGGTACAAGGTGCGGTCAGCAATGGCGAGTTTTTCGGACAAGATGCTCTCAAAGGTTTTGCCCACGCGATCGGGGTTGTTCGACCATTTCTTGTTACGAGCTTCTACGACGTTCTCGTCGTAACGAGTCTGGCGCATTTGTTTGACATACGCCTCCATTTCTTTGTCTGCTTCTAACCAGTCCGAGATTACAGGAAGCTGTTTGTAGGCCATATTCTTGATCTGGCCTGATTCAATTGCAAAGTCCATGCAGCCGACAAACTTTCCATTAGATCCAGCGTTAGTAACCCAGCAATTTCCGCCACCGTTGTTCTTTATTTCGAGTGGCTTGGGCACTCCATCGTGCGTATGACCGCCAAAAATGGCATTCAGTCCGGGAACCCGTTCCGCCATTTTAATGTCAACGTCCATGCCGTTGTGTGATACCAGAACCACGGCGTCGGGTTGCTCATCCCCACGAATCTGCTCAACCAACTCAGCCATATCATCTTCGCGTAAACCAAACGACCAATCCGGGAAAAATTCTCGAGGGTTTGCGTTGGAGGTGCGTGGAAAGGCCTGGCCGACGACAGCAATCCTGGCGCCGTTCACTTCCTTCATGACGTAAGGCTGGAAGGCGTGCCCAGAGTCTTCGTCGTAAAGGCCTCTTCCATCGAATCGTTCGACCATCTCGAAGTAAGCGTCGTCGAATAGAGAGTCTTCCAATATCTTCACGTTCTGACCGATAAAGTCGCCTTTAAACAGCGCAACGTTGGACAGTACTTCGGCTTCGCGGTAAGTAAACTCCCAATGTCCGACCATGACATCGATGCCCAATATGTTGGAGGCTTCGACCATGTCAACGCCGCGGGTCCATAATGAAGTTCCGCTGCCTTGCCATAGGTCACCACCGTCTAGCGTCAGTGTGTTGGCTCGGCCGCCGGCTTGCTCACGTAGTCGGTCTAGCAAGGTTTTGACCTGTGCGAATCCACCTGTCCTGCCGTATTTTCGGGCTTGGTTTAGAAAGTCTAGGTAGGTGTAAGCGTAAGCCTCTGGCGATCCGGGTTTTAACCCCATTTCTTTTAAAAAATTATCGCCTACTACATGAGGCGCACGGCCAAACGCGGAACCAACCCCTAGGTTGACATTGGGCTCTCTGAAATAAACCGGATTGAGTTGCCCATGCACGTCAGTAATGTGCAAGATTCGCGCGTCACCGCTCATAGGCACATCATAGAATCCTGCCGGAGCCGTATTGCCTGCAAGTGCCTTGGCGCTGTAGGCAGCGGGGATGGTGCCTGCTGCTGTGGCGGCTGCCAGTCCTTGCAGAAATTGACGGCGGTCGATAGTTGCCATAGTTTTCGTTCCTCGCTTTGAAGCGCCGCAATGTGGCGTTCTATTTCAACATTATTATTTCTAGTTCAGAGGTTCGCAGTGAAACTCGTTATCAAGCTTTTGACGTTATTCTCTCTGGTTATAAGCTTAGTCTATCCGGTTAGGGCTGACGTTGTGAAGCCAGCGCTGATTGAGATCACCGCTTCTACGACGAATGAAGTAGAGATAGAGATACGGGCAAGCATTGAAGCTCTGCTGACCGGGATCAACGGTCAATACACGAATACCACTGAAGCGCCAACGGCCGAGCAATACGACTATCTGAGGGAGCTGGATTCAGCGGCGTTGACACGTCGCTTCAAAGAGTTTCATCCGGTTTTGCTGGATGGCGTTCGCTTAACCGCGGGCTCGGATCAGGTTTTGCTGAGTGTGGATCGTGTTGAAATACCGCCTCCGGGCTACACCAAGGTGCCGCGAAACAGTGTTATTTATCTATCGGGAACGTTAAATCGCCAAGCTTCCGAGTTGGTGTGGTACTACCCAGCCAAGTTTGGCGATCACGCAACACGGGTCAGGCAAGTCGACCCTGCTCTGGATCTATGGCATTGGTCCAGTCACCAATGGATAAAAGAGGATGTGCCCACGCAACCTTATGATTTGACAGCCGTGTTTACTAAGCCGACGGTTCTTGACCTGGCTAAGACTTATATTGGCAGTGGTTTCAATCACATCATTCCAGCTGGACTTGACCACATTGTTTTCGTGATCGGGCTGTTTTTATTTAGCTCGAAGTGGCGTCCCCTGATCTGGCAGGTAACGATGTTTACGGCGGCACATTCGATCACGTTGGCGCTGGGAATGCTTAACTGGATTAATCTACCTAGCAGTCTGGTCGAGCCTTTAATCGCGCTATCGATTGCCTACATTGCGTTCGAGAATATTTTCTCTAAGGGCTTGAGTCGATATCGGTTGCAGTGGGTGTTTGCTTTTGGGTTATTGCACGGACTTGGATTTGCCTCGGTCCTAAATGAGTTTGGCATGCCACGTGAAGCCTTTGGCTTGGCATTGGCTTTTTTCAATGTGGGAGTCGAAATCGGTCAGCTTGCAGTGATTGCAGCATGCTTTGTACTGGTCCGGGTTTGGTTTAAGAGCGAGGTCTTGTACCGAGCCTGGGTGGTCCTCCCGGGTTCGGCATTAATCGGAATGGTCGGGTTGTATTGGCTGGTTGACCGACTGGATTTTCAACAGCTACTGAATTTGGCCTAATGAGCGCACGGTAGATTCAATTTTTGCACCGTAAAAGTCGATCGCGTCGGGCACTCCGTAAAGTGGCTCTGAAAACGCAACGCCGTCCGACTTCAAGAACAAGAGGGTGGGTGTGCCATAGGCGCCGTAACGGCTAGCAAAGGATTTCGAATCGATCACTTGGCCGTCCACGTCTTGTACCGTCTCACCGGCATCAATTGATAATCTGACCAGCCTGACGTTGCCGTCAAAAATTCCGGCGGCGGCTAGCGGACTGATGACCTGCTCATCAAGACGATCACAGAAATGGCAGCCTGACTGGGTGACAAACACCATCGCAGGTTGCGCTGGTGCTTTAAAGTCGGCTGCCGCTGCGAATCCTGCCAGCAGGCTAGTAGCCAATAAAACTTGTAAATTCGCTAATAACGTCATCTGCGTACAAATCCCTAAAAAAGTGGTCTGCGCCGTCTACAACGATCACATCACCCTGATCGTAAAATCCGCTTGCGTCGAGTTTTTCGGCAAGGTCCGACACCACGTCATCTTCACTGCCAATGTACACCTGCGTTGGGATGGAAACGCTTTGCAGCAATGTAGGCGTATCAAAGTCGCTGTTGGGCGCGTGATAACCCAAAAAAGCCTGGGCTGTTACCTCTGCATTTTCGCAGTAAACGAACCTGGGAGGAACAAAGGTTGCGTCTGCACTCATCGACCGCGCTTCATTTAGAACTGAGTTCAGCGATTTGGATGTCGCTTGCTGGTAGCGCTCCGCGGCATCGGCGGCATCGTACGTGGCTGGTGCCACGAGCCCAGCTGCAGTGACAGAGTCGCTCGCTCCCTGTAGGTATTTGGCTAATTGTGCTCCTCCGCGAGAATGCGCCAACAGGGCGATTTTTGAGTAGCCTTGCGTTTCAAGGTAGGACACCCATTGGCTGATCTCGTCAACAGCGTCCATGTGAGTGTGGTCGTGTACAAGATCGCAATTCACCATGCCGGCCCGGTCCGGTTCGTTTAGCGCAAGATTGGGTGCAAGAACAGGCACATCGTAGTCCTCGTTAAGTAATTCAGATAACGTTTGAATGATTTCCATGCGCTTGTGCGCAAGGGTGCCGTGCAGAACGATGACCGCGGTCTCGCCGTCTGCCGGATACCAGTCTGCTTGGAGTGGTCCCAACTCGACTGTCTCTTGGCCCCACGCGAGTGCTGGGATGAATAAAATGCCGGTTATGACTTTTTTCACGGTTTGAACTCCGGTAGATTTTTATGGTTGTTGTTAGAATAAACCAAAAACAAAAGGATTTTAGGTATGTACAAAGGAAAACTGATCGCGGCCGCATTTGCAATCATGAGCGTGTCAGGGGCGGTTTCAGCCGAAGGCGGACCCGGCGGCCCGAAGATCATGAAGGGTGTCCAGTCCATCACTGTTGAACTGGACGATAAGGCGTGCGTGATCCAGCGAAATCAAACGAAAGGCAACCAAGTACATCCAGCCTATGCAAAGACAGGGCAGGGCACGCCTCAACCGATCAAGATTTCCAGTGATATCGAGACCTTAGGTGAGATCGAGTTGATTAAGTTGATGGAACAGGCCTCTGTTGATGACAGCATCATGATCTTGGATACACGGACAGAGAATTGGCACCGAGATTTGAGAATTCCCTGTACGACCAACGTCAGCTACAAAAACTTTTCCGATAATCGTGATGATGCATTGTTCTATCTAACAGAAATGTTCGGCGTAGTTGAAAAAGACGATGGATCATTGGATTTTGGCGAGGCCAAGACCTTGGTTGGTTACTGCAATGGCTATTGGTGTGGTCAGACTCCGTCCATGTTCAAACGTGCTCAGTTCTCTTTAGTTGCTCTCGGATATCCTGAAGAAAAGTTGAAGTACTACCGAGGCGGCATGCAGGCCTGGACGTCATTGGGCCTTAGCGTGGAAGGACAGCTGGCCCGATGAAGGCGTGGGTATTGTGGGTCTTAGTCCTCGTCTGGCCGGCACTGGCCTCTGATTTTGACCCGGATACCGGTCTACGCATTCATCATTACACCCAGCCGACCCCTGATTCGGTTCCCGGAGGAACTCGGATCGAGGTCAATCAGGCCTACCAGCTTTGGCAGCAGGGTGCGCAGTTTATTGATGTGCTGTCTATCAGCCAGGGTCGCTACGATGAGTTTGACGGAACCTGGCCGGAGCACCCTGAGCGCTTCACTATCCCCGGCGCTGTTTGGTTGCCTAACGTGGGCTTTGGCCGGCCTCAACCGGACATGCAGGCGTATCTACGTCACAACTTGGTCAATCAAATCGATACGAATTCGCCAGTGGTGGTGTTTTGTATTGCCGATTGTTGGATGGGGTGGAATGCCACCCAACACGTGGCTGCAATGGGGTATCAGCAGGTCTACTGGTTCGCAGAGGGTACCGATGCATGGTCTGCTGCAGGGTATGATTTGTCTCTCGTTCAACCTGTGCCGGTTCCCGTAGAGGATTGATTTGCCTTTACTCTTCATGAGCAACGGTTAAGCTGGGACCACTATCAGCTGCTAGGACGGTGCCACAAAGGAAATTGTGGACCTATGGAAAGCCTTACTGCACCTGCGGGTGAACGGATTCGTGTCAGCCCCAAAAACCGCCAAGACTGGCAATTCACCGAACGCGCTCAAGCGGCTAAAGAGGCCGTATCTGCGACCGAAGATCGCGTCGCACAGACCATGAGTTTGATTAGCTCTTCACGGGCCATTCAACGGCGCCGTTGGCCGGAATAATCGGCTTGTGCATTCGAATGCAACTGGCTAACCTCTGACCAAATAACAGGAGTTAGCTATGGGCATGAAAGGCTTCTCAAAGGAATTTAAGTCCCCTGAGCATTACATCATCGACATCACCTACCGAATCTGGGAAGAGCAGGGCTTGGAGTTGATCCGTGACTGGTACAGCGCCGACTGCCCCGTTAAAACGCCCATGTCAGTTAGCGTTGGGGTAGATTCTGTGATTGCTGGCACCCGAGCGACATTGGATGAGTTTCCTGATCGCCACTTGCTGGCCGATGACATCCTGATCGGTGACTGGAGTGACGACGTCTTTTATTCATCGCATCGAGTGCGCTCGCCAGCCCATAAAGTGGGTAGTGGCCTATTCGGCCCCGCGCCTGCTAGTGGCATTCCGATCACCATGTTGACGATCGCGGACTGCATTTGTCGTGCGGATCAAATTTTCGACGAGTATCTGGTTCGAGATAACTGCGGCATCGCCATTCAGCTGGGTATTGATCCTAAACAGCAGGCGCAGAACATGATCGCTGCGGGCAACCGGGACGGTGAAACCCCGGCGGATCAATTGGTCGCGCGGTGGAGCGACGAATACTTAGAATGCGGAGATGCCGCGATTGCGCAACCGGTACTTGCGGCTTATCAGGCGCGTTTCGGACAGCTGTCAGATCAGAGTGCGTGGGCGCAGTTTTACGACCGAGCAGTCCGATTCGAAGGGTCCGGTCACCACCTGAGCTACGGTCGAGAACGGTTGGCGGGCTGGGATAGTGCGCGTCTGGCTGGATTGAGCAATCCCGAATTCACCGCTCATCACCTGATCGTCAAGCTGACTCCCGGCAAGCCCGTGCGTGTTGCGCTGCGTTGGTCGTTGTCAGCGGATCATACAACTGCCTCGATGTTTGGCGAGGGAAGCGGTAAGCGAGTCGCCTTGTTAGGGGCCAGTCACTTTGAGTTGAGGGATGGAAAGATCCTTAATGAGTGGTGCATTTTTGATGAGCTGTCTGTTTACGCTCAGCTGCTCAGCGACTGAACATAAAAAAGCCCGCAGAAGCGGGCTTTTTTGAATTGGCTGTTATTAGCCGGCCAGCAAAGCGTTAACCCGCTTCACATAGCTGGCCGCGTCTTCCAGATCATCACCGGCCGCTAGCCTAGCTTGATCCAACAAGACCTGCGTCAGATCACCAAAGCGATCTTCATCCGACTCGGTATCCAGGCGCTTCAACAAAGCATGCTCTGGATTGATTTCCAGAATCGGCTTACCGGCAGGCATGGATTGCCCCGACGCCTCTAGGATCTTGCGCATCTGGATGCCCATGTCGTTCTCATTGACCACCAAGCAGCTGGGTGATTCAACCAGACGGCCCGAGACCCGAACTTCCTCTACTTTATCGCCCAGTACGTCCTGCATGCGTTTAAGCAGATCTTTGGCCTCTTTAGCCTTTTTCTTCAGCTCTTTGGCGTCTTCTTTGCTCGACAGTTTTTCCATGTCCACGTCGCCTTTGGCGATGTCGACCACTTTCTTGCCTTTGTACTCGGTCAGATGGCTTACCAACCACTCATCGATACGATTCGACAGCAACAAGACTTCTTTGCCTTGTTTACGGAACAGCTCCAAGTAGGGGCTTCCCAGTGCGTTGGCGTGGCTATCAGCGACTACCACGTAAATGCTGTCTTGCTCTTCGCCGGCCCGCTCGATGTATTCATCGAACGAGTGGCTCTGCTCAGGCTTGTTGTCATGCGTTGATGCGAAACGCAGTAGCGCTCCGATCTTTTCTTTGTTCGCGTGATCCTCGGCTGGGCCTTCTTTTAGAACTTCACCAAAGTTCTCCCAGAACTTAGCGTAGGCTTCTTTGTCCTTGGCCAGCTTGCCAATGATGTCCAGCGAGCGTTTAGTCAGCGCAGACTTCATGCTGGCCACTTGGGGATCCTGCTGCAGAATCTCGCGTGATACGTTCAACGACAAGTCCGCGGTATCGACCACGCCCCGCATAAAACGCAAATACAGCGGCAGGAACTCTTCCGCCTTGTCCATGATGAACACGCGCTGAACGTATAGTTTCAGGCCTTTCGGAGCATCGCGGTTCCACAGATCAAAGGGCGCGCGTGCGGGGACATACAGCAGGCTGGTGTAATCCAGCTTGCCTTCAACTTTGTTGTGCGCCCAGGTTTGGGGGTCCTCAAAGTCGTGTGCGATGTGCTTGTAGAATTCTTTGTAGTCCTCGTCTTTGACCTCTGACTTAGGCATCGTCCAAAGCGCTTTGGCTGTATTGACGGTTTCCAGCTCGGTCGTGGGTTTGCCGTCATCATCGCTCTTGAACATTTGAACGGCCACGGGGATGTGGTCAGAGTACTTGGTGATCAATGAGCGTACGCGCCAGTCGTCGGCGAACTCCAACGCATCATCTTTCAAGTTCAGGATTAGGCGAGTGCCGCGCTCGGCCTTCTCGATCTCTTCGACGGTGAATTGACCGTCACCAGTGCTGGTCCAGCGAACGGCTTGGCTGTCTCCTGCTTTGCGGCTCTCAACGATCATCTCGTCGGCCACCATAAAGCCAGAGTAGAAGCCCACACCAAACTGTCCGATCAATGCGCTGTCTTTCTTTTGATCGCCAGTCATGTTGGCCAAGAAATCAGCAGTACCAGACTTGGCAATGGTGCCCAGATTATTGATGACGTCTTCGCGATTCATGCCGATGCCGGTGTCTGTCAGGATCAGCTGCTTGCCGTCTTCGTTGGTGCTGATGGTGATGCTCAGATCCGATTGGCCTTCATACAGGTCATCGTTCTCGAGCGCCGCAAAACGCAACTTGTCACACGCATCCGATGCATTCGACACCAACTCGCGCAAAAAGATTTCACGGTTGGAGTACAGCGAATGGACCATTAGCTGCAGCAGTTGTTTGACTTCAGTCTGAAAACCAAGAGTTTCTTTAGACATGCTTCTCTTCCATGGGATTGTACGGGAACGGGTGTGTAGGTAGGGTTCGAGTTGCATTTCTCAAGGGTTCTTGATGACACCACTTTTACAATTGCTAGCGGATGGCGAGTTTCACACGGGGCCCCATGTGGCCACTGCGCTGGGCGTGTCCCGTGCAGCGATTAATCTGCAAATACAAAACGCTCGAGCTCGTGGCATCACGATTGAATCGGTTCGCTCGCGCGGATATCGCCTACCCGGAGGTGCCCAGTGGTTGCAGAGCGCAAAAATCCGCGGGTCTCTCCGCCGTACCTTTAAAGAAGCCCAGGTCGATGTGCATGAATCGATCGCCGGCACCAATGCGTGGTTGCTCGAGCAGCCCGCCCCTTGGCCGGCTCTGCAGTTCGCCTTTACCGAGCATCAAAGTGCAGGGCGGGGTCGGCGCGGTCGCACTTGGGTTAGCCCCTGGGGCAACAATCTCTACTTCTCTGTCGCTGTGCGTTACTCCGATGGCGTGCCTTC
>CBFHLC010000060.1:0-10827 GCA_965656605.1 Litorivicinus sp. | reverse complement strand
CCTCTGGCCGTCTGGTCGAGTACGAAGGCGGTGGTGATGAATCACGTTCGAACCCTTGGTTGGCTGAATTGCAGCAGGACATGTTCATCGAGGTGAACCCACGTGACGCTAACAACCTAAATATCCGTGACGGCAAAGACGTCTGGGTATCAGGTCCTGAAGGCGGCCGCATCAAGGTGAAAGCCATGGTGACAGAGCGTGTCGGCGAAGGCGTAGCCTTTATGCCGTTCCACTTCGGCGGTCACTTGGAAGGCAAAGATTTGCGTGACAAGTACCCGGCAGGCGCTGACCCGTATGTATTGGGTGAGTCGTGCAACACAGTTCAGACATACGGTTATGACTCGGTCACGCAGATGCAAGAGACCAAGGCAACCCTATGTTCAATCATGCCCGCATAACTGGAGGTGTAGAAAATGGCACTTGAAGGACAAGCACGCGCAAAATTCCTTTGCGACGCCGAACGCTGCATCGAATGTAATGCTTGCGTAACGGCCTGTAAGAACGAGCACGAAGTCCCGTGGGGCATCAACCGCCGCCGTGTGGTTACCGTTGAAGACGGTAAGCCCGGTGAGCGTTCGATCTCGGTAGCCTGCATGCACTGCTCAGACGCGCCTTGTATGGCCGTCTGTCCGGTGGATTGCTTCTACCAGACCGACGACGGTGTGGTGTTGCACTCAAAAGACTTGTGCATTGGTTGTGGTTATTGCTTCTACGCTTGCCCATTCGGCGCGCCTCAGTTCCCCCAAGCGGGCAACTTTGGTAGCCGTGGCAAGATGGACAAATGCACGTTCTGTGCAGGCGGACCTCAAGAAGACAACTCCACTGCCGAGTTCAATAAATATGGCCGTAACCGTATTGCTGAAGGCAAATTGCCGATCTGTGCGGAAATGTGCTCAACCAAAGCGTTGTTGGCCGGTGACGGCAACGACGTGGCGGACATCTATCGTCAGCGTGTTGTGAACCGTGGTTTCGGTTCAGGCGCCTGGGGATGGGGCACGGCCTACGAGAAGAAGGGCGGTTAATTCCACCCGGTGTAATGCGGGGCCTTCGGGCCCCGTTTTGCCATCTCTTTTCAATTCCAATTGGAGTTCGACATGAACTTTAAATTTATCAGTGCGGCAGTGTTTGCACTGTCCACGATGTTTGCTTCCTCTGCGCTGGCGTATACCGACAGCGAGGCGGCCGCACCGGATCGCAGCGCGACCGGCGGTGCTCAGAATTTGCAGGACATCATGGCGCGTCAGGCTCAATTGAAGCTGGACGAGTCGTTTCGCTCGGAAAACTTAGGTGATCCGTCCAAAGCGGCTGCCACGACAGAACAGCTGGGCACCAATGGCGGTGTTTCAGATGCGTCTATCTGGCGTCAGATTCGTTACAACGAAGCCGACCTAACCCTACAGGATCGTGGCGCTGCAGCCGGCGTTCTGATTCAGGACGGTGGCATGCCCTGGTGGCAGGTCCGTGAAGGGCCGATGATCACCTATGGCGGTGGTGCTTTGTTGGTCGTGATTGCACTGCTGGTGGTGTTCTACTTCGCCCGCGGCAAGATCATGATCGATGGCGGTCCCTCGACTGAAAAGATCCAGCGTTTCAAGCCGATTGAGCGCTTTGGTCACTGGTTGTTGGCGGGCTCGTTTGTCGCGCTAGGTATTACGGGTTTGTTGACCTTGATGGGTCGCCATTTCCTGATTCCAGTGATTGGACACGACGGTTTTGCCACCTTGGCGGCGGGATCTAAGTGGATCCATAACAACGTAGCCTGGGCCTTTATGTTGGGCATCGTGTTGACCTGCATCATGTGGATCAAACACAACATCCCTAACAAATTGGACTGGGAATGGATCAAAGCGGGCGGCGGTATCTTTACCAACGCACACCCCAGTGCCAAGAAGTTCAACGCGGGCCAGAAATTGATTTTCTGGACGGTGATGATTCTGGGTATCTCGGTGTCGGCGTCCGGTCTGTCGTTGTTGTTCCCGTTTGAAATGCCGATGTTTGCTAAGACCTTTGGCATCATCAACTCGGTGTTGGGTACGGATTTCCCCACGGTGCTCGCACCGCATGAGGAGATGCAGTACGCCAACCTGTGGCACTCAATCGTCGCGTTCGTGATGATGTGCGCCATTATCGCTCACATCTATATCGGCTCCGTCGGTATGGAAGGCGCGTTTGACGCCATGGGTGACGGTCAGGTCGACAAAGAGTGGGCGCGTCAGCACCACGATTTGTGGGTCGCCGAGGTGGAAGCCGAGGAAGCAGCTAAAGCCGCGAAAGGGGGCCAGTCATGAAAGCAATGCTGGGAGCCTTTGCGACTGCGTTGTTGATCGCATACGGGGCCACCGTGGTCCTACCGACGTTTGGTTGGTCCTCAGCCGAGCGTGGAACCTCAGCCGAGTCGGTTCGACTTGACTGATCAGATTCAAGAGGCCGACATCGTCTGTATCGACGCGGTTGGTCTCTTGTGTCCTCTACCTATTCTTCGTTTTAAAAAGCGTACCTCGGACTTACCTGCCGGCAGTCTGGTCGACTTGCTGACCGATGACCCGACCGGACGCACGGACTTAGAGTCGTTGTGCTCAATCGCCGGGCATCAGCTGATCAAATCAGTCGAACAAGACCAGGGCGTGATTCGCTACCGGGTTCGTCTGGCTTAGTTAGCGTTAGGAAAGAACAGCGGCTTTCCGTTCAACTGGTAGGCAGCGATCGCAGCCTGTCCAGCGTCTGAGATCACCCAGTTGGTAAAGGTCTCTGCCGCCTCTGATTTCACCTTGGGGCATTTCTCGGGGTTAACCGGAATGACGCCATACTGATTGAACAGCAAAGGGTCGCCCTCGAATACCAATTCAGAATCCTGCTTGTTGCCAAAGGTCATCCAAGTAGCGCGGTCAGTCATCACGTAGGCGCCCAGACCAACGCCCGTATTTAACGTCGCACCCATGCCGCTGCCGGTTTCTAGATACCAATCGCCGGAACCTAGATCGGGGTTGATGCCCGCGTTCTTCCACAGCGCTAGCTCTTTTTTGTGGGTGCCAGAGTCATCACCCCGCGAGGCAAATTTTTCGCCACTCTGCGTAATGCGCTTTAACGCGTCAGCGGCGCTCAAGGCGTCTTTGAGGCCCGCAGGGTCGGTGGCCGGACCGATAAAGACAAAGTCGTTGTACATCAGATCGTGACGACGCAGACCATAGCCTTCGGCGACGAATTTCTCTTCGGCCGCCTTGGCGTGCACCAGCAGCACATCTCCATCGCAGCGCATGGCGTTTTTGATGGCCTGTCCGGTGCCAACCGCCACGACATTGACCATGATCCCGGTTTGCTCTTCCAGAATCGGTAGCAGGTAGTCATACAGTCCACTGTTCTTGGTCGAGGTGGTTGACTGCACGATAATCGCGTCGGCCAGAACCGGTGTGCTGATGGCCGTAATGGCTGCTAGGGTCAGTTTTTTCATGGTGCCTTCCTTATAAAAAAAGCTCGCCCGCCAAGTAGGCTTTGGCTTGGGCGGTCTGTGGGGATTTAAAAAACATATCAGCGGGCGTGTACTCTAGTACCTGCCCGCGGGCCATAAAGACTACCTCATCAGCCAAGCGTCTGGCTTGACCTTGATCATGGCTAACCAAGATAACTTTAGTCCCGCGTGCTCGGACCTTAAGCACTAGGGACTCAATGAGATGCACCGATGCCGGGTCTAGACTGGCGGTCGCTTCGTCCAGCAATAACAGCTGGGGATCATTCAACAGTGCCCGCGCCAGGGCCAGTCGCTGTTGCTCGCCACCGGACAACATGCGTGCAGGGGAGTCGAGCCGGTCGAGCAGGTTGACCGAATCCAGGGCCTCAAGTAGCAGATCCTGTGGGCACTTGGGCGCCGCAAACTGTAGATTCTGAATCACCGTACGGCGCAGCAGCACCGGGTGCTGAAACACCATGGACTGCAATGTCCGAGACTCGTTAATGCCCATTTGGCCCAGTTGGATGCTGCCGTGATCCGGCTTGATCAGTCCGTGAATGCAGCGCAGCAACAAGCTTTTGCCTGCACCATTGGGGCCCAGAATTGCGGTAATGCCGCTTGCGTGAATCGTCAGAGCCAACTGATCCAGAAGGGTGCGCTCGCCCTTGCTCAGGCTAAGGCCGGATATGTGCAGTGGCAGCAGAGGATTAGACATACTGGCGACGCTTAGCAAAGCTCTTGATGGCCTCAACTATCGCCGTCACGGTTAGCGATACGAACAGCAAAATAGCCCCCAAGGCCAGTGCCAGTTCAAGGTTGCCGCGTGACGTTTCTAGAGCGATGGCGGTGGTCATGACGCGTGTCAGGTGATCGATGTTGCCGCCAACGATGATCACTGCTCCGACCTCGGCAATTGCACGACCAAACCCCGCCAGCACGCAGGTGGTTAAAGAAAATCGAGCATCGAATAAATAGGCTTTAATCGCGTCCCAGCCAAATACTTGCAGCGATTGAAAGGTGTCGGCGTACTCGGATACCAAGTCTTCGATCACCTGCGTCGAGAGTGCGATGATGATCGGTGTAATCAGTACGACTTGAGCAATGATCATGGCGGTCGGCGTGTACAAAAGCCCGAGCCAACCGAACGGTCCCGAACGAGATAGCATCAAATACACCATCAAGCCCACCACAACGGGGGGCATTCCCATCAAGGAATTGATGATGGTGATAACGATTTGGCGGCCAGGGAACCGATTGATCGCTAAGTACGTACCCAGTGGCAACGCGATCGCGGTGGCAATCAGCAGCGCAATTAAGCTGACTCGAATCGATAGCCATAGAATCTCGAACAGGTCGGGATCCAGGGTAATGATCAGGATGATGGCTTGCGCCAAAGCGTCCATGGGCGGGCTCTTTTAATGTCGTTTAACGAATTGAACTCCCTTTAGTAGGCGCATTCAACCGGATTGCATCCATTTGCTCATCAATCTGATGCTAAGCGAGGCGTTTTTCAGCCCGCGCGGCACCGATACAGTGTCGATATCAAATTTGGAGATTGCTATGTATATCCGCAAAGCGGCCGAGCGCGGCCACGCCGATCACGGCTGGTTGAACAGCCATCACAGCTTTTCATTTGCCAACTACTACGATCCGGCGCACATGGGTTTCTCGAACCTTCGCGTCATTAACGACGACATCGTGCAGCCGGGCATGGGCTTTGGCACCCACGGCCATCAGGACATGGAAATCATCAGCTACGTGATTGATGGCGAGTTGGCCCACAAAGACAGCGAAGGCAATGTAGAAACCATTCCGGCCGGCGATATTCAGATCATGAGTGCAGGCACCGGGATCCAGCATTCTGAGTTCAACGCCTCGGATAAAAACCTGGTTAACTTCTTACAGATCTGGGTGTTGCCGAAGAGAGCAGGCATTGCGCCGCGTTACGAGCAAAAGACCATCACACAAACAGACGTGCTTACGCCGATCGTCATGCCCGGCGGCAGCGATACCGCGGTCGACATCAACGCCGATGCAGCGTTATCGCAGTTAGTGCTCGATACAGGCGAGAGCATTGATCTGGGACGCCCGGATCAGCACGGTTATCTGCACGTGGTTAAGGGTCAGGCGGAAACGTCCTATGGTGAGTTGGCCCCAGGTGATGCGATTGGCCTTGAGCCGGGCGAGGCCATGAGCGTGACGGCCAGCGAGCCGCTGACCGCACTGTGGTTTGATTTGCCTTAGACTGGCCAGCCAGATTAGGAGTGCACCCATGTGGAACCAGAAATACGACTGTGATGGCTACTTTTACGGCACCCAGCCCAACGAGTGGCTGAGGATGAACCGTCACCGCCTACCCACCGCAGGGACGGCCCTGGCGATTGCGGATGGTGAGGGTCGTAATGGGGTCTATTTGGCCTCGTTGGGTTTGCAGACCACCAGTGTCGATGCCTCTGAAGTGGGCGTGGCCAAAGCGGCTAAACTGGCCCAGCAAAAAGGCGTCGAGTTGAATGCGCTGCATGCCGATTTGAATGAGTGGCAGCCTCAGCCAGACTCGGTTGACGTGATTGCCTCAATCTACGCTCACTTCCCCAGGGATCTGCGCGCCAAAACCCATACGGCCTGTGCTGCGGCGCTCAAGCCCGGTGGCGTATTTGTGCTAGAGGCTTTTCACCCCAAACAGTTAGGGCGAACGTCAGGCGGTCCAGGCAACGTGGAGTTGCTGTACGACGTCCAGACTATTGTGGCTGACTTGGATGGCCTGAAAATTATCGAAGCCCAGTCTGGGCTGACCTGGCTGAATGAGGGACGTCACGACGGCGAGGGCTACGTCACACGCGTAGTCGCGATGCGGGTCTAACGACTGCCCTGCGCCAGCACTTTGTCAAAGCTGTTGGCAAAGGCTTGGGCGTGTTTCTTGCCAAAGGGCTCGGCACCTGAACCCTGAAAGCCCATGGCACGCATCTCCTCAGCTCGATTGCGTCGTACCAGATGCTCGTGCATGTTGTCTGGGGTGTACAGGGTGCCGCGGGGGTTGATGGCTACACCGCCCTTGGCGACGATCTCGGCGGCCAGCGGTACGTCTTGAGTCACGATCACGTCACCGGCGCTCATCAGCGCCAGGATCTCGTTATCCGCCACATCGAATCCTGCTTGAACCTGCTTGCTTTTGATCACCTTGGATGGGGGTGTGCTAATCGGGTGATTGGCCAGCAGGGTCGTGGGAATCTGTAACCGTTCGGCTGCCTTAAAGATGATGTTTTTGACCGGAACGGGACAGGCATCGGCATCGACCCAAATGTTCATTCAGATTCCTTTGAAGGTAAGTGCGCGGCCCATAAAACGGCTGGCCTGCTCGGACACACGCTCGGCGTGTCCGGTGGTTAAAAAGGCGCTGGTAGGAGCGCCTTGCATCTGGGGGTGTCGCTGTAAGTAGTCGTGAAGGCTTTCGGCCACCAGCGAGGGCTGGCTGATAATTCGCACCTCCGGACCCAAGGCCTGTTCAAACTGAGCCTGAATCAGAGGGTAGTGAGTACAACCCAAAACCGCCGCGTTGGGGGCAGGCATCGCCTGCAGCAACTGCTCGACATGAAACTCCACCAGCTGCTGAATCAGCGGCCCGTTGTTCTCTTCAATGGCGTCGACCAGTCCAGTGCAGGCTTGCGCTTGGACCTGAACGCCCTGGGCACGCAATGCCAATTCCCGCGGAAAGGCCTGGCTGGCGACCGTGGCTGGGGTGGCGAACAGGGCGACTTGGGATTGATCCAGCGGGGTCGCGGCGGATCGATCGCCCCAGTCGCGTCCGGATAGTGCCTCGATCATGGGGACGAATACGCCCAAGACTCGCTTGCCATCAGGGACGCCGGATTCCTGAATTGGACGCAGGGCAATCGCCGAGGCCGTGTTGCAGGCCAAAATCACCAGATCACAGCCGTTGTCCCACAGATATTGGGTCGCCAGACGCGTGCGTTGGATGATGTCGGCCGCCTCGCGAGTCCCGTAGGGTGCGTGAGCGTTGTCGCCGTAATAGATAAAGTGCTGGTCAGGCAACGCGGACTGCGCTGCCTGCAGAATGCTGAGGCCACCTAGGCCACTGTCAAAGATTCCAATGGCCATGACTGGGGTGGTTTAGCTAAAGATGAACAATCCAGAGGTTAGGACGAGCCCCATGCCTAAACTCAGCCAACCTTGGATTGCTCCGCTTTGGTTGTTGCGCTTAGGGATATTGCCGGTCGGCATCTGTGTTTTATTGGCGCTCATACCGAGCTCCTTTATTACTTCGATGCCAACAGTCTGCCCAATTTCGGAGCAATTAGCCAATTTTGGCTAGATCAGCCCCTCGGCTTGCAGCACTTTGCGGGCGCTGCGGAAACACTCCAGCGCTTGCGGAGCACCGCAATAGATACCGACGACGTGGATGCAGGCGCGGATTTCTTCGACGCTGCAACCGTTGTTGATGGCGCCTTTGCAGTGCCCTTCCCACTCGGTCATTTTGCCTAAGGCACCGATCATCGCCAGATTCATCATGGATCGAGTTTTCGGATCAATTGCATCGTCGCCCCATCCAAATCCCCAGGCCCAAGCGGTCATCGCCTCTTGGAAAGGGCGGGTGAAGTCGTCTGCCGCGGCTAGGTTTTTGTCGACATAATCTGCGCCCATGGTGGCTTTGCGTTGGGCTAAGCCTTTTTGGAATAGGTCTTCGTCAAAGGTGCTCATGGTGATCTCCAGCATTAATGTGAACCTGATCGCAGTTTACACAGGAGGGTCTCACGCTCTAGTACCCAATAGCCGAAAGCCCTTAGGTCACCAACTTGTTGTCGTAATAGCCAAACGGGCTTGAACGCAAAAGAGGAACCGCACATGGCACTTACCATTGGAACCAACACCGCAAGTCTGTCAGCCCAACGCAGCTTGCTATCATCGCAATCCAATCTGCAGACCAGTTTCGAGCGCTTGTCCTCGGGCAGCCGGATCAACAGCGCTGGGGATGATGCCGCCGGCATGGCGATTGCCAGCCGCTTGCAGGCTCAAGCCTCGGGGCTTGAAGTTGCCCAGCGAAATGCGGCGAACGGCATCAGCCTGGTGGAAACCGCCGATGCCGCCTTGGGCACCATGGTGGATCTGTTGACGCGAGCTCGAGATCTAAAGTTGCAGTACAGCGACGGAACGCTCAGCGCCAATGACAAGACTGCGATCGAAGCCGAGGTCTATGACATCGGTGTAGAGCTAGAACGGATTCGCACCAAAACCACTTTTGCAGGCGTTGATTTGCTGAACGGCATTCAGACCAACCCTGGCGGCACGATCGATGAAATCGGCTTGGGTGGAACCGGTACCAGTGGTGTTTCCCTAGGCGTAGATGCCTCGGGCACCAAGATCGCTGTGGCGTTGGTGTCGGCCTTTGACAGTCTGCGCTTTGGCGTCGAGGTGACTCGAGGTAGCTCGCAAAGCGATGGCGCGATCAGTGATGTTGAATACGGCGCGAACTACATCAGCCTTACCGCGCAAGGTGAGTTTGCGACCGATGATGATTACGCGGGATTGGATCAGTGGGGTCAGGATGCTAGCTACACCGCAGCGGGCACATTCACGACCGGTGCTGGCGTCACCACTATTGGTGACTTGGATACCCTAATCAGCACAGTCAACGCCCAGCGGGCGGAGTTTGGTGCGCTGGCGAACACCTTCCAGTCTGCGATCGAGAACTTGGCTGCCATGGAGCAGGGAGTTACCGCGGCCGCCGGGCGAATCATGGATACCGACTTTGCGCGCGAATCAGCGGAATTGGCCAAAAACCAGATCCTTCAACAGGCGGGTACCTCGATTTTGGCGCAGGCCAATCAGAGTACCCAATCCGTCTTGTCATTACTTCAGTAAGCGCTTCATCCCTCTTGTTTTAGCCGCCTTGTGCGGCTTTTTTTCGTCCGGAAATTGCGCTGTGAACTGGCTCACGTTTTTAGTACTGGGGTCTTAGATTCTGGTACCCCAAGCCGACAACAGTAGGGTCATCAATCTATTGCCGTAAAAGCCAAATGGGCTTGAACGCAGAGGGGAATCATTATGGCGCTTTATATCGGAACTAACTCCGCAAGCCTGTCAGCTCAACGCAGTCTGATCAGCTCTCAAACCAACCTTCAAACTAGCTTTGAACGCTTGTCATCAGGTAGCCGCATCAACAGTGCTGCTGACGATGCCGCAGGCCTGGCGATTGCCAGCAGATTGCAGGCGCAAGCCTCGGGTCTGGAGGTGGCCCAGCGCAACGCTGCCAACGGCATCAGCTTGGTGGAAACCGCAGATGCTGCCATGGGCACCATGGTCGATTTGTTGACCCGAGCGCGTGATCTGATCTTGCAGGGATCGGACGGCACGCTAAGTGCGACCGACAAGACCGCCATCAGTGCGGAATTGACCGACATCAGCGAAGAGCTTGAACGAATTCAGGACAACAGCAACTTCGCAGGTATTTCATTATTTTCCGTCGATGCCGGCGTTGACCTGGTGAATGCCGAGGTCAATATCGCCATCGATGCGTCGGGTACAACGGTGCCGGTGCGCTTGCAAACCACCGGCGCTGACGTGCCGGCGAACAATGACACTACCGCCGCCTATGACACCGCACTGGGTGCTTCAAAGCTGGTGGATCTGGACTTTGGTGCCGCGGGCAATGTGCGCTTGTCGCTAACGGCGGATACCTCGGGCACCAACGTTTACGTGAACAGCGCGGGTCGGGTCGATGATCTGATCAGCATTGTGAATACCGAGCGGGCTCAGTTCGGTGCGATGTCCAATACCTTCCAGTCGGCCATCGAAAACCTAGCGGCGATGGAGCAAGGGGTCACCACGGCGGCGGGTCGAATCATGGACACTGATTTTGCCCGTGAATCGGCAGAGCTGGCCAAGAACCAGATCCTGCAGCAGGCAGGCACCTCGGTGCTGGCGCAGGCGAACCAGAGCACGCAGTCGGTTTTGGCACTGCTTCAGTAAACTTCAAACCAGCCACAGGGGCCGCGTATATCGCGGCCTTTTTTGTGAGCGACTTCTCATTGTGGAAACTTGGGTCTTAGTTTCTAGTACCCCAAGCCGATACCCCTTAAGTCATCCAACTATTGACGTAAAAGCCCAAGCGGCTTGAACGCAGAGGGAAACACCATGGCACTTTATATCGGTACCAACACCGCAAGCCTGTCAGCGCAACGTAGCCTGATTAGCTCGCAATCAAACTTGCAGACCAGCTTTGAGCGCTTGTCCTCGGGCACTCGTATTAACAGCGCTGCAGACGATGCTGCCGGCATGGCCATTGCCAGCCGTCTGACCGCGCAGGCATCCGGATTACAGGTGGCACAGCGTAATGCGGCCAACGGCATCAGTTTGGTCGAAACCGC
>CBFHLC010000059.1:0-11229 GCA_965656605.1 Litorivicinus sp. | reverse complement strand
GAGCACCCTCCCAGGGTTTTACCCCGTGGATAGAGCAGTTGCCGCCCGTTGAGTCCCGCATCCGGCTGGGTTTTAAACAGCCAATCGGTGCGCGGATTACCAATGCAGTACAGATAACCCACGGGGATGTGTATCCAGTGGTAATTGTCCTTGCGGCCGGCCTCGAGCAGTAACACTCGATGACTAGGGTCGGCACTCAACCGATTGGCCATCAGGCATCCTGCCGAGCCCGCTCCGATTACGATGTAATCAAACTGATCCAAGGACATGACTCGAGCTCCTATTTGGCGGTGGGCATGACGAACTCAGCCCCCTTCTCGATGCTCTCGGGCCAACGCTGCATGACCGACTTCTGCTTGGTGTAAAAACGTACGCCCTCTTCACCATAGGCATGCATGTCACCAAACAAGCTGCGCTTCCAGCCCCCAAAGCCCTGCCATGCCATAGGCACGGGAATTGGCACGTTAATGCCGACCATGCCGACCTGAACCTGACGTTGGAATTCACGGGCCACGTTACCGTCGCGGGTGAATAGCGATACGCCATTGCCGAATTCATGATCGTTGATCAGCTGCAAGCCCTCGGCGAAAGTGTCGACACGCACACAAGCCAGAACCGGTCCGAAAATTTCCTCCAGGTAGATCTTCATGCTGGGAGTGACATTGTCGAACAGAGTGCCGCCCAACCAGAAACCCTGTTCCTGGCCGGGAACCGTGAATCCACGACCATCCACCAGCAAATCAGCGCCCTCGGCAGCACCGGCCTCGATATAGCCCGCAATCCGATCGCGCGCAGCCGCCGTTACAATCGGGCCCATTTCAGCTTTCAGATCCATGCCGTCAGTGATGTTTAACTCGCGGCATCGCTGGGCCAACATCGGCACAATTTTGTCTGCAACATCGCCCACTAACACGGCCACCGAAATCGCCATGCAACGCTCGCCTGCAGACCCGTACGCCGCGCCAATCAACGCATCCACCGTCTTTTCTAGATCGGCGTCGGGCATCACCATCATGTGATTCTTGGCTCCGCCCAGTGCCTGCACTCGCTTGCCCTGTTTTGCACCGCGCTCGTAAATCGCATTAGCAATCGGCGTCGAGCCTACGAAGGAAATCGCTTTAACATCCGGATGATCGATCAGAGCATCGACGGCCACTTTGTCGCCTTGAACGACGTTAAATACGCCGTCGGGGAAGCCCGCCTGCTTGATCAAATCCGCATACAACAGGGCAGGTGTCGGATCGGTAGGAGACGGCTTTAGGATGAAGGTGTTACCCGCTGCTAGCGCGACTGGGAACATCCACATCGGCACCATGACTGGGAAGTTGAACGGTGTGATACCTGCCACGACACCCAATGGCTGGCGCACAGTCCAGTTATCGATGCCAGTACTGACCTGCTCGGTGTAATCACCCTTCAACAATTGAGGCATTCCACAGGCAAACTCAATAATATCGATGCCGCGCTCGACCTCGCCACAGGCATCGGTAAACACCTTGCCGTGCTCTTTGGTGATGGCCTCGGCCAGTGCATCTTTGTTCTCGCGGACCAACGCCAAAAAGTTATTCATCAAACGTGCGCGACGAATCGGCGGCATATTGGCCCAGGCCGGGAACGCATTTTGCGCAGCGGCAACAGCCGTATCGACATCGGCCACCTCGGCCAACACTACCTGCCCAGTTACCGCACCGGTCGCCGGGTTGGTTACGCTCTGGTGACGCTGGGATTCGCCGGCCACGCGCTGTCCATTGATGTAGTGCTGGATGATGTTGCTCATGGATACTGCTCCGTTGGTTAATTACTGGATTAAAGATTCGCAGAGGCGCACAGAGCACACCAATCAAACTTGCCTATTCCAGATATTAACAAAGCAAATACCTAAATATTTGCGCGGTGCGACCTAAGTTATCCGATCAGCGCCCATGCCAGTGCCAGCAGACTGATGCCGACTACTCGGTCTACCCATCCCCGAATCGACTCAGATACGAGCCAACGTCTGGCCTTTTGAACGAGTAGAACAATCGCACCTAGCCACACCACCGAGAGTGCAAAATGTAACCCCGCCAACACCATCGACTGAACCCAAGCCGCGCGCGGGTCGATAAACTGAGGCAATAACGCCAGGTAAACCACCATCGTCTTTGGATTGAGTACGTTGGATAAAAAACCCTCACGCAAAGATCGGCCGATCACCAGCTGGCCTTGAGCACCACTGACTTGCTCAGTGTCGTAACTCTGAAAGCTTGCATGCAGACTTTGGTAACCCAACCACGCCAAATACGCAGCGCCGGCCCACTGCAACCACTCAAACGCGTCTGGGGACGCCTGCAGCAAAGCCGCCACCCCCAACGCCGAAGCACTGGCATGAACAAATAGGCCGCTGCAGATAGCCAGCGTTGTAAACCAGCCATCCAAACGGCCACCCCGCAGCGTATTACGAATCGTCATCACCGTATCGGCACCGGGGGATATCGTCAGCAAGGTAATGACCGCCATAAAAGACAGTAAATTGAAGTGATCTGAGAACATGTCGAGAGCATAAACCGGTCCCAGTCGAAATACTTGACCGTGATGGCCAGACTACACTGGTGACATGAAAAACTTACTCTTCGTGCTGCTGCTTCCAGCGGGACTAACCCAAGCGCCCCCGTATTTGCCTGAGTCGAGGCTCTCAAGTGCGCTGAAAACACCACTTCACCCTGCTGGATCGTTAGAACCGCGGGTTTAACCATGCCCCCCACCACCGAGTCAAATCACGACGCTGCTTAACCAAACGGGCGTTGATGTTGGGATGATGGATCTTGCCCGAATGCCGGGCGACTTCGTCTAATCGTTATCCGATAGACCCGAGCCGGCACCAGCCGCGCGTGACGCTTCAGTAGCGGGCGCATAAGTCCGATGGGCCCATTGCTCGAGTGCTAGCAACTCAGGCGTTGCTAGGTGAATCCGCGTGTTGCGCTCGACAGTCCGTGCGCCGGCTTGAGTCAATGACACGACGCCATCCTGTATATCCAAATCCAATGGCTGTGAGCGCTGAGCGTTCACCAACGCTACAAATCCGGACAGCAGCTCCGGATACATGACCCCTTCCATATGGCTGGGCAATGCGCGGGCACAATCGCACAGACACAAACCCGTGATCAGCGGACTCAGCACCCCTTGAGCACCACACCAGACATCCGATAAGGCCGCAGGCGCTCCAGCCTGCGCACCGTGCTGATGGTGAAATTGCAAGCACTCAAGCAGCGACTGCACTGGATACTCACCTTGCTGGGCTTGCAACTTCGCGGCCCGAGCCACCTCAGAAGCAACACCCCACTCCAAACCGGCCCCGTGCACCGCCTTCTTGACCAGCGCTTGGAACTCGTTGAGTGAGTGACTCACAGACCGTACACCCACTGATCACTGACTTGATTGACCTGATCCAAATACGGACCGTTGCGGTACATGCAAATCCGCACCCAACGATCCGAACGGGGATCAAAGCGGCTGGCACCAAAAAACGACAGCTTGCAGCGCAGCAGATCGATCGGCATCAGGCCATGCCCAGTGGTGTTATCGACGATTTCTCCATACGGGGCGGCTTGTAACCACTGTAGCCGCTGAATTGCGCCACGGTGTTGGGGGTGGGACAACAAAAACTCGGCCAATGTTGCACCCATGAATTGCTTCAAATCACGGTATGCAAAGGCCAGGTCCCGTCCCGGTGCCAACGGCTGCTCGTAGGCGTCAAGCGGCTCCTCTTGGCGAATCGCCAGTCGCGGCTCTAATTTCTCTTCAGACACGTACCACAAATGAGACTGTGCCTCGGGAGCACTCCAGTCAATATCCAATGCCCACTGGTAGCGCTGCTCGATTTGCTGGCAGGTGTCGCTGATCGAGCGGCTGCCATCAATCGCTGGCAGGTTGGCCTCGTCAGCCGCCATGCTATCGGCCAGTCGGTCAATCTGTGGGTAGGGTTCTAGGATCAGTGAGGCAAGTAACTCTTGAGCTTCCAACTCGCAAGCCCGTTGCGTGAAGTCCAACAAGGCTTGCCAGTCCCGGCGGTTGTGCCACATCCATTGCTCAACCGCAGCCAAATCCTGGGCCAAGCGAGGAAGGCGTTGCTGAATAATCGGATGCGAGTCCGGCCAATACTCCAATTCTGCTCTTTGGCGGCTGAGCAGCAACTGAACCTGAGCCCAGGCGTTGGCCGTTACACCATCCAACGCACAGACCTCAGCGATCGCCGTTTCGCGAGCCAAAATCCAATTATTCAACAACACCGGGTGATTCAGTAAAAAAGGCGCCATGCCCAAGCCGGTCGAGTTTCCGATGCCCAATCGAGTGGCCAGCTGATCATCCATCTTGACCGCCTGCGCGCCGCCTTGAGTCTGAGCACAGTGCTCGACCCAATCCCTGGCGAATTGACGAATCATCAATACGCTGAGCATTTCGGCCTGGAACGGCGCGGCAAATTCGGGACGATCCGCGATGACTTCACGGTCTGCAGCACCGAACTTCCCAGACCCATAAACTGCTGTGGTACGCATCAAATAGCCGACCGAGTCTAGCTCGGCCACATCGGGCTGCTGCCCTTTTGCCAAGCGCGAGACCACGTGATCCCATAGACGGACGCTGCGGTTAGCTCGGGACAACGCGATCTCTGATTCGCTGACGCGCCCGGCTTCCTGAACCGGCACGTTGGCTTGGAGCCGTTCAAGATCTGCTTCGCTGGGCACGCCATCAAACAATGTGAAGGTGGCGTCCCAGGCCTGGGCGATAACTCGATCTGAGCGCATCTGATCGGGTAGATCATGGCCAAAGGCGACCAATGAGTAGACCCGTTCAGGACCCTGCGCTTGGTAGACGGCGACGCCTTCGCCAGAATCGCTCATCCGCCAAACTGAACGCTGAAAGCTCCAATTTTCTGACTGCAATCGACGTAGCAAAATTCGCATGAACGAAAGCCGCGATGCGTGAAATGACCCCATTCGAGCCAATCGCATCACCTGCTCGGCGTTTCTTAGTGTTAGCGCTTTATTATTGTTTGACGCCTGTTGCATAGGTCACCTCTGCAAAGAAAAACCCTGTTCAAAAAAGCGGTACCAATTACCACCCATGATCTTTTCAACATCGCGCGCATCGAATCCGACATCGCGTAAACCCTGCTCAACATGGCCAAAGTGGCGGTTGTCTTCGAACCACTCAGGCTGGGTCGGGAATCCGGGGAGTGATTTGGAGCCCTCGCCATAATCGATTTGTTTGGTCCAACGCCCAACGCGCATCCACTCAACCACCGAATCAGGCTGGTCTTGGCACAAATCCGATCCCAATCCGATATGATCGACCCCCATCAAGTCGGCGGTGCGCGCCACCATTTCGCAAAAGCTCTGCAAGGTGCAGTCGCCTTTACCCTTTAGGTGGTGGGGGTACATCGAGAACCCCAACATCCCGCCGGACTGACCCAAGGCTTGCAGCACCGCGTCTGATTTGTTGCGCAGTGCAGGCTCCCAAAACGCGGGATTGGCGTGGGTGATCGCGATAGGACGCTCCGAGATCTCAATCGCCTCGAGTGTTGAGCGCTCGGCGCTATGGGACATATCCACCACCAGCCCTACCCGATTCATTTCTTTGATGACCTGACGACCCATACGGGTAATCCCGGGGTCTTCTGCCTCGTAACAACCCGTCGCCAACAAGGACTGGTTGTTGTAGCTCAGCTGCATAAAGCGAACACCCAGACGATGAACAATTTCGACCAACCCGATGTCGTCCTCGATCGGACTGGGGTTTTGAAAACCAAAGAAAATCGCGGTTCGATTACTGGCTCGGGCGCTATCAATGCAGGCCGCACTAAAGCCCTGAACAATCAAATCCGGGTAGCGCTCAAACATCAGGTTCCACTGCTCGATCTGCGCGACCATTTCGCGGAAGTTTTCATGATAGGCGATCGTTACGTGCACCGCATCGACCTGCCCTTCGCGCATCTGACGAAAGATCTCGGGCGACCAGTTGCAGTATTGAAGGGCGTCGATCCGCATTACAAAGGCATCCCGGAGCTGATGTAGGCCGTTTTCACCGTGGTGTAAAACTCTTCAGCGTATTTGCCCTGCTCGCGTGAGCCGTAGCTGCTAATACCGCGGCCGCCAAAGGGCACGTGATAGTCAGTACCCGCCGTTGGCAGGTTGACCATGACGCACCCGGTTTGCGCATTGCGTCGGAAGTGGGTCGCACGGGCCAAACTGTTGGTGACGATGCCGCTGGTCAAGCCAAACTCGGTGTCATTGACCACCGACAACGCTTCTTCAAAGCTGTCGACTTTGATCACGGCCGCCAGGGGCGCAAACATCTCTTCACGGTTGATGCGCATGTCGTTGCGGGTGCCCACGAACAGGCCAGGGCGCATGTAGTAGCCCGGTGCAGGCCCATCAATCCGAGTCCCGCCGCAGACTAATTCGGCGCCCTCTGCCAGACCCGTCTGAACGTATTCAAGGTTGCTCAGCAGTTGCTGCTCAGACACCACGGGACCCAGTTGAGTGCCGGCCTCTAAAGCATGCCCGACCACCATTGCATCGGTGGCCGCTGAAAGCTTGCTGACGAACTCATCATGAACCGCACTGTGAACCACCAAACGTGATGAGGCCGTGCACTTTTGACCCGTGCCACCAAACGCCCCACCCAGCGCCAGATTCACCGCCAAATCAACATCGGCATCATCCATGACGGCCAAAGCGTTTTTAGAGCCCATCTCAAGCTGGATTTTGGTGAAGTTTTGGACCGCTGCAGCAGCGACTGAGCGCCCCACCTCGACCGACCCGGTAAAGCTCACTGCATTGATATGTGGGCTTTCGATAATTTGCTGACCGATGGTCGAACCCGACCCCATCACCAATTGGAATAAACCGGCCGGCAGATCTTGTTTTGCAATAATCTCGGTCAGCGCAACCGCAGACGCCGGCGTTTGGTTGGCTGGCTTCCAAATCACGGCATTGCCAAACGCCAAAGCCGGTGCAATTTTCCAGCTGGCCGTTGCGGTCGGGAAGTTCCATGGCGATACAATCGCCACAACCCCGACGGCTTCACGTCGCACATCCACTTCGATATTGGGACGGGTTGAGTCGGCGGTATCGCCCATCTGACGCAGAGTTTCCGCGGCGTAATAGGTAAAGAACTGACCGGCTCGGTAGACCTCGCCCTTGCCTTCGGCCAGTGGCTTGCCCTCTTCACGAGACAGCAGCTCTCCGAGCTCTGCGCTGCGCGCCATCATTTCATTGCCGATCGCCATCAATGCGTTGTAACGCGCCTCTAGACCGACCTTCGCCCACTGGGCCTGCGCCGTTTTGGCCGCCTCGAAGGCACGCGCCAAGTCATCGGAACTCGCTTGAGCGTACTGGCCAATGATATCCCGAGTATCCGACGGGTTGATGTTATCGATTGCGTGGTCGCCGGCCATCCATTCACCAGAAATGAAATTCTTGTGCATCTCAGATCCTCTGTTATTTCCTTGAGTATGGTTTTGGGTCCAGATACAGTCAAAATCTATTTTAGTTAATCAATTACAGAAAAAGTGAAACTAGAGCAGTGGCGAATATTTGCCGAAGTGGCGGACTCGGGCAGCTTGGTGAGAGCCGCTCAACAGCTAGGCAAAACGCCTAGCGGTGTATCCATGTCCTTGCGTCAGCTCGAGAAAGAGCTGGGTGGTCGTCTGTTTGAGTCGGATCGGAAAAACCAGCTCAGTGAGCTGGGGCGCCTAGTATTGCGCGAGGCTCGGCGCAACCTGGCCAACTTCGATGCCAGCGTTCATCGAATTCAGGACTACGTCGGTGCTCAAGGACACACGCTTCGAATCGGGGCAGTGCCCTCAGCTATGCAACATCTGCTACCGGCGCTGATTGGCGAATACCGCCAACAACAACCCCACGTCCATTTAGAAATCCGCGACATGGATTCTGAGACTTTGCAGGACGCGCTCAATTCGCAACGCTTGGACGTCGTGGTGCGCTCGCACGAGGAAAATATCGATTCACCCTGGATTCAGGATCAATTGGGCTGGGTGATGGCGCGGCATCATCCGCTGTCTGAAACGGGGCAGCTGCACTTGGACGACGCGCAAGCCTACCCCTTGCTGTCGAATCAGCTGTGCCAACGAAGCCAGCATGAGGTGCTGCGGCAAATCGATGCGGTGGCCGACACTCGGGTATTCAACACCGCCTCGTTACTCAGCTTGGTACAACAAGACAACAGCATCACCGTATTGCCGCAACTGGCGGTACGCCAACATCCGAACCTGCATTTCATTCCCTTGGCGCCCACCATTTGGCGCTACTTAAAGCTGCACACCCAATCCAAACCCAACCGCAGCGCACAGGCCTTTGTGAAGCTGGCGTTCGACGCACGTTTTGACGGCCGCAACTTGAGTGTTCCCAGTGCGACTTGAATGACGCGTGGACACATGCACCACGGCGGCGAAAAGCTAGACTTCAATCGATAACAACATCAGGTCACATCATGACAATCAGCGATCAGGCGATCCAACAGGCCATCGAGCCACACCAAGATCTTCCCGGGGCCATGCTGCCGGTCTTGCATGCGGTACAAAACGCCTTTGGTTACATCCCAGTTAACGCCACTGCAGTGATTGCCGAGGCCCTGCAAGTCAGTCGCGCCGAAGTCGAGGGTGTGATCAGCTTCTATCATCACTACCGACGCAGTCCCGCCGGTGCGCACATCGTTCAGGTATGCCGGGCCGAGGCCTGCCAAGCTCGGGGCTCACGCGAGTTGGAAAGCCACCTGAAAGCCAGCCTAGGGGTGGAGTATCACCAAACCACCGCCGACAACGAAATCACGTTAGAGCCGGTTTACTGCCTAGGTAACTGTGCCTGCGGCCCGAATCTGTTAATCGACGATCAAGTGCAAGCCCGGGTGACACCTGAAAAAGCTGACCGACTGATCGAGCGTTTGCGCACCCAAGCCCTGGAGATCCGCTAATGATTTATGTGCCCTGCGACACCACCGCCATCAGCCTAGGGGCCAATGAGCTGGCGGATCGGATCATGCAGCTGGACCCCTCCCAGCGAATTAAACGCAATGGCACCCGCGGATTGTTTTGGCTGGAGCCGTTGATCGAAGTCGACACCGACCAAGGCCGGATCGCCTACGGTCCTTGCGAGCTAGAGGACATCACGCCAGCACTATTGGCCGGGCAAGACCACCCTAAACGCCTCGGCGACATCGAGCAGCTACCCTACTTGGCCCAACAAAACCGGCTGACTTTTGCCCGGATCGGCAAAATTGATCCGCTGAGTCTGGACGACTATTGCGCAATGGACGGTTTCAAAGGTTTACAGAACGCACTAACCCTGACTCCGCAAGAGATTGTCAGTGCGGTTAAAGACAGTGGCCTGCGTGGACGCGGGGGCGCTGCCTTTCCTACTGGGATTAAATGGCAAACCGTACTGGATGCCCCTGGCCAGCAGAAATACATCGTATGTAACGCAGACGAAGGCGACAGCGGCACCTTTGCCGATCGCCTGGTCATGGAGTGCGATCCCTACCAGCTGATCGAAGGCATGATCATCGCGGGATTGGCCGTGGGCGCGACTCAGGGCTACATCTATCTGCGCCGTGAATACCCGCTGGCGGATCGAATCCTGCGGGGCGCGATTGAAAACTGCTACGCCAGCGGATGGTTGGGTCTAGACATTCAAGAGTCCGGCAAAGCCTTTGATTTGGAAGTTCGCCTGGGGGCAGATGCGTATATATGCGGCGAAGAAACCAGCCTGCTTGAGTCACTCGAGGGCAAACGCGGCTTGGTCCGCTCCAAACCCCCATTACCTGCGCTCAAAGGCTTGTTTGGCCAGCCAACGGTGGTGAATAACGTGTTGTCCTTGTCGGCCGTGCCTTTCATCTTGGCCGAGGGCGCTCAAGCCTACGAGCAATGCGGATTCGGCCGCAGTCGCGGCACCTTGCCGATACAGCTGGCTGGCAACATCGCCCAGGGTGGATTGATCGAAATCGACTTTGGCATCAGCTTAGATCGGGTTCTGAACGAGTTCGGCGGTGGTACCGCCACAGGACAGCCGATCAAAGCCGTCCAAGTCGGTGGCCCACTGGGTGCGTATCTAAGCCCTGACGAGTTCCAGCTGCCCTTGGACTACGAGGCGTTCGCAGCGGAATCAGCGGTTCTAGGTCATGGCGGCATTGTGGCCTTTGACAGCCACGCCAACATGGCCGAGCAAGCCCGATTTAGCATGGAGTTCTGCGCCGCCGAATCTTGCGGCAAGTGCACGCCCTGCCGAATTGGTAGCACGCGCGGGGTCGAGGTGATCGACAAAATTACCGCCGGCGAAGACAGCCAAGCCAACCTAACCTTACTTAATGATCTGTGCGACACGATGGAGCTTGGATCGCTGTGTGCCATGGGCGGCATGACGCCGTTCCCGGTACGCAGCGCTGTTAACAAATTCGCGGCCGACTTTGGCCTTCAGGAGAATCCCGCATGATTAAGCATTTTGATCCCCGCCACGACAAAGACTTGGGAACCCCCGCGGTCGTCAGTGACGAGATGGTTGAACTGGTCGTGGACGGGCAGACACTGAGGGTCCAGGCCGGCACCAGTATTTTGCGGGCCGCGGCTCTGGCCGACATCAACATACCCAAACTGTGCGCCAGCGATAACCTCGAAGCCTTCGGCTCTTGTCGCCTATGTGCAGTCAAAGTGGAAGGGCGTCGCGGAATGCCAGCGAGTTGCACAACTCCGGTCGAGCACGGCATGGTCGTCACGACCCAAGACGAGGACATCGCGAAACTGCGTCGCAACGTAATGGAGCTGTATATCTCGGATCACCCCTTAGATTGTTTGACCTGCCCCGCCAACGGGGATTGCGAGCTGCAAGACATGGCCGGCGCGGTAGGCCTGCGCGAAGTGCGTTACGGCTTTGAGGGCGAGAACCATCTTGAAGCCCCCAAGGACACGTCCAACCCCTATTTCACCTTTGATGCGTCCAAATGCATTGTGTGCAGCCGTTGCGTACGAGCCTGCGGCGAAGTCCAAGGCACCTTCGCGCTGAACATTGATGGCCGTGGTTTTGACTCTAAGGTCAGTGCCGGCGGCGAAGCCTTTATGGATTCTGAGTGCGTCAGTTGCGGTGCCTGTGTGCAGGCCTGTCCCACCGCCACCCTGATGGAAAACTCGGTCATCGAACACGGCGTTCCTGAACATTCAAAGGTCACGACCTGCGCCTATTG
>CBFHLC010000058.1:0-12240 GCA_965656605.1 Litorivicinus sp. | reverse complement strand
TTTGACGGGCACGAGCTGAGTTTTCATTGCTCCTGCTCACGCGAGCGTAGCGCCCGCGCACTGATCTCGCTGGGCAAGGATGATCTGCTTGCACTGATGCAAGAACAGGACACCATCGCCGTGGATTGTCAGTTCTGCGGCAAGATCTACCACTACGATCAAACCGACATGAGCTGGTTGACCAGCGATGCCCCTGCCCCCGGATCTGACCAACTGCAATGAATCTACATGCCATCGTGGCCCAGCAGCTAGGCATTCGCGTGGCTCAGGTTGAAGCCACCGCGAAATTGCTGGCCGACGGCTCGACCGTTCCATTCATCGCACGCTATCGAAAAGAGGCCACGGGCGGGCTCAGCGACGAGCAACTGCGAGACCTGACCGACACCCTGACCCGGGTTCGCGAGCTAGAAGAGCGCCGCACCAGCATTCTTAAAAGCCTAACCGAGCAAGATGTGCTGAACGATGAGTTGAAAGCCGCCGTGATGGCCGCCAACACCCGAACTCAGCTTGAAGATCTGTATCTGCCCTTCCGCCCCAAACGCCAAACCCGCGCGCAAAAGGCCATCGATGCCGGGTTAGAGCCGCTAGCTGAGGCGCTATGGCAGGGGCAAGACATCGATCAATCGGCTTTCGTGTGCGAGGAGTTTGATGCCGAGGGCCTAGAGAAAGGGTGCCGCGACATCTGGGCCGAACGCCTGTCCGTGCGCGCCGATTTGCGCGACTGGACTCGAAAGCTGCTGCGACGCGAGGGACAGGTGACCAGCCGGGGCGAGCTGGACGAGACCAGCAAATTCAAGGACTACGCAGACTACTCGGAGGCCCTGAGCAAGCTGCCGCCGCATCGTGCGATGGCACTGTTTCGTGGGCGCGACGCCGGCGAGCTGAACTTGTCGATCCTGCCTTTATCTGGCGAGGGTGAAATCTTGGCCAGCCTGGCGCAACAGGCCCAAGCCCCCAACACCGTTTTCGCAAAAGGCTGCGTACGCTGGGCGTGGCGCACCAAATTACTGCCACAGATCGAGAGCGAATGCCTGGCTCAGCTATGGACGCAGGCCGAGGACAACGCCCTGGTGGTGTTCCAAAAGAATCTGCACGATTTGTTGATGGCCGCACCCGCCGGCACCCGCCCAACCCTTGGGCTGGATCCGGGCATCCGAACCGGCGTCAAAGGCTGCGTGGTTAATGCCAATGGCGATTTGTTGGCTCACGCGACTCTGTTTCCGCTGCAACCCAAATGCGATGAGCGCGGGTTCATTGCGCAAATCCAACGCTGGATCGACCAATACCAGATTGAATTGATCGCCGTGGGTAACGGCACCGGCGGACGTGAGACCCTAGATTTGGTCGAGCAAGCCTTGGTCGGGCGCGAAGCCACACTGGCCGTCAGCGTCAGCGAGTCCGGCGCATCAGTCTACAGCGCCTCCCCTTTGGCCAGCAAAGAATTCCCAGATCTGGATGTCAGCTACCGCGGCGCCATCAGCATTGCCCGTCGCCTGCAAGATCCCTTGGCCGAGCTGGTCAAAATTGATCCCAAAGCCCTCGGCGTTGGCCAGTACCAGCATGACATCAACCAAAACCGACTGGGGGCCCGACTGGAGCAAGTGGTCGAGCGATGCGTCAACCAAGTGGGCGTAGATCTAAACACGGCCTCGACCCAGTTATTACAACAGGTCGCCGGTGTCGGGCCGGTCTTGGCAGAGGCGATCGTAGCGAAGCGCACCGAGCTAGGCGGATTCACCTCGCGCCAACAGCTGCTGTCAGTTCGCGGACTAGGGCCCAAGGCTTTTGAGCAGTGCGCCGGATTTCTTCGGATTCGCGCAGGCGATCAGCCCTTGGATGCCAGTGCGGTTCATCCCGAGTCCTATGCTCTAGCAGCCCAGATTATGCGGGACTTGTCAGTGCAGTCCCTGCCGGCTTCAAGTGATCAGCTAAAGCGGCTGGATCGCAGTCGCTACGATGCCGGTGAGATGACACTCAACGATCTTATTGGCGAGCTGGCCAAGCCCGGGCGGGACCCGCGTCCGGAATTCAAACAGGTCAAATTCGACGCCGCCATTCGCAAAGTCAGCGATCTGGAAGTGGGTATGAAACTGCCTGGAATCGTGACCAACGTGACCGACTTTGGTGCCTTTGTAGACATCGGCGTCAAGCAAGATGGCCTGGTCCACATCTCTAAATTGGCCCGGGGCTTTGTTAAACACCCCACAGATGTTGCTAAAACCGGCGACGCGCTTGAGGTGTGGGTGATGGAAGTGGATAGTAAGCGCAACAGAATCAGTCTTAGTGCTGTAGGTCCCGCACCTGCACCTGAGCCGATCGCCAGGAAGTCCAAAACGGTGCAAAACTCGAGCATGGCTGCGGCCTTTAGTAAGGCCAAGCGATAATGAAAATTTCTTCTGAGCAGTTCAACAAACTCGACCTGCGCGATGACCATTGGCTAGCCGGTATGCGCCGCGGAATCGAGCGCGAAGCGCTACGAGTCACCCCCGAGGGCAAGCTGGCCCAAACGCCTCATCCCGCCGCGCTCGGGCCTGCCGCGACCCACGGTGCCATCACCACCGACTACTCTGAGTCCCTGATGGAGTTCATCACTCCGCTGTGCGAGACCCCAGAAGAGGCGGTCGCATTCCTAGAGGACATGCAACGCGAAACCCTCAAAGCCATGGGCGACGAGCTGTTGTGGCCCAATTCAATGCCCTGCTGGCTACCCGATGAAGAGACCGATATCCCATTGGCCCAATACGGCGACTCGGACATTGGCCGGCTGAAAACCATCTACCGTCAGGGCCTGGCCCATCGCTACGGCCGGCGCATGCAGACCATCGCAGGCGTCCACTACAATTGGTCGTTGCCCGAGGCTGCGTGGCAGGACATCACCGGGATCGAGGACGGACAGTCCGCTCGTAACCGCGGCTACTTTTTGACCCTGCGCGGATTCCGACGCAACTACTGGATGCTGATGTGGTTGTTTGGTGCCAGCCCGGCGATGGATCGCAGCTTTTTCGCTGACTCTGAACGTGGCAACGCAACGCGCCTCGTATCCGGCGCCACCAGCCTGCGCATGAGCGATCTGGGGTATCACAACAAAGCCCAGCAAACCCTAGGCATCTGCTTTAACGCGCTCGATACCTATGCTGAGAGCCTATCCAAAGCGGTCCACCAGCCCTGGCCGGAGTACGAGCAGTTCGGAACCCAAGTTGAGGGTCAGTGGCAACAGCTGAATCAGAATCTGCTGCAGATCGAAAACGAATATTACTCGGTCATTCGTCCCAAACAGCTGCAAGAGCCTGGCGAGCGCCCGGTCAAAGCGCTGCGCGATCGTGGGGTGAGCTGGCTGGAAGTACGTTGCTTGGACGTTGATCCTTGGGCTCCTGCAGGGATTAGCACCAGCACCATTCGCTTCTTGGATTGTTTCCTGCTGGCCTGCGCGCTGTCTGACAACCCACGCATCAGCAGCGAAGAATGTGTGCAGCTTGAGGAAAACCAACATCGCATCGCCACCGAAGGACGCACCCACGGCCAACGGGTCTGGGTGCGTGGCGAAGAGGTGAAACTGGCCGAGGCTGCAGAGCACATCATTAAAAAGTGTCGTCAGGTTGCCGAAAAGCTAGATCAGCACGAGGGCGGCGGCGCGCATATCGCGGCGGTCGAAGAGGCGGCAGAGCATTTACTGATGCCCAAAGGACTGCCGAGTGCCCGAATTGAGCGCAAGGTCCACGAAAAGGGCTTTTTACCCTGGAGCCTGTCCCGTGCAGAGAAGTTGAAGTCACGCCTGTTAGAGGGCGAGACCCCCAAAGAGCGCCTAGAAATGCTAGCCGTGATGCGGGCCGATGCCATCGCCAGCGAGCATCAGCTCGAGCGCTCGGATAGCGATGGGTTTAACCGGTTTATTCAGGACTACGTAAACCAGCCGACGGCTTAGCCCTCGGGCACAATGCCTGCGGGGAACAGCACTGAGCGGATGCACTGGTTGCAGCCCTCTAAGGCCAAGGTCTCGTTGAACTGATCCGCCGCCTGCTCTGCCAGCACTTGCCAACCGGCTGTACTGATAAAGGTCGCTCGGGTCTGCTGACTCAGCAGTCGCTGAAAGCTATCGCGCAACAAAGGCCGATGCGTCATGACCTCGTCACGGGCATCCGCGCTGGCCACTTCCAGGGTGACAGTCGCGATCATAGCCACGCCGATTTGCGTTCGTGACTTTTCGTAACTTGAATAAAAGGGGTCGATCAAGTCAACGTACAGGTCGGTAGCATCGAACACATCCTCTGCTGAGGCGGGTACGATCCAAAACAGTAGTAACAACAACCAAGGCATAAAGTAGTTCCTCCATGCATAGTTCTAGTTGGATTTCGAAATTTCGCCACCCCCAAGTCGCAGGTTTGCTGGCCTTTGCGATTTGCTCCGCGCTGTTGGGCACCGCTTTTTACATGGAATACGTCTGGTATTTAGAGCCCTGCCCGCTGTGCATGGCGCAACGGATTGCCTTCGCGGGGTTCGGTTTGGTTGGCCTGATCGCGGCGCTGACACCGCCTACGCCCACTCGGGTGCGTGTACTGACCACGCTAGCCCTGCTGTTTTCGCTGTTCGGGCTCTATTTGGCCGCCCGCCAGCTATGGTTGCAGTCACTGCCACCGGATCAGGTGCCGGACTGCGCACCGGGCATTTACTACATGATGGAGTCCTTTCCACTGTTTGAGGTGATCGGCACCATGCTAACCGGCTCAGGGGACTGTGCCGAGGTGCAGTGGCGCTGGCTGGGCCTGTCGATACCGGGCTGGACTGCGGTGGCCTTTGGCATCATGAGCATTAAAGCAGCCCTGATCCCATGGTTCGTGCGCTACTAATTCTGGCCAGCCTGGCGCTGGCGGGGTGCGAGGACGGCCCGGACAATCGCGTCGATTTGCTGGGCGAGAATGCCTACGCGGGCGACATCTCGAAGGATGGTCGAATTATCGTGCTGTCCGGCACCGACTCCGGGATCAAGGTGTACCTGGATCAAACTGAACGCCACAGCCTGACTAAATCCAACAACGTGGTCGCTATCGAGGACGCCTCGATCAGCCCGGACGGGCGACGCATCGCCACCGCCAGTGGCAACAGCTACGCAATTTTCAGCTCCGAAAGCGGCCGACGCTTGCAAGAGGGCACCGTCCCGGGACTGATCAAATCCATTGCCGTGGATAACCGCAGTCGCTTACTACTAGGCACTCTGCAAGGTGCGTTTTGGTTGTCCGGCGACAACAACCTGCAACTCTCAAATCAGCCGACTCGGGCCGTGGCTCTAGATGGCCGTCGCGGGATTATTGGCAACGATCAAGGCCAGGTCAGTGTCTGGGCATTAGGCGCCACCCGTCCGGACTACCAATTCCAGATGGACGGTGCAGTTCAGGCTGTCGCGATTGATGGAGCACAGGCGGCCGCTTCGGCTAAAGATGTGCCCACCCGACTGTTATCGGTCGGCTCAGGCGGGAAAAGCGCCGAGCTGCCACAAGAGACGCACTACTACCCCACCCCAGTATTCGCCGAGGCCATGCGGATTACGCACAACGGGATTTGGATTGGCAACAGCTTAAAACGGGCTGCGTATTGGGATTTTCAGGCGCTAGATGAGCCTGCACAAATCTGGAGGATGCCGACTCGTGGCGGCTCAAACCCGGGCAGTGCACGGATCCTTGGGTTTTCTAAGGACACAAAAAAGCCCGCTGCGCTGATCGCAACGGGCCATCGCGTCGAGCTAATTAGGGATTAACTTTCAGCAGCTCTACTTCAAACACCAAGGTTGAGAAAGGAGGAATGCTGCCAGCAGCACCGGGGCCGTAGGCCAATTCCTGCGGAATCACGAATTCGACTTTGTCGCCTTCTTTCATCAGCTGCAGACCTTCAACCCAACCAGGGATCACGCCGTTAACCGGGAAAGTGACCGGCTCGCCCCGATCAACCGATGAGTCAAACACGGTACCGTCGATCAGGGTGCCATGGTAGTGGACCTGCACTTGATCGGTCTCTGAAGGCATGGCGCCTTCGCCACGGCTAATCCAACGAACCTGCAGGCCGCTGTCTTGGACTTCAACGCCGTCTTTCTCTGCGTTGGCTTGCAAGAAGGCTGCACCGGCCAGCTTGGCCGCTTCGGCTGCTGCTTGCTGCTCGGCGGCCTGCTTTTCTTGCATGCTTGCTTGAGCGGCTTGCATGACTTCACTGATCTCGTCATTACTTAGCAGGCGTGACTCGGGGTTCGAGGCAGTTTTGATGCCTTCGATCAGTGAGTCGTATTCCAACTCACCAAAGTCAGCGTAGATACGTTCACCCACGATGATGCCCAATGCGTATGCCAGTTTCTTTTCTTGTGTATCCAATTCCATGCCCCAAGCAGGTGTGATGGCCATAACTGCAGCCAAGATTAACGGTTTCATTGTATTTCCTTAGTTCGAAGTCGTGCGTTGGACACCCTAGAGTGCCAGTCGTTCATGTAATGCAGTGTAAAGGTTTTGAGCCGCGGCATCAGGCGCCAGTCCAAACGGCGCACGGGTGCGGTGCAAAGCCACAAAGGGATCCTCGGACAGCTCGATGCTCTCAAGCTGCTCTAGCTGCCCCAGCAGTACCTTTTCTGCCTCGATTTCGAGCGGGCGAGTCTGCTGCCCCAACCCACGCGTGGTGGGGTCAAGCTCCAGTAGCCGACGAGCACCGCGCAGCCGCTCGATACCCAGATACAAGCCGCCACGCAGGGTGCGAAAGTCAGCCAAGGGCCCGGCGGCAACCTGACGCTGATTCGAGGCTAACCATGCCGCCCACAGCAGCTCGCACACGCTGGCTCCGTGCTCGTCCTGCAGACGAATGCACAGCTGGGCGACATGCGGATCGCGATATTTATCGAGGGCAAAGTCCCACAGGGACACTGGCATTGGTAAACTCCCAAAACACCAAGGATACCTGTTAGATGCTTCAATTCCATGCCCTTTCCCTGCGCATCGGCGGCCGACTGCTGATTGATGAGCAATCGCTGCGTTGCCCCAACCCCTCTCGACTGGGCCTGGTCGGGCACAACGGCGCTGGGAAATCATCGCTGCTCAAGCTGATTCGTGGGGAAGTCGCACCGGACTCGGGTGATTTCTCACTCGGCGGTAAACCGGTGATTGCCAGTATGGCCCAGGACACACCCTCGCTATCCATGCCCGTGATCGAGCACCTGCTGGACGCCTATCCTGAGTTTCGCCGGCTGGAAAAAGCCTTGGATCAGGCGCCTGAGGACCCAGCGCTACATGCCGCCTTTGGTGATATCGAAGGCTGGAGCCAGCGCGCCCGAGCGGCCGAGTTGCTGGCGGGATTGGGCTTTGATGGCGAGCGTCAGGCCCAGAGCGTCTCGGCCTTGTCCGGTGGCTGGCGGATGCGTTTGAACCTGGCCCGCGCGTTGATTTTACCCAGCGACTTATTGCTGCTGGACGAGCCGACCAACCACTTGGATATTGATGCGATCGCCTGGCTGGAAAAGACCCTGCTGCGCTACCAAGGCACCTTGGTCATCGTCGCCCACGATCGGCAGTTCTTGGATAATCTGTGCACCCACATCATCGCCCTGGATAACCAGCAACTAAAGATGTACACCGGTGGATACAGTGATTTCGAGCGCCAGAGGGCTGCCGAGATTGAGCGCGCCGCTGCCGAGCAAATCAAAACCGATAAAAAGCGCGCGCACTTACAGTCGTTTGTAGATCGGTTTAAGGCCAAAGCTTCCAAGGCCAAACAGGCGCAAAGCCGAGTCAAGGCGATGGAAAAACTGGTCGTCGCAAGCGCCGTGCGGGCCACCTCAAATCTGAATTTCGCCATTCCCTGTCAGGACAAACTATCCACCCCGTTGGTGGCCGGAACCGATCTGACCCTAGGCTATGGCGACACCGCCATCGTATCCGGCGCTCACATGGCGCTGAACCCGGGCGATCGAGTCGGATTGCTGGGGGCCAATGGCGCGGGTAAGTCGACCTTGGTCAAAACTCTGGTTGGCCGGATCAAGCCGATCGCAGGCACTCTGCATGCAGGCCAAAACACCTCGGTGGGTTACTTTGCCCAAGAGCAGCTGGATATTCTTACTGCCGAGAACACCCCGCTAATGGAGATGATCAGTGCGGCACCGGAATCACGCGAGCAAGACCTGCGTAACTATTTAGGGGGATGGGGCTTTTCGAACGAGCGCGTGGACCAGCCGATTTCTAGTTTGTCTGGGGGTGAGCGTGCCCGTCTGGCCCTAGGCCTGATTGCCCACCGCCAACCCAACCTATTGATACTGGACGAACCCACCAACCACTTGGATCTGGATGCTCGCGCGGCGCTGGCCGAAGCGCTGGTCGAATTCCCCGGCGCGTTGCTGCTGGTCAGTCACGATCGTCATTTAATCGAGACGACCTGTGATGAGCTGTGGTCCATCCGCGGAGGCGAGCTGGCCCCCTTCACCCAACCACTCAACGAGTGGCAGCCAGAGTCGCTGGGCAAAACCAGCACCAGCGTGAATGCCAACAACCAAAAAGAGCAGCGCAAGGCCCGGGCCGCCACCCGCGCACAACTCGCACCGCTGACCCGAGCCGTTAAAAAGGCTGAGCAGGCGCTGGATCAGGCCCAACAAGCGTTAGCGCTGCTAGACCACGAAATGCACGATCCCGAGTATTACCAATCCAAGCCCATTGAGGAGCAAAGCGCAGATGGCAAGCGCCGAGCGTTGCTGGCCGAAGCAGTCGATGAGGCTGAAATGGCCTGGCTTGAGGCGGCAGAGGCGTTGGAGGCCGCACAGTAATCGGGCGCCGACCTGTCCAAAAGTGCACCACGTTGGCGCGCGTGAATTTTGAATGGGCCACGACCATTCTCCAATAGCCATATAATTAAGCTAACAAATACAGACACTTATCCAAGCGCCAAAAACTTGGCACGCCATTCGCAAGGACTGGGCCGAACTCAATCAGTCACAGGAATGGACATGAAATCGAATCTAAAGCGCTTCTCGGCCCTCGCACTCGCAACCGCAACCGCATTGGGTAACGTTGCGATCGCGGCAGACACCATCAAGGTCGGCGTGCTGCACTCACTGTCAGGCACCATGGCGATCAGTGAGACCACCCTAAAAGACACCATGCTGATGCTGATCGAAGATCAGAATGCCAAAGGTGGCCTGTTGGGTAAGCAGCTGGAAGCGGTTGTGGTAGATCCGGCTTCAAACTGGCCTTTGTTTGCTGAAAAAGCCCGCGAATTAATCGAAAAAGACGAAGTCGACGCAATCTTCGGAGCATGGACTTCTGTCTCGCGTAAATCAGTGCTGCCCGTAATAGAAGAGCTAGATAGCATCATGTTCTACCCCGTCCAGTACGAAGGCGAAGAATCCAGTAAGAACGTTTTCTACACCGGCGCTGCGCCGAACCAACAAGCGATCCCTGCGGTGGATTACTTGATCGAACAAGGCGTTGAGCGCTGGGTATTGGCCGGTACTGACTATGTCTACCCCCGCACCACCAACAAAATCCTCGAGGCCTACCTAAAAGCCCAAGGCGTTGCCGAGAGCGACATCATGGTGAACTACACACCCTTTGGTCACAGCGACTGGCAATCGATCGTCTCTGACATCAAAGGCTTTGGCTCGGAAGGCAAAAAAACAGCGGTGGTCTCGACGGTTAACGGCGACGCCAACGTACCTTTCTACAAAGAGTTGGGCGCACAGGGTGTCACCGCGGATGACATTCCCGTGGTCGCATTCTCGGTCGGTGAAGAAGAGCTAAGCGGCATGGATACTGCACCCTTGGTTGGCCATCTGGCGGCATGGAACTACTTCATGAGCGCCGAGAGTGACGTCAATGACGCCTTTATCGATCAGTGGATTGCCTACACCGGCGATGAAGATCGCGTCACCAATGACCCGATGGAAGCTCACTACATTGGTTTCAACATGTGGGTTAAAGCGGTTGAAAAGGCTGGCACCACGGATCCTTCGGCTGTTCAAGAAGCCATCATTGGTGTCGCCGTACCCAACCTGACGGGCGGCTACTCGGCCATGATGCCTAACCACCACATCACCAAACCGGTGCTGATCGGTGAGATCCAGGATGACGGGCAGTTCGAAATCGTGTCACAGACCGACGGTCTGGTGGCTGGCGATGCGTGGTCTGATTACCTGCCGGGCTCGAAAAATCTGATCTCAGATTGGCGTGCGCCCATGTCATGCGGCGCGTATGACGTGACCACGGCCAAATGCGCAGGCCAAGACCTCTAAGTCCTGACTGCTAATGCACAGCGGGCGCCTCGGCGCCCGTTTTGCGTCACAACCTAGATTGGAATTCACATGTTGAAATGGATTTTGCTGACGCTAAGTCTGTTAATCGCCCCCTACGGCGCAGCCGCACCGGACATCGGATCGGCCTCGTTTAGTGAGAAGTCAGAGCTGCTCAAAGCTTGGCTGCAGCAAGAGCCCGAACAGGCCCAGCGCGCGATTGATCTGATGCTAAATGGTCAGCTGTACTACCAGCGTAAAACCGGTGAGCTGGTCATCGTTGAGCAACACAAAAGCGGCTCCCCAGCTACGCGGTTTGAAGACGGCAGCAATCTGGTGCTGGATAAAAAACGCAACTACAAGCGTGTGTCCTTGAACAACGCATTGCGACTGGAGCTGCGCCAACTCAACGCACAGCAACAATTGGCCCACCCGGATTCAAACGTCCGTCTGAGCGCCATTCAGACCTTACTGACCTCGCTGAGTGCCCAGGATCGTGCCGTGTTACAAGCGCGCCTGCAGGCCGAGAGCGATCCCGACGTTATCGAATGGATCGAGCTGGGATTGGCGTCGCTGGATTTATCCACCTCCGATGCGCCCCAGGCGATCCAGACACTATCTGAGGGCTTAAGCGTTGAAGCGATGGATGCCCTACGCCAAGTGCCTGAGGACTCGCCCTACTTTACCCAAGCCCGAGATGCGATCAGCAAGATAGAGCAGGCCCGGGCCCGCTACGACACCGTAGAGACTCTGTATTTCGGACTCAGCTTGGGCTCGGTGTTGGTATTGGCCGGCATTGGCCTGGCCATTACCTTTGGTGTGATGGGCGTGATTAACATGGCCCATGGCGAGCTGATCATGCTGGGCGCCTACACCACCTTTGTGATTCAGCAGATCCTGCCGGGACAACCCGGTTTGGCGCTATTGCTATCCATTCCCGCCGCTTTTGTGGTCTCGGGCAGTGTTGGCATTGCCATCCAGCGCGGTGTCATTCGCTTTTTGCATGGCCGCCCGTTGGAAACCCTGCTGGCGACCTTCGGCATCAGCCTCATCTTGCAGCAAGCGGTCCGCACGATCTTCTCGCCGCTGAACCAAACCGTGGTCACCCCGGACTGGTTAGCTGGATCGTGGCAGATCAACGCAGCGCTATCGCTGACCCTAAACCGATTGTTTGTCATCGGTTTTTGCTTGGTCGTGTTCTTTGCCTTGCTGGCGCTGCTCAAGCGCAGTGCGCTGGGCTTGCAGGTTCGCGCCGTCTCGCAAAACCGCTCGATGGCACAAGCCATGGGCGTGCGCTCTGAACGGGTCGATGCGATGACCTTTGGCCTAGGCTCCGGCGTCGCCGGACTCGCAGGCGTTGCCCTGTCACTGCTGACCAACGTCGGACCCAATATGGGCCAGGCCTACATCATTGACTCGTTCATGGTGGTGGTATTCGGTGGCGTCGGCAGCCTGTGGGGCACCTTGGTGTCTGGCATCTCGCTGGGTGTGGCGAACAAGCTGATCGAGCCATGGGCCGGTGCCGTACTGGCGAAAATCCTGGTGCTGGTATTCCTGGTTCTATTTATTCAAAAAAATCCCCGCGGCCTATTTCCGCAACGTGGCCGAGCGGCGGAGAGCTAATTCATGAATCGTTTTGTTTATGCCGCCTTGTTCGGCTTGTTAATTCTGGTGCCAGTTCTGAACGCACTGCCCCAGGGCTCGATGTTTCACATGCCCACCTACGCGGTCTCGATTTTGGGTAAATACCTGGCGCTGGCCATGTTGGCCGTCGCGGTCGATTTGGTCTGGGGTTATCTGGGCATTTTGACCCTAGGCCACGGTGCATTTTTTGCACTGGGTGGTTACGCCATGGGCATGTACCTGATGCGCCAGATTGGTGATCGCGGTGTCTACGGCGACCCGCTGTTGCCCGACTTTATGGTGTTTTTGGACTACCAAGAGCTGCCGTGGTTCTGGCTGGGCTTTGATCAGTTCTGGTTTGCCGCGCTAATGATTCT
>CBFHLC010000057.1:0-12416 GCA_965656605.1 Litorivicinus sp. | reverse complement strand
AAAAACAGGGCATCGTATATCTCCCCAAGCAAAGCTTCAGAGCCAATGAGTAGGCTCCAGCGGTCTATACACTTCGCTGTTCGGCGTGAGCAGGTTAGACAGCGCCAGCAGAATCTATCGACCTTTGCTGAAATTCCATAAGTTTACAAAACAGTAGACAACTCATGGCCTTCACTTGCGCCTTACAAACAGTGCAGGCACTGTAATCAGTAGGACTAGTTAGTCTGTGTCGCCTGAATAAAGACATGAAAATACTGGTCGTTGACGACTTTTCGACCATGCGACGCATTGTCAAAAACCTGCTACGAGATTTGGGATTCACCAACACCGTAGAGGCCGATGACGGACTAACTGCATTGCCGATCTTAAAAACCGGGCAGATAGAGTTTCTGGTGACTGACTGGAACATGCCAGGCATGACCGGGTTAGATTTGCTGAAAAAAGTCCGCGCCGATGAAAACTTAAAACACATACCTGTGTTGATGGTGACCGCCGAGGCCAAAAAAGAGCAAATCATCATGGCAGCGCAGGCTGGAGTGAATGGCTACGTCGTCAAACCTTTCACCGCGGCTACCTTAAAAGAGAAGATCGAAAAGATCTTTGAGCGGATCAATGCCTAATGAGCGTATCCGATGTTGAATTAGCGCAGTTAAAACAGTGGATCACGCAGGACGATAACGATGCGTTAAGCGCATGGGTCGTCGAACGCGAGCAGCAGGCGAATCAGGGACTGTTTGAACAGATCGGCCACTTGACCCGCGGCTTATACGACTCGATTAATACGTTGCAATCCGACTCAGGCGAGAACCACTCAGAGCAGGCTCGCGATCGATTGCGGTTCGTGATTGATCGTTCTCAGGATTCAGCTAATCGCGTCCTAGATGCAGTCGACGAGGCACAACCGGTTGCTCAACGCCTTTTGGACAGCGCACAGGCGCTAAGCCTGAAGTGGAACAAGCTGGGCGCACGTGAACTCTCCGGTGCTGAGTTTCGCAAGCTATATGCCGAGATGAAGACTTTTTTGCAGTCGACCGAAAAGGACTGCAACGACTTGAACAGCGGCCTTCAATCGATTGTTCTTGCTCAAGATTTCCAAGACCTAACGGGGCAGGTGCTAGAGCGCGTCATCGAGATGCTGACTCGAGTCGAACACAGCCTAGTGGGTCTGATGGCGGACGCCGCTGAACCCAGCGAGGCCACCAAGCCTCAAGCAAAAGCCAATATCGAAACGGGACTAGGGCCGCAGGCCAAGGTCGCGGACGACAGCGTCGGCAGCCAAGCCGATGTTGACGATTTACTTAGCAGTTTAGGTTTTTAGGAGCCCGCATGGATGAAGAGATTCTCCAGGATTTTCTAGTCGAAGCAGGCGAAATCCTCGAAGCACTATCCGAACAACTGGTTGATTTAGAGCAGTCACCTGGCGATGCCGATTTGCTCAACGCCATCTTCCGTGGGTTCCACACCATTAAAGGCGGAGCGGGTTTCTTGGGTATCAACCCTATGGTTGAGTGCTGCCACATCACTGAAAATATATTTGACGCCTTGCGCTCAAACAAACTGCAAGTCACCTCCGCGCTAATGGATGCCGTACTGCAGGCCACCGATGAGGTGCAGCGCATGTTTGCGCAGGTGAACGCCGGCGAGGACGTGGCTGACGCGCCTGCCCAGCTAATCGCAACCTTGCATCAGCTCGAGAAGGGTGAAGTACCAGCCCAAGCCTCCGAGCCTGCCGCCGTCGAGCTACCCGCCACAACTGCCGATTCGGAGTTTGATGCGATGCTGGCGATGGCTGAACCTGCTCACGTTGAGGCCGAAGCACCTCCTGAGAGCGATGATGAATTAATCACTGATGATGAATTCGAAGCCTTGCTGGATGAATTGCACGGTGAGGGCAAGATGAGCACGCCCGTCGTCACCGACGCGACACCTGAGTTGGATAAGAGCACCACTACCGGTGATGACGAGATCACGGAAGACGAATTCGAAGCCCTGCTAGATGAGATTCACGGCAAGGGTCAGCATCAGGTAGCGCAAGCTGAAACTGCGGTAGTGGCACCAGTCGTAGCACCGGCACCCGTCGCAAAAAAACCACCGAGTAAACCCAAAGCTGCCAAAGAAGAAGCTACGGTCCGAGTCGACACCAGCCGTCTGGACGACATCATGAACATGGTGGGCGAGCTGGTACTGGTGCGGAACCGTTTGGTTCGCCTCGCAGACAGTAACGAGCCGGAAGCCATGAGTACGGCCGTGGCCAACCTTGATGTTGTCACCGCCGACCTGCAGGCGTCGGTCATGAAGACTCGCATGCAGCCCATCAAAAAAGTCTTTGGCCGTTTTCCGCGCGTGGTCCGTGATCTGGCCCGTAGCTTAGAAAAAGAAATCAACCTTGAGCTGGTCGGCGAAGAAACCGATCTGGACAAAAACTTGGTCGAGGCACTGTCCGACCCATTGGTTCACTTGGTCCGTAACTCGGTCGATCACGGTGTAGAAACCCCCGACATTCGCGAGGCAGCAGGTAAGAGTCGCAAAGGCACGATTGTGCTCAGTGCCAAGCAAGAGGGCGATCACATCCTGCTAAGCATCACCGATGATGGCGCAGGTATGGATGCCAACGTCCTACGCAACAAGGCCATCGAGAAAGGCATGATGGACGCCGATTCTGCCTCACGACTATCGGATAACGACGCATTCAACCTGATCTTTGATGCGGGATTCTCGACCAAAGAGGCCATTTCAGACGTCTCTGGTCGCGGTGTTGGCATGGATGTCGTCAAGACCAAAATCTCGCAGCTCAACGGATCAATTCAGATCCTATCCGCCAAAGGCGAGGGCACTCGGATCGAGATCAAAGTGCCTCTAACCTTGGCGATTATGCCGACCCTGATGGTTGTTTTGGGTGATCAGGCCTTTGCCTTGCCGTTGGCTAACGTAAATGAGATTTTCCACTTGGATCTGTCGCAGACCAACGTGGTCGACGGTCAGGAAGTCATTGTCGTTCGCGGCCGAACTCTGCCGCTGTTCTTTTTAAAGCCGTGGTTGATCAAAGACTGCTACGCCCCCGATAAGACCGGCAAGGGCCATGTGGTCATCGTTACGGTTAGCAATCAACGAGTGGCCTTGGTGGTTGACCAGCTGATCGGACAAGAAGAAGTGGTCATCAAACCGCTGGGCAAGATGCTGCAGGGCGCCGCAGGTATGGCCGGCGCGACCATTACCGGCGATGGCCGAATTTCGCTCATCCTAGATGTGGGCGAATTGCTGCAACGCTACGCCCACTAAAAGCTGGTACGAGTTTTGCTGTGTTCGAGGGTAGACCATTTTTCGTCAACCCTTTGACAGGACAACACCATGCAAGTTTGGGGCGTAGTAAATCAAAAGGGCGGTGTGGGCAAAACCACGACCGTCACCGCACTGGCAGGCCTTTTAGCCGATCAGGGCCACCGCGTTTTGATGATCGACCTGGATCCCCAGGGCTCACTCTCTCGTTATTTTGACTTTGATGTTGATTCCCTTGAAGGGTCCACCTCGGATCTTTTGCAGTTTGCAGAGCCCACTTCTTTTGCCGTGGGCAACTTGATTCGTCCGACCGGCGAAGAGAACCTATCCCTATTACCCGGATCGCCTGCGTTATCAGCACTAGAGCGAAAGATGTCCACCGCTGGCGGCATGGGCATGGCATTGAAGCGTGGATTGGCGGTGCTGGGCTCGCAATTCGATTACGTCTTGCTGGACAGCCCTCCGGTGTTGGGCCTGCTGATGATCAATGTGCTGGCCGCTGCAGACCGCTTGGTGCTGCCATCGCAAACCGAGCCACTCGCATTAGAGGGGTTGGCACGGATGGTACACACACTCGGCATGGTTAAAAAATCACTCGGCCACAGCCCCGAATATCTGATCGTGCCGACTCTACATGACAAGCGAACACGGGCGGGCAAAGACTGCCTGGCCACGTTGCGTCAGGATTACAGTGAACAGCTATGGCGCAGTGCGATTCCAGTGGACACATTGCTGCGTGAAGCATCGCGTGAACATGTCTCACCGGCCAAAATCACCGAGCCCAGCCGCGGGCTAGAAGCGTATCGGCTGTTGCTGGACGATCTTATTAGCAACCGCGCCAACGTATCCGAGCCCACCAAACCCGGCGCATGGATGACGGTATGAAAGAGCTTGAGGACTACCTGAACGATGTCTTTGGTTCCGCCGATCGCACGGACGAGGCGACAGACGCAGATCAGCCTGTGGCGCCGGCCTTAAAAGAAGAAGCCCGCGAGCCCGAGAACTTCCTGGAGCAAGTCAGTCAATTTGTTGACGATTTGGCGCCGGATGATGTGGTCAACATCGATTCTCCTGGTATCGACATGCTGGCCAGCGTGCCTGCTCCAGCCGAGCTAGAACCTGAAGCAGAACTAGAGCCTGAAGCAGAACTAGAGCCTGAAGCAGAACTAGAGCCTGAAGCAGAACTAGAGCCTGAAGCAGAGCCCTTACCCCCCGCAACACTTCGTGACTGCGATACGCAATGGGCGTGGGATCTTGAGAAAAACACCCTGGCCATGTGCTTGGAAGTCGCTGGGGTCAGCTTCGCCATTCCCAAAGCTGCGGTCACGCAGGTGTTGTACCGCTCTCGGGTGCAGGACGATAGCCAGGCCCCGTGGCACTGGGGCACAGTGGAGGCTGAACCTGAGCGCGTTGTCGGCGTTGACACGGGCTGGCTGTTTATGGGCGAGCGTTATCACGCAGGTCTGCGTGAGCAGTACCGAAAAGTCATTGTGATCGGATCGCTGGGGCTCGCCTTGGCGGCTGATGCAATCGCCGATGAAATTGAAATTCCCGGCGACTCGGTGACATGGCGTGATGACACAACTAACCGGCCATGGCTAGCCGGCACGTGGGCCGGGCACCCCTGTGCATTGGTCGAACTCAATGCACTGCACAACGAATTGAAGGAGCTATCCGATGAGTGACAAGAAAGGAACCAACGATCCGCTGTTGCAGTGGGTCTCATTCCGACTGGACCAAGAAACCTATGCGATCGACGTTATGTTGGTCCAAGAAGTACGCCGTCATAGCGAGATCGCACCGGTTCCAGGCGCAGACTCAGACGTCATGGGCATCATTAACCTGCGTGGCAGTGTCGTCACCGTGATCGACACTCGGGTTCGCCTAGGCCATCAGTGTGGCGAATTAACCGACGACACCCGCATTATCATTGTCGAGCACCAAGACGAGGTGATCGGGTTGTATGTCGATGAAGTGTCTGAAGTGATCTATTTGCGTCAGTCCGAGATCGAGCGTTCACCCAAGGTCGGCAGTGACGATGCGCGTCGATATATCTCAGGGGTTTGCAACAAGGGCGATCGCCTTTACATCCTGCTGGCAGTCGACAAGTTGCTGGGCGGTGCCGATGTGGCTCCCGCCGATCAAGAGCTTGAGCTGTTCTGATGAGCTGGCTCATTTACGCCTTAGCCGCGAGTCAAGCGGTGTGCTTAATTGGCTTGCTGATCTCTTTTGCTCGTCAGCGCACTACCGCCAAAATCCAAAGCCAAGCGATGGAAAGGCTGGTTCAGCGGTTGACCACCGCCGAACAAATGCAATCACTGTTAGCGCGCGCCCACAAGACCGTCTTGATTCGTGCTCAAAGCCAAGTCAAAGCACCCGAACAAATCAGTCCCGAAGCCATTTATGAGCAGGCTAATCAGCTGATTGCCAAGGGGTGTGAGGCCGCCGAATTGTCACGTAGCTTAAATTTGCCGTTAGAAGAGGCGGAAATCATGGTTCAATTAGGACGTCTGAAACAAACGGCCTGATCCATGACCAAATTTTGGGAAACCAAAACCTTAGAACAAATGAGTGAGTCCGAATGGGAATCGCTGTGTGATGGATGCGGCTGGTGCTGTGTCCATATGCTAGAAGACGACCACGGGAATCTCTACCAAACCGAAGTCGCCTGCGATCTCATTGATCCCTGCGAGGGCCATTGCACACGATATGCAGATCGGTTTGATCTGGTCCCGGAGTGCAACAAAGTCTCTTTGGATTTACCTGAAGCCTTCCCGACCATGCCTGAAACCTGCGCCTATCGACGCTTGTATTACGGCCAGTCTATTCCCCAGTGGCACCCCTTAATCACCGGTAGCAAAGAGGCCATGCATCAGGGCGGTCACAGTGTTCGTGGACGAATCATCGTAGAAAGCGAAGCTGGCGATCTAGAAGATCATGTGCTTGCTTGGGCCCCGATCAAAATGCTCGACTAACGGCATTGATCCAATACCAGCTGGCGCGCTTGGGGCAGGGCGCGAAAGTCGCTGGACTGACCGGCCAGCTCATAACTAGGCATTACCGCCAACTCCTCAGCAAAACCCTGATCCATAATCATGCAGGACAGGCGAAAGGTTCTCTCGACTTCACCTTCTAAAATCACCCGATTTCCCTGCGGATCCTTCAGTGCCAGTGACTCGCCCATCTCGACCGGCCAACACAGGGCTGCCTCGGCGCCTAAGCAGGCCGCACCCAGGCTCGTCACACCCGAAAAATCACGCTCAATTAACAACGGCGGCTCGGTTGCGCTGCGCCACCGCCACGGCAACACCGCGCGGGTTTTCTGCACATCACTGATGCTGACCATCCTCATCCGCTGGGTCATGCATTGGCTCAGAGCCCCAGGCTCACTGCGCTCTAGCGTTGCGCATTCGGTGTACACGCCACTAGCCAGGACTTGCGTGCACAACGCAACAGCGAAAAAAGGAAGAATCTTCATCCAACAAGCGTAGATCAGCCACACAAGCCCGCATTTGGGGTGGGGTACTAGAGGTGATTTTTGATTTGGGTCTCGATTTCGTCTAAATCAGCCATGGTGTCGTGAATATCCACCAGCTGCTGCTCAAGGGCCAACCGACGCTCGCTAATTTTAGCTAACAACAATTTGCTCTGCGCAATCTGCGTCGGGTCGCGATCGTATAAGTCCAAGTATTCGGCGATCTCGCCTAACGAAAACCCCAAGCGCTTGCCGCGCAAGATCAGCTGCAGCCGGGCGCGGTCTCGCTTGGTATATACCCGCCGACTGCCAACCCGTGTCGGCGATAAGAGCTGCTTATCTTCATAAAAGCGAATCGCTCGAGCACTGATATCAAAGGTGTCAGCCAACTCGTTAATGCTGAAGAGTGGATCCATACGTCCAACCTGTAGGGTGAGCCAGTGCGCAGTCTAGCCGAGCGGACAGTTGAAATCACACCGACCTAGATTTATCTTACGTATACGTTAACCAATGGACTTATGCGTTATCGAGAGGCCTTATGACTATCATCATCGTTTTTGCCTGCATCGCCGTGCTAGCGATCCGCCGATCTCCGCTGACCCAATGGTCGCTGGGCCTGGGTGGACTGGGCCTTGTGTTTTGGATGACCGGTGCATCGCTGCTATGGGTCGTTCCGGGCGCTATATTGGGGCTGCTGACCATCGACTCGCTGCGCTTGAAGTCGCTGACTCAACCGGCACTCACCTTTACTCGAAAGATCCTGCCCAAGGTCTCGCAGACCGAGCAAGAGGCGTTAGATGCTGGCACCGTAGGCTGGGATGCCGAGCTTTTCAGCGGCCAGCCCAACTGGGACACACTGACGAAAACTCGCGACTTTCAACTAACCCCACAGGAGCAGGCATTCTTAGACGGCCCGACCGAGACCCTGTGCAGCATGTTAGACAACTTCGACATCACCCATCACCGTCGGGATCTGCCCCCCGAAGTTTGGAGTTACATCCGCACCCAGGGATTTTTGGGCATGCTGATCGAGAAAGAACACGGAGGCCTAGGGTTTAGCGCGCAGGCTCAGTCCATGGTGGTGTCCAAGCTGGGCTCGCGTAGCGTCAGTGCAGCCATTACTGTCATGGTGCCGAACTCTCTAGGTCCGGGCGAGTTGCTGAGTAAGTACGGAACCGCTCAGCAAAAAGACTTCTATTTGCCGCGACTTGCCGATGGCACAGAGATCCCATGCTTTGCGTTGACCGGCCCTAACAGCGGCTCCGACGCCGGGGCCATGCGCGATGTGGGCATTGTCTGTGAGGGCGAGTACCAGGGCAAGAAAACCCTAGGCATCTCGCTTACCTTTAATAAGCGCTATATCACCTTGGCCCCGGTAGCCACCCTAGTGGGCCTGGCGTTTCGTCTGCATGATCCTGAAGAGCATTTGGGGAAAGGCAAGGATGTGGGCATTACGCTGGCCTTGCTGCCACATGACCATCCCGGCGTGAACACCGGACGCCGACACTTCCCCTGCCGAACCGCATTCATGAATGGCCCGGTTACCGGCGAGAACGTCTTTATTCCTATGGAATTTTTGATCGGTGGGCCTCAATACGCCGGCCAAGGCTGGCGCATGTTGATGGAGTGCTTAAGCGTCGGCCGGGCGATATCGTTGCCCGCAATCGGCACCACCGCGGTCAAGATGACCCTGCGCAACACCAGCGCTTACGCTCGCGTCCGCCGCCAATTTGGTATTGCGATTGGTCAGATGGAAGGGGTGGCCGAGCCGCTCGCCGAGATGGTCAAGCGCGCTTACGTGTTTGAAGGCGCGCGCGCCGCCACGGCCTCGATGGTTGATGATGGCGAGAAACCCAGTGTGATCAGCGGCTTGATGAAGTATCAAGCGACCGAGGCGATGCGCGAGAGCTACGACAACGCCATGGACATCCACGGCGGCAAGGCGATCTGTGATGGTCCCTCAAACTATCTATTCGCCGATTTTGGCACGGTTCCTGTGGGCATTACCGTGGAAGGCGCCAACATCTTGACCCGAACCCTAATTACCTTTGCCCAAGGTGCATTACGTGCCCACCCATGGCTATACAAAGAGGTCCGAGCAGCCCAGTCACCCAACGGGTTGGCCGACTTCGATACCGCGTTGCGTGGCCATGTCTCATACAGCCTCGGAAACTTTTTCAGTGCCGCCTGGCACAATCTAACCGGTGGCCGCTTTGCCAGTGCGCCCAGTGACGCGATCTATGAGCTGAACTGGTATCAGCAACTGCATCGCGGCAGCGCATCCTTTGCCCTGGTCTCTGATTTGACTGTGATCAGTTTGGGCGGTGACTTGAAGCGCAAACAAATGATCAGCGGACGGCTGGCCGATGCGCTGTCAGAGCTGTATCTGATGGGAACCACCCTGAAACGCTTCGGCGAAGATGGGCGTCCTGAATCGGACCGTGAATTGCTCGACGCCTGTATGCAAGATGCCTATGCGCGCTTTCAAAACCATCTTGATCAAGTCATTCGAAACTTCCCGAATCCTATGATTCGCTTAATCATGCGCGCCGGAGCATTGCCACTGGGCCGCACCTTCAAACCGGCAGCCGACCGGATCAACTTCAAATTGGCCAAGGCGATTTTGCAGCCAGGCGAGTGGCGCGACCGAATGACGCGGGATATGTATGTGAACTTTGACGAGAGCGATCCCACCGGCGTTTTAGAGGCTGCTTTGTTAGCCGTGACGGACACCGCATCCATCGAACAGCGCTTCTTGAAAGGAATCCGTGCGGGTTTGTACGAGTGGCGCCACGACCAAGACGCCCTGGAGCAAGCGGTAAAGGCCGAGGTCATTACCGCTCAAGAGGCCGAGCAGTTGGCCCATACGTTGCACCTAACCGAGCAGGTCGTGGCGGTCGATCACTTTGCGCCCGAAGAGCTCTCACCCAGCACTCAGGCGCCCACTGAAATGCCTAAGGCCAGCTGATGAACCACTTTACAACCACGATCGATAACGAAGGCATCGCTTGGCTGACACTGGACCAACAGGGCTCACGCATCAACACACTCTCGCGTGAGGTACTGGCTGAGCTAGGCCAAGCGCTGGAGGAGATCCGTCAACATCCGGGTCTCGCTGGGCTGGTCATCCAGTCCGGTAAGCTTGATGGATTTATCGCCGGGGCCGACATCACCGAGTTCGATGATTTCAAAAACGAGGATGTCTTGCGACAAGCACTCACTGCGGCGCATGCCTTGTTCAATCAGCTAGCGGACTATCCCGTACCTACTGTGGCCAGTATTGATGGATTCTGTCTAGGCGGTGGACTAGAGCTGGCCATGGCGTGCCAATACCGAGTCGCCACGACCAACGCCCGACTGGGCTTCCCCGAAGTGAAATTGGGGATATTCCCTGGATTCGGCGGCACCGGTCGTAGCATCGCACTCAGTGGTCCAATCAAAGCCATGACCGCCATGCTAAGCGGCAGAAATTACAAAGCTGGCGCCGCCAAGTCACTGGGCTGGCTGGATCGAATCGTCAGCACTCCCGATCGCCTGTCCTGGGCCGCTCGAAAACTCATACTAGGACAACGTAAAAAGCGCCAAGCGCGCTTATCCGATCGACTGCTGCGCCTAGCCCCTGCGCGCAAGCTCTTGGCCAGTCAGATGCGTCGTCAAACCAGGCGCAAAGCCAATCCAGAACACTATCCGGCTCCGTTTGCCCTGATTGACTTGTTCGAACAACAAGGTGGCAGCACACAAACTATGTGTGCCGGGGAGATCAACGCCTTTCCACCCCTCATGCTGAGTCGAACCAGTGAATCTTTGCGCGGCGTTTTTATGGCGTCAGAGCAGCTGAAACATCGCGAGCCAGATTTTAACCCCCAGCGAGTTCATGTGATTGGCGCCGGCGTCATGGGCGGCGACATCGCGGCGTGGGCTGCGTTATCCGGTTTTGAAGTAACACTGCAAGACTTGTCCGATAACGCCATCAAACCAGCGTTACAGCGGGCCAAAGCACTATTCAAGAAACGCTTACGTACGCAACCCGCAATCGACAACGCAATGGCCCGTCTGATCCCAGACGTTGCGGGGCAGGGTGTTGCGCGTGCCGATATCATCATCGAGGCGGTTCTCGAACGCTTGGATGTCAAAGCACCGCTGTTCGCCACGCTCGAACAACAAGCCAAGCCCGAAGCATTATTGGCCACGAACACTTCGTCACTGCCGCTGGAACAAATCGCCCAGAACATGCGCCAACCCAGCCGTCTGGTGGGGGTTCATTTCTTTAATCCGGTGGCTCAATTGCCACTGGTTGAAGTCATCCGTGGCGAGAATACCGATGCCCTGCAAATTCGACGGGCTCAATCCTTTGTCACCTCGATTAAAAAGTATCCCCTGGTGGTCAAATCCAGCCCCGGTTTCTTGGTTAACCGAGTTCTGGCGCCGTACATGATGGACGCCTTGGCGCGCCTAGAGGAGGGTGTACCAGCTGAGCAGCTGGATGCAGCGGCGGTTAGCTTCGGGATGCCCATGGGCCCCATCGAACTGATGGACACAGTTGGCTTAGACGTATGTCAGGCCGTGGCCGAGGAGCTCAACCTGTCGGATAAAAAAGACACTCAGCTACATCGCCTGATCGAGCAAGGTCATTTAGGACGCAAAGCAGGTCAAGGCTTCTACACCTGGCCGCTGAAGCGTCAGCTTGCCCCAGGGGATGTCGAGCTAGGAAAAGCAATGCTGCAACCGCTGGTTCAAGCCTGCGAGCAGTGCTTGGCGCAGGGCCTTGTCGAGAACGAGCGCCAGCTGGATGTGGGCGTGATTTTTGGAACCGGGTTTGCCCCATTTTTAGGTGGCCCGTTACGGGCCCGTGCATTAGGAGTCCTATGATGCTGGGACGCGACGTTTATATTATTGGTAGCAACCGAATCCCATTCTGCCGCTCCTACACCGGTTACGCCGATCAGACCAACCTGCAACTGCTGTCTGGCGCACTCAATGGCTTGGTCGACAAGTTGGAGTTAGCCGGATGCCTGATTGATGAAGTCTGCGCCGGTGCAGTGGTCGTCCATAGCGCGGATTGGAATCTGGCTCGTGAAGCGGTTTTGAATACCGCGCTGGCCCCACAAACACCCGGTACCACCTTACAAATGGCCTGCGGCACCAGTCTGCAGGGCGCTTTGTTGTTGGCCGGCAAAATCGCCAGTGGCCAAATTGATAGTGGGATTGCTGCGGGGGTCGACAGCATTTCTGATGCCCCCTTAAGCACCTCACGCAAACTCGCTGCGCGGCTGGTTCAGGCCAATCGCGCCAAGGGCGTCGGTGCAAAACTCAAAGCTTTTAAAGGCTTGCGTCTGTCTGAATTGGCGCCAGTCCCCCCCTCAACTAACGAGCCGCGAACGGGTTTGTCGATGGGGCAGCATTGCGAGTTGATGGCAAAACACTGGCAGATTGATCGCGCGGCACAGGATGAATGGGCGGTGGCCAGTCACCATAAAGCAGCTGCGGCTTATCAGCAGGGCTTTTATGATCATCTGGTTCGGCCTCACAACGGCGTTATGCGCGACAACAACCTGCGTGCCGACGCGTCGATTGAGGGCATGGCTGGACTGCGACCGGCCTTTGATAAAGGCGCTGGGAGTTTGACAGCTGGCAATTCAACCCCGCTCACCGACGGGGCCAGTGC
>CBFHLC010000056.1:0-13043 GCA_965656605.1 Litorivicinus sp. | reverse complement strand
GTGCACCTAGGCTTGCGGATGTTTCGTGATCATGCACCGGATTTGGTGGTGTCCGGGATCAATGCCGGCCCCAATTTAGGCGATGACACCCTGTATTCCGGCACGGTCGCCGCGGCTATGGAAGGGCGATACCTAAGCCTACCCTCATTGGCGGTGTCTATTGAGCGCAGTGATCAATGGTATTGGTCATCCGCGGCTGAATTGGCCCTGCAGTTGTTGCGCAATTGGCAAGGTCTGCCCTCGGGGATGGTCATGAATTTGAACGTTCCAGGAATGCCGCTGGACCAAATAAAAGGCATCAAGCCCAGCCGACTGGGGCATCGCAGCATGGGGGGCGACCCCATACCTGCGTTGGATCCCCGTGGTAAAGAGCGGCTATGGATTAACTTGGCAGGCGAGGCGCAGGAGCGCTCTGAAGGTACCGATTTTTGGGCAATCGAGCACGGTTACGCCTCGTTAACCCCGGTGCAGCCGGATATGACCAGCCACACCGTCATTGAGCAGTTGAGGCGCCTGTGCAGTTGAGCCGCGACGCCAACACCGAAGCACGGCACCGCATGGTGTTGCAGCTGCAAGCTCAGGGTTGTGATGAGCGCGTAGCCCAGGCGTTTTGGCAAGTTAAACGCCATCATTATATCGAGCCGGCCTTGGCGTTTCGGGCTTATGAAGACGTCACATTGCCGATTGGGCACCAGCAAACCCTGTCTCGACCCAGCGTGGTGGCGCACCAGCTGACTCAAATGCTGCAGGGCCGTAAACGTTTGCGTTACGTGTTAGAGGTCGGCACCGGCTCGGGTTATCAAACGGCATTGCTGGCACGTTTGTGCACGCGGGTTTACAGCATCGAGCGCGTCCGTGAGCTACAAACCATCGCCACGCATCGCTTGGCCGACGATGAGCACCGTAACTATCGATTGTTGCTGGGCGATGGATTCGAAGGCTGGCCGCAAGCCGGGCCGTTTGACGCAATTATTGCTGCAGCCTCTCCCAGCGAAGTACCCAAGACATGGGTGGATCAGCTGGCGGTAGGCGGCGTGTTGATCATGCCGCTGGATTTGGGCGATCGACAAATCATGATCCGTGTCGATAAAACCGACGAGGGTATCGTTCAGACAGAACTGGCTCCTGCCAGTTTTGTTCCTTGCCTTCCGGGTGTGCAGGGATGATTAAAACCTTCTTGAAAGGGCTGTTAATGGGCTCGGCCGACGCGGTACCGGGCGTATCTGGCGGCACCATGGCCTTTATCACCGGTATTTACGATCGTCTACTGGGTTTGATTGCACTGGTGGGTCCTGAGCTAGTCAGCATCTATCGCAAACAGGGCTGGCCGGGTGTGATCAAAGCAGCTCAGCTGACTTTCTCGATTCCTTTGGTCGCGGGCATCGGAGGCGGGATGTTGTTGATCTCTGGCTTGGTGTTGCAAGCGTTGGACCGTGCGCCCGCATTAATCTGGAGTGCGTTTACGGGTCTGGTGTTGTGTGCTGTGCCCATCGTTATCCGCGGGGCAAAGCTTCGCTCGCAATGGCCTTTTGCCGTGCTGGGTTTGTTGCTGGCGGCGGGCATTGGTGTGTTCTCAATCGATTTTCCTACCAGCGCCTTGGGTATTGCTGGAGGTGGATTTATTGCGTTGTCGGCGATGATTTTGCCGGGGATTTCGGGCTCGTTTTTGTTGCTGATCTTTGGGTTGTATCAGCCTGTTTTTTCGGCGATCCACGCGTTAGATTTTTCTGTGATTCTGCCCTTTGCCCTAGGCGGTGTGTTGGGGCTTGTGACGATGGCACGGTTACTCAAGCGGCTGTTTGAGCGCTATCCCGGGCCGTTGCGCTTATTTTTAGCGGGCCTGATGCTGGGGTCGGCGACGCAGCTGTGGCCGTTTCAGTACGCCGCGGTGGACACCATGAATATCATGTTAGCGGTGTTGGGATTTGTCTTGGGAGGAGGGCTGTTATGGCTGGTCGATCGTTTTTCACGGGCTTAACCGTTGTTGTACTATCGGGGTGTGCCAGCTATAGCGCGCCGTTTTCGGATAAATCCAAAAACCTTGAGCGTGTGGAAGTCTCAGCACGGATGACTCCCGGCTCAGTCGAGGGCGGCATTCCCAAAGGCACTCGATATGCGGTGCAAACCGGTGACACCTTGTATGGCATCGCATTCCGGTTCGATCTGGATCCCGAGGGTCTAGCCGCGGCCAACCGTATCGCACCCTTTGCAACCCTAAGTCCCGGTCAGTCCCTCACTCTGGCAGAAGCTACGCCGCCCAAGCGCCCCATTAGTGCCCCGGCCAAGGTGATTAAGCCGGCTGACACACCGTCCAAGCCGTCTGCAGTTGCACCCGCAGCAGTAGCGACAGGACCTCTACAATGGCAGTGGCCGGTTGACGGCAAGATCCTGGGTGGATTCTCGTCCAAAGAACGTTTTAGCCGCAGCGTGCGCCTGGACGGTCAGCAGGGTGAGCCGGTCAAAGCAGCGGCCTCAGGTCGAGTGGTGTACGCCGGGGATGGTTTAGTCGGCTTGGGCAACTTGGTATTGATTCGCCATAACGAGACGTGGCTGTCTGCCTACGGGCACAACGACACACTGAACGTTCAGGTCAATCAAACTGTCAGCGCGGGCCAGACCATCGCAACCCTAGGCGCCACGGGAACAGACCGTCCTAAACTGCATTTTGAAGTCCGTCGCGATGGCGAGCCCGTCAACCCCATTAGCGTTTTGCCAAGCCGCTAAGGTACAGGGTCCTAGGATCCGACCTTGGGTCATGACTTTGTGACCCATCCCACAGATATAGTCCCTCACGTCGGTTGGACAGCTCGTCATTCATGGGCTACCGACAAAATTTTGTCAGTTTTCTGACACTTGGGTTGGACCTCGGTCACAGACTGAAATAAACCCTCGGTTTAGGGTCGGTGACTAACTGCCGATACCGGACAGATAGCCGTTTGTGAGGTCGTGAGCATGGCGAAAACTGTAGAGAAAATTAAAAAATCCGAAGAGGTCGAATTAGAGTTGCCAGTTGATGGCGCGCCTGAGGTAGACCGGCCGGATGTGGACAATGAAGTAGAAGCCAAGGAAGACGCCCGTTCTCTAGACGCCACTCAGATGTACCTCAGCGAGATTGGATTCTCACCCTTGCTGACGCCGGAAGAAGAAGTTCACTTTGCACGACTGGCACAGAAGGGCGACGATGCCGGTCGTCGCCGCATGATCGAATCGAATTTGCGCTTGGTTGTCAAAATCTCTCGTCGTTATCTGAATCGCGGCTTGTCATTGCTCGATCTGGTGGAAGAGGGCAACTTAGGCCTGATTCGTGCGGTCGAGAAATTCGACCCCGAACGCGGGTTCCGTTTCTCGACCTACGCCACCTGGTGGATCCGCCAGTCGATTGAACGTGGTCTGATGAATCAGACTCGCACCATCCGTCTGCCGATCCACGTGGTAAAAGAATTAAATGTTTACCTGCGTACTGCTCGTAAACTGGCTCAGACGCTGGATCATGAACCCACCGCAGAGGACATTGCGGCTGAGCTGTCCTGCGATGTCAAAGACGTCCGCAAGATGCTCAAGCTAAACGAGCGGGTCACCTCAATTGATGCGCCTTTGGGCAGCGACAGTGAGCGTACGGTCGTTGACACAGTGGCTGATCCGAGTGAGCAAGACCCCTCAGAGCTGCTACAAAACGAAGACCTAACCCAGAATTTGGATCGTTGGTTGGGCGAGCTGTCGGACAAGCAACGCGAAGTGGTGTCACGTCGTTTTGGATTGCGCGGCTATCAGCCGGCTACGTTGGAAGATGTCGGTCGAGAGATTGGTCTGACGCGTGAGCGCGTACGTCAAATTCAGGTTGATGCACTCAAGCGGTTGCGTGTCACGCTTGAGCGCCATGGACTCAGCCCAGAGCAAGTGTTCCGGGCCTAATCCTCAGGCGTTATCGCTCAAGCAGATCGTGCTTGGGCGTCTTTCCGTTCCAGTCTTCAGCATCTGCAGGGGCATCCTTACGCTCTGCGATGTTCGGCCATACCTCCGCCAACTCAGCATTGATCTCGATATAACGCTCTTGATCGGTCGGCAGCTCGTCCTCTGACAAGATGGCCTCGGCAGGACACTCGGGCTCGCACAACGCGCAGTCGATGCATTCGTCGGGATTAATGACCAAAAAGTTGGGGCCTTCGTAGAAGCAATCGACGGGGCAGACTTCAACGCAGTCAGTGAATTTACATTTGATGCAATTTTCGGTGACAACAAAGGTCATGGTAAGTCCTCAAGAAATTTGCGCGCTAGTGTATCTGCGCGTGACGCGGGGGTCACGACTTCGCTTGTCCGATTAAGTAATATAGATAATCCAAGGCCTGCTTAGGGGTCATCTCATCAGGGTTTTTGCCGGCCAGCTCGTCGATCCACGCCGGAATAGGTGCCGGGGTAGTGGCAAACAAATCCGATTGATGTGGCTGAGCGACGATTGCGCTGTTCTCTAACGACACCAGCTTTTGTTTGGCGGCGTTGATAACCTTGCTCGGTACACCGGCTAATTTGGCAACCTGCAAGCCATAGGATTGGCTGGCTGGCCCTGCCTTGACCTGATGCATGAACACAATGTCATCGCCGTGTTCAATCGCGTTCAGATGCAGGTTGTGAATACCGGGCATCTCATCAGGCAGAGTGGTCATTTCGAAGTAGTGCGTGGCAAACAAGGTCAGGGCTTTGCGCTGTCCCAGCTCCAAACACGCTGACCAGGCCAGTGACAGTCCGTCAAAGGTCGAGGTTCCCCGACCCACTTCATCCATCAGCACCAGCGACTGTCCGGTGGCGTTGTTCAGGATGTTGGCGGTTTCGGTCATCTCGACCATGAAGGTTGAGCGGCCGCCGGCCAGATCATCAGCGCTACCGACCCGAGTTAAGATCTGGTCGCACAATCCTAGGGTGGCGGCGGCAGCCGGAACCGGAGAGCCCAGATGTGCCAGCAATACAATCAGTGCGGTTTGGCGCATAAAGGTCGATTTACCGCCCATATTAGGGCCGGTAATCACGGCGCAACTTTGGCTGGGATCCAGCACCAGATCATTGGCGACAAAGCGCTCGCCGACGGCAGCCTCGACCACCGGATGACGGCCACCGCTGATGTGGATGCCGGGTTGATCAACCAGCTTGGGTAGGGTCCATCGCAGGTTCAATCCACGCTCTGCCAAGCAGGCCAGTGCATCTAAGTCGGCTAGATGATGAGCGGCCATCTGAAGCGGGCCCAATTGCTTGAGCAAGGGCTCAAACAGCCCTTCGAATAAAGCCTTTTCAAGCTGTTGTGCGCGACTCTTGGCCGACACCGCTTTGTCTTCAAAGGTTTTCAACTCAGGGGTGATGAAGCGTTCAGCATTTTTCAGTGTTTGGCGACGAATATAGTGGTCGGGCGCTTTGTCTGACTGGGATTTGGACAGCTCGATGAAATAACCGTGGACTCGGTTGTAGCCCACCTTGAGGGTGTTCAGTCCGGTTTCTTCGCGCTCGCGCTGCTCAATGATGGCCAATTGCTCGCCGGCATCCGCGGATAGGCTGCGCAACTCGTCCAGATCCGGATTGAATCCAGCTCGGATAACGTCGCCATCGCTGAGTCGGTGGGGCAGCTCATCATTGAGCGCGCGGGATAGCAGGTTGGCTAATTCAGAAAACTGGGTCAGCACCTCAATCCGCTCTTGGATTGCCTGTGCACTACTGCCGTGCAGCCGTTGATGAACTTGGGGGAGGGTTAATAACGCTTTACCCAAGCGTCCTAAATCCTTCGGGCGTGCCGATCGTAGGGCGACTCGGGACAGGATTCGCTCCATGTCGCCTTGCGGCTTTAAATCCTCGCGCAGACCGTCCAGATCAATGTCGGTTTGCAGCGAGGCGATGGCTAACTGACGAGCCTCGATTCGCGGGATATCGCTCAGCGGCTGATGCAGCCAAGCGGCCAGTCGACGCGTACCCATGGGATTGACCGTAGTATCCAAGACCGACATCAATGTGCCGTCCTTGCCGCCTCGTAGGTTTTGGGTGAGCTCCAGATCTTGGCGGGCACTGGGGTCCAGTTGCAAAAAGTCCGCAAGATGCACTCGTGTGATACGCGCAACGTGCTGGATATCATCACGCAGACGATCCAGTGCGTATTGCATCAAGGCCCCCGCGGCACGAATACCCGGGTCCCCCTCGTGCAAACCGAACCCGCTTAGGTCTTTCGTGCCGAAGTGCTTGCTCAACACCCCTTGCGCCGATGTGGCATCGAAGTGCCAGCCAGGGATTTCATGTCCTTGCCAATTTTCGCGTCCCTCGGGGTAAAGCAACTCGGCTGGGTTCAGTCGCGCAAGCTCGCAGGCCAGCTGATTACTGTTCAGGCAGGGGATGCATTCAAAGCGACCCGAGGCCACGTCCATCGCAGCCAATCCGCTGGCGTCGCCATCGGGGTAGACGCAGACCAACCAGGCGGTGCGATCTGATGGAACCAGGGCTTCGTCAGATAACGTTCCTGGGGTTAGCACCCGCGTCACTTTCCGCTCAACCGGACCTTTTGAGGTAGCGGGATCACCAATTTGCTCGCAGACTGCAACCGACTCGCCAGCGGCCAGTAGTTTCGCCAGATAGCCTTCGGCCGCGTGATGCGGGATGCCTGCCATAGGAATGGGCTCGCCGCCGCTGTGGCCGCGGGCGGTCAGGGTAATGTCGAGCAGGCGCGCAGCTTTGGCTGCATCGTCATAGAACAACTCGTAAAAATCGCCCATGCGATAAAACACGAGGACATCAGGGAATTCGGATTTAATTGCCAGATACTGGCGCATCATTGGGGTTACGCTCATGCCGGAATGCTAACCGACCCAGCAGGCCAATTCGACGCTTATTCGGGATTAAGCGCCATGTCGATGCTTTGGCGAATTTCACCTTCGCTGCAATACCAGCTTTCCCCTCGATTGGCAGGGCGGATCTGTAACAGGATTTGACAGCACAGATCGTCCATCCGAGCCTGCTCGTAGCGGGCGGTTGTCGTCATGCGTGTAAAGGGGTCAAGCGAGTTCATCAGCAGGTGTGAGTCGCTTTGGGCGAAGGTACGCTCCCACGCGGTCACGGACTTTTGCAGCAAATGGTGCCATTCCGCCAAATCCGGATCGCCGTGCACCATGGCCAGATTAACCAGCTGGTTGATCAGCGATGCGTCGTCGATGTCCGTGCACAACGGCAGTTTGCGCATTTCAATGAACAGACCTTGGATTCTGCCCAAGCGAATGAGGGCCTCGTCTTTTGGAATGTCATTGCGATTGGCAAAAGTTTCGGCGGCGGTCATTGATGCTCCTCAAGAGTCACCACTATAAGCCTAAAATCCATCCTGTATAGTCGTGGTTTACCACCCAGCCGAGAGTTTTTATGACGCCTTTGTGGGCCCAGTGCCTGATGACGAACAACCAGACCCTAGCCGTTGCCGAGAGCTGTACCGGTGGTGGGTTGGCGGCACACATCACTTCGATACCGGGCATCAGTCAGGTTTTTCTAGGTGGCGTGGTCAGCTATTCAAACGCCGCAAAATCGAATCTGTTAGGCGTATCGCCCGGCGTGATTGAGCGTTCCGGCGCGGTCTCTGAGGCAGTTGCCATCGCGATGGCGCAAGGAGTGCGACGTCAATTTGGGTCGGACTTCGCGTTGGCTACCACGGGGGTGGCAGGGCCGGGCGGTGGCAGCGCTGAGAAACCGGTCGGTTTAGTCTGGATGGCCATTGCGACGCCCGACTCTGTACGGGCAGAATCGGTTATATTCCAAGGCGATCGTGCGCAGGTCCAAACCTCGGCGATTGACCACGCATTAGGCTTTTTGCCGACAAGCTAGGTCGCAGGTTGTAGCATTTGCGACTGGCGTCAGTGGATCCCTTCCATACACTAGGCGCCGTGCATTAAGAGGACTCAATACACATGCTGTTGCGCGCGATTTTTATTACTGCGATGGGCCTGGCCGGTGTGAGTGGCTGTGCCACGAACGAGGTAACCGGTGCAGATGAGTTGCGCCTGATGAGTGAAGCCGACGAGCTCAAGCTAGGAGCTCAGCAATACCCGTTATTGCGCCAGCAATCCGGTGGGGATTTTGTTGCCGACGCAGATTTGGTCGCTTACGTACAGCAGGTCGGCGCGCGCCTGGCGGCGGTGGCGGATCGCTCGTTACCCTATGAATTTGTTGTCATTAATGCGGACGATTGGAATGCCTGGGCGCTGCCGGGGGGTAAGATCGGCATCAACCGCGGGCTTCTGTTGGCCATGCAAAGCGAATCCGAGCTGGCGGCTGTGTTGGCACACGAGATTGTTCACGCCGCGGCGGGGCACGGGGCCAACCAAAACGCCGCTGGCCAATTAGGCAAGCTGGGTCTGGATGTGTTGGGTGCATTGATTGATAACCCGGCCGCTCGGCAGGCCAGCTCGCAGGTCGGTTCTTTGCTTCTGGGGGCGGGTCGCGCCAGTTTTAGTCGAGCGGATGAACTAGAAGCAGACCGCTTTGGTATGGAATACATGCTGCGGGCAGGTTACGACTTACAGGGTGCGGTCGACTTGCAGCAGCGCTTTTTAGCCAAGGCCGAGGCCGCCGGATCCACGGGTCGCTCGCTGTTCGCAACGCATCCACCCTCGCAAGCCCGCGTTATCGCGAATCGAAACTTTGCTCAACAACACGCGGGCGGTGAGGTGGGTCAGCAGGCCTATCGAGAGGCGACCAAGCGATTGCGGATTACCCAGTCGGCCTATCAGCACCTAGCGGACGGCATAAAGCTGTATCTGGATGACGATTTCAATGGCGCCTTAGCCAAGGCACAAATGGCACTTAAAATCGAGGCCCGCGAGCCGGCGTTTTATGAGCTGAAGGGCTTTGCGTTAATGGGGCTGGAGCGCCACTCAGATGCATTGAAAGCGGCCAATATGGCGGTTCGGCTGAACCCGAATTATTACCGTCACTACAATTTACGCGCTCGCGCTTACCAAGCGCTGGGTCGCGAACAGGACGCTCGCTCTGACTACCAAATCAGCCAAGATATCTTTGCCAATCCTGAAGCCAGCAAGTTCTTGGGTCAGGCGTTGATGCAAGATGATCCGCAGATGGCTTCGCAACTGCTGGCTCAGGCAGCCGCCAGTGGCGATCAGCAGGCTCAGCGTTGGCTGGATGAAGTGCGTATTCAGACCGATCCCTCGGCATTGATTCAAGTTGATGTGCGCCTGCAACGGGGTGTTTCTGAGTTGTGGGTAACCAATCAGTCCAAGGTCGACGTCACTCATGTGCAACTGGCTTCGGTTGATGAGCAATCCACCATGGTCTTGGGGCATTCACTGTTGGCGGGTCAAAGCGTCAAGACACAACTGCCAGCCAGTGTGCTGGAATCCCACCCCCGCTGGCGTGTTCAACAGGCGCGCCCACAGCTCTAAATTGATTACCCAATTGTTGTCCTAACTCGCTATAATCTGCGCCGCTTATCAAACGATGGAGAGCGATTAATGCCGATTTACGAGTATCTTTGCGAGGACTGTGGACACCAGGTCGAAATCCTCCAAAAGATCGCGGACGCGCCCCAGACTCAATGCCCGGCTTGTAACCAGCCGAAATTGCAAAAGCGAATCTCTGCCGCCGGTTTCCGCCTAAAAGGCACCGGATGGTACGAAACCGATTTCAAAAATTCAGGCGCTAACAAAAAAACCGAGGACAAACCTGCCTCGAGTGCCGACAAAAAACCAGCTTAACCAAGGATGCCCATGCGCGATCATTATTGCGGCGACGTTACTGCCGATTTACTGGACCAAACCATCACCATCAGTGGTTGGGTAGACCGCCGCCGCGATCATGGCGGTGTCATCTTCTTGGATATGCGGGATCGCGCGGGCATTTTGCAGGTGGTGATCGACCCGGATACCGCCGAAGCCTTCGCAACCGCCGATCGTGCGCGCCCAGAGTGGGTATTGCAGATCACTGGCCGTGTTCGTCGCCGCCCCGAGGGGACGGTCAACAAAGACATGACCACCGGTGAAGTCGAATTCCTAGGCAAAGAAGTCGTTGTACTTAACCAGGCAGAAACTCCGCCGTTTCAAATGGATGCCCACGCGAAAGTTGGCGAAGAAATCCGTTTAAAGAACCGATTCTTGGACCTGCGCCGCCCTGATATGCTGAACAACTTGATGCTGCGCTCTAAGGTCAGTGCCAGCATCCGTCGCTTCTTGGACGACAGCGGTTTTGTGGATGTGGAAACACCCATTCTAACCCGTGCGACACCCGAAGGCGCCCGCGACTATTTGGTTCCTTCGCGTACGCATCAGGGACAGTTCTTTGCGCTGCCCCAGTCGCCTCAGCTGTTCAAACAGTTGTTGATGGTGTCTGGCGTTGATAAGTATTACCAGATCGCTAAGTGCTTCCGAGATGAGGACTTGCGCGCAGATCGTCAGCCTGAATTCACGCAAGTGGACTTGGAGATGTCATTCATCGACGAGAACGACATCATGAATCTGACCGAAGGGTTGGCTCGGGATCTGTTCAAGCAGGTGCTGGACGTTGATCTAGGTGAGTTCCCACGCATGACCTGGCACGAGGCGATGCGTCGCTTCGGTTCTGACAAGCCGGATCTGCGAATCGACATGGAATTGGTTGATATTGCGGACGTACTTCAAAACGTTGAATTCAAAGTGTTTGCAGGCCCAGCGAAAGATCCAGAAGGGCGCGTCACCGTTCTACGCGTTCCCGGCGGAGCTCAACTGACGCGTAAGCAGATCGACGGCTATACCGATTTTGTCAGCCAATACGGTGCCCGCGGGTTGGCGTGGATCAAGGTCAATGATTTGGAGGCTGGACTGGAAGGTCTGCAGTCGCCAATCGTTAAATTTATCGAAGGTGAAGTCGCCGAGATTCTGCAGCGCAGTGGCGCTCAAACCGGTGACTTGCTGTTCTTTGGCGCAGACAAAGCCACTATCGTATCCGATGCCTTGGGTGCGTTGCGCGTGAAAGTCGGTCATGACTTGGATCTGGTTAACGGTGATTGGGCCCCCTTGTGGGTGGTCGACTTCCCGATGTTCGAGCGCACCAAAGACGGGGGTTTAACCGCACTCCACCACCCCTTTACCGCACCGACCTGCAGTCCTGAAGAGCTCATCGCTGACCCACTAGCAGCGAACAGCCGAGCCTATGACATGGTGCTTAATGGCACTGAGTTGGGTGGCGGATCGATTCGTATTCATGAATCGGATATGCAAAACGCCGTATTCCAGGTGCTGGGCATTAATGAAGCCGAGCGTGAAGAGAAGTTTGGCTTCCTGTTGAACGCCCTGAAGTATGGTGCGCCGCCGCACGGTGGTCTGGCCTTCGGTCTGGATCGTCTGGTGATGCTGATGACGGGCTCGGACAGCATTCGTGACGTCATCGCGTTCCCGAAAACGCAAAGCGCAGCGTGCGTCATGACCGATGCGCCGGGTGATGCGGATCCGAATCAGCTTAAAGAGCTGGGTTTGCGCGCCCGAGTCAAAGTCGAGGGTTAAGTTGTGGCAGGACACAGTAAATGGGCCAACATCAAACACAAAAAGGCCAAAGAAGACGCTAAACGCGGCAAGGTCTTTACCAAGCTGATTCGTGAACTGGTGGTCGCGGCCCGCATGGGTGGCGGCAATCCTGACGACAACCCGCGCTTGCGTGCGGCGGTCGACAAGGCCTTGGGCGCCAACATGACCAAGGACACGATGCAGCGGGCGATTGACCGAGGCGCCGGCAACACCGAAGCCGAAAACATCGAAGAGCTCACTTATGAGGGTTACGGTGTTTCAGGTGTGGCGGTGATGGTTGAATGCATGACGGATAACCGTAATCGCACCGCGTCCGAAGTGCGTCACGCGTTTTCAAAATGCGGCGGAAATCTAGGTACCGACGGCAGCGTAGCCTATCTGTTTAGCAAGAAGGGTCAGATCCTGATGGCTGAGGGCTGTGACGAAGATGCAGCGATGGAAGCCGCGCTCGAGGCTGGGGCCGAAGACGTCGTTGTGAATAACGATGGCAGTGTAGTGGTTGAAACCGAGTGGACGCAGCTGGGTTCGGTTCGCGAAGCGCTGATACAAGCAGGCCTCGAGGTCTCGGACGCCGATGTGAATCAGGTGCCCTCGACGAGCGCACCTCTTAACGCGGAGGACTCGGAAAAGGTCATGAAGCTGATCGATATGCTGGAAGACTTGGACGATGTTCAGGAAGTCCACACCAACGCAGAGTTTGACGAAACCTTCCTGGAAAATTTCTAAGTGTCCTTGATCCTGGGGATAGATCCGGGATCACGGATCACCGGCTACGGTTTGGTGCTGTTCGAGCGAGGGCAGCCCAAACATGTCGACAACGGCACCATCGCTGCAGATGCCGAAAACTTTCCCGACCGCATTGGTCAAATCCACGCTGGCTTAGCCGAAGTCATTGCCACGTATCGTCCCGATCAGGTCGCGATCGAAGAAGTGTTTGTAAACAAAAACGTGTCCTCAGCGCTCAAGCTGGGTCAAGCACGTGGGGCGGCAATTGTGGCCGCCACCAGCGTCAATCTACCGGTCGCTGAATACACCGCGACCAACATTAAATCCGCCGTGGTGGGCTCGGGCCGAGCCGATAAATCTCAAGTTCAAAGCATGGTCAAAATGCTGTTAGGCTTGCCAGAGATTCCACTGTCGGACGCGGCCGATGCACTGGCCGTTGCGATTTGCCACGGAAATTCCGCTAACGCGCTGTCCAGAGTCGGCGCATTAAACGTACGCAGAGGACGTTTTAGATAATTTATGATTGCACGACTGCAAGGCACCCTGGTCGAGGTCGACCAACCCCATATCGTGGTCGACGTAGCCGGCGTTGGATACGAGTTAGAAGTTCCGGTGACAACCTTGGCCGAGCTGCCGGGGCTGAATCAAAGTGTCACCTTGCATGTCCATCAAGGCGTGCGTGACGAGAAGCCCGTGCTATTCGGCTTCACCACTCGAGCCGATCGAGGGTTATTCCAAGCGATCACTAAAATCAGCGGGGTCGGGCCCAAGATGGGGTTGGCGATCTTGTCGACTTAC
>CBFHLC010000055.1:0-13888 GCA_965656605.1 Litorivicinus sp. | reverse complement strand
TCGCGCCCACCCCCACGGCATGAATTTCGAAGGTATGCGCCGGCGTGGGCAATCTGACGAAAGCATTGCTCGCCTACGTGCCGCGTATAAGCGGGTTTACCGTCAAGGATTAACCCTAGAAGCCGCTCTTGAGGGACTGCCATTCGACAGCGACCCCATGGTAGAGCTGTTCCGCCAGAGTTTGGTGGAGGCCACTCGCGGGATCATCCGTTGATCGGACGTGAACCCACTCGGCGTTTTGTGCTGGTGGCCGGTGAAGTGTCCGGCGACAAGCTAGGCGCGGCACTTATCCGCGGCTTGAAGCGCAACTTTCCCGACGCTCATTTCGAAGGAATTGGCGGGCCAGAGATGCAGGCTGAAGGCCTCTACTCGATGGCTGATATGGAGCGCCTTAGTGTTATGGGCGTATTTGAAGTGTTAGGTCGTCTGCGCGAGTTGCTCAAACTGCGTAAAACGCTGGCCGAGCATTACCGCCCCGAACCCCCTGATGCATTCATTGGTATTGACGCGCCAGATTTTAATTTAGGACTGGCGTCGAAATTTCGGGAAATGGGATCCTTAGCCGTTCAGTTTGTCAGTCCGTCGGTTTGGGCCTGGCGTCCTGAGCGCGTGGATAAGATGGTCACGCAGCTGGATCTGATGCTGACCCTGTTCCCCTTCGAGGTCGCACCCTATCGCGAGCGCGGAATGATGGCGGATTTCGTGGGTCATCCGATGGCTGATCAAATTGAATTCAATCCCTCGGCATCTCAGGCTCGTGAAGGGCTGGATCTGGATCCCAGTCGTCGGGTGTTGGCCGTGCTGCCAGGATCGCGCCGGGGCGAGGTCAAACGTATCGGTCCGGTATTTGCCAAGACGCTGGCCCAGTGGCTGCCCAGTCACCCTGATGTGCAAGTGGTCATACCCTGTGCAACCCAAGCACTACGTCCTTTGCTTGAGGAGCAATTCGCAGGACTTGAGGTGACCATTGTGGATCAGCAGGCCCGTCAGGCGATGATGGCCTCGGATGCGGTGATGTTGGCTAGTGGTACCGCGGCGCTAGAAGCGGCGTTGGTGGGACGTCCTATGATCGTGGCCTATCGTCTGAATCCCCTGACGGCTTGGATTGTTCAGCGGCGATTGCGAGTTGATCATGTGGCACTACCCAACCATCTGACCGACACGCCGCAGGTTCCGGAGTTTTTGCAGTCTCGCTGCGCTCCCAAATATTTGGTGCCTGCACTGAATAATCTGATGCAAGCGGATCACAGCGCTACGATTGAGCAGTTTCGGGCGGTTCACACCCAGCTGGCTCGAGGCGCTCCCGAGCGCGCAGCCAACGCGATTGCCTCGGTACTGCATCGGCAATGATTGCCGGGGTCGATGAGGTTGGCCGGGGTCCCTTAGTCGGGCCAGTGGTGGCCGCAGCGGTGATCCTGGATCCAAATCAGCGCATTGATGATTTGGATGATTCGAAAAAACTCAGCGCCGCCAAGCGACAACGTCTGTCGGATCAGATCAAAGCTCAAGCTCTAAGCTGGAACATTGTCTTTATCTCCGCCGAACAGATCGACCAGATCAACATTTTGCAGGCGACGTTCGAGGCCATGCGCCAAAGCCTCGCTGGGCTAAGTCCGCCGCCTAAGCATGCGCTGATCGACGGCAACAAAGTCCCTCCGGGATTGTCGATTTCAGCCGAGGCGGTGGTGAAAGGTGATCAGCTAAAAGCGTCGATCTCTGCGGCGTCAATCATTGCGAAAGTCGCCCGCGATGAATGGTGTTTGGAGTATCATCAACGCTTTCCACAGTACGGTTTTGATCAGCACAAAGGCTATCCAACGGCACTCCACCTGGAGCGACTGCGCCAGCTGGGCCCGACGCCACAACACCGGCGTAGCTTCAAACCCGTCGCTCAACTTTCTTTGCTCTGAGGCCTACATGAGTTTCGTCCATCTACGCGTCCACTCTGATTACTCCCTAAGCGATGGTTTATGCCGCGTTAAAAAACTACCCGGTTGGGTTGCTGAGCGCGGCATGCCGGCGGTTGCACTGACGGACCAGTCGAATCTGTTCGCCATGGTCAAGTTTTATCGCGGCTGCCTAAGCAAGGGCATCCAGCCGATTGTGGGCGCCGATGTGTGGTGGGGTGATACTCACGAAACTGCAACGCCGCTGACCTTGTTGGTGCAAAGCCAAGCCGGCTATTTGCGACTCTCCGAATGGTTGTCCGAAGGCTTTTTGGAGCTGCAAAAGGACGGGCGGGCACTGATTCAGTCGCGCCGCTTTGCCGAGGGTACTGAGGGATTAATTGCGCTGTCCGGCGGTCTGCATGGCGGTATCGGTCAGGCTTTGGTCAAGAATGATCAACAGGATGCCGAGGGGATTGCATCCCAGTTGTCCGAATGGTTTCCCAATCGTTTCTATCTGGAAATTTCCCGATGCGGTCGTAACAACGAAGAGACCGCACTGCATGCCACCTTGGCCTTGGCAGATCGGATGCAGATCCCGGTGGTGGCGACCAACGATGTTCGCTTTCCGGATCAAAGTGCGTTCGAGGCGCACGAGACCCGCGTCTGTATTGCCTCCAGTTTCACCTTGGATGACACCCGCCGTGTGCGGCAATTCACCGATCAGCAGTACTTAAAAAGTGCCGACGAGATGTGCGAGTTGTTTGCTGATATCCCGGATGCGATCGAGAATACGCTCAATATCGCTAAACGCATCAGCTTCCAGCCTCAGCTGGGCACCTATTTCCTACCTGAATATCCGATCCCCGATGGCAAAACCATGGATCAGTTCTTCCGTGAGTTATCCCACGAGGGCTTGGACAAGCGTCTAGAAAAAATTCTACCCGAGGATGCTGAGGCCGCTGCAGCGATGCAGGCTGAGTACCGAGAGCGGCTGGATTTCGAAGTCAACGTTATCCTGCAGATGGGTTTCCCCGGCTACTTCCTGATCGTGATGGACTTCATCAACTGGGCCAAAAATAACGGAGTCCCGGTCGGCCCAGGTCGAGGTTCAGGTGCCGGTAGCGCGGTGGCCTGGGCCCTACGAATCACTGATTTGGATCCGATCGAATACGATCTGCTGTTCGAACGATTCTTGAACCCTGAGCGGGTATCGATGCCTGACTTCGACGTGGACTTCTGCATGGTCGGCCGTGATCGCGTGATTGACTATGTGGCTCAGCGTTATGGCCGAAATGCGGTGTCCCAGATCATCACCTACGGCTCGATGGCAGCCAAGGCGGTGGTCCGAGACGTGGCGCGTGCGCAGGGTAAAGCCTATGCAGTGGGCGACAAGCTATCCAAGTTAATCCCATTTGAAGTGGGCATGACCTTGGAAAAAGCGTTGGATGCTGAGCCGGGTCTAAACGAGTTGATATCGATGGACGAGGACGCCGCCGAGGTGATGGCGATGTCTCGACAACTCGAGGGAGTCGTGCGGGGTGTGGGTAAGCACGCCGGGGGTGTGGTCATCGCACCCAGCAAGCTAACCGACTTTGTGCCGATTTATCAGCCCGAGGGCGATGATTCGCCTGTCACCCAATTCGATAAAGATGATGTGGAATCTGCAGGGCTGGTCAAGTTCGACTTCTTGGGTCTGCGTACGCTGACCATCATTGACTGGGCGTTGGACATCATCAAAAGTCAGAAGGGCGTCGAGTTGCCTGACATCGAGACCTTGCCGCTGGATGACGCACCGACCTTTAAGATGCTGCAACGGGCGGAGACCACGGCGGTATTCCAGTTGGAAAGCCGAGGCATGAAAGACTTGATCCGTCGCCTTCAGCCCAACAGTTTTGCCGACATTGTTGCTTTGGTTGCGCTCTACCGTCCCGGCCCACTCGAATCGGGCATGGTTGATGATTACATCAACCGAAAGCACGGCCGCGAGCCGGTGGTCTATCCTCACCCTGATCTTGAGCCGATCCTGAAAGACACCAACGGTGTCATTCTGTACCAAGAACAGGTGATGCAGATCGCCCAGGTGCTGGCCCAGTATTCGCTGGGTGCGGCGGATTTGCTGCGTCGCGCGATGGGTAAGAAAAAACCCGAAGAGATGCAAAAGCAGCGGGTTATGTTCATGGAAGGATCTGGCCAGCGCGGGGTCGATCCTGACTTGGCCGGTTCGATCTTTGATTTGATGGAGAAGTTCGCAGGCTACGGTTTTAACAAATCGCACTCTGCAGCCTATGCCTTGGTGTCTTACCAAACCGCATGGTTAAAGACCCATCATCCGGCAGCCTTTATGGCAGCCGTCATGTCGGCGGACATGGGCGATGTGGACAAGGTCGTTCCTTTGATTGAGGAGGCGCGTCACATGGGCATTCCGGTTAATCCGCCGGATGTAAACCAAGGTGATCTGAAATTCACCGTGAATGCACAAGGGGCGGTGGTCTACGGCCTTGGCGCATTGCGTGGCTTAGGCGAAGGCCCGATCTCAGCCATCCTCGAAGCCCGAGAGCACGGACCGTTCACTGATCTGTTTGATTTCTGTCGTCGCGTCGACGGATCACGAGTCAACAAACGCGCGATCGAAGCCTTGATCAAAGGCGGTGCTTTTGATGCCTTAGGTGAGCCGCGCAGCTTGCTATGGGGCGGTTTGGAAAATGCGATGGGGGCGGCCAACCAAGCACGCCGCTCACAGGCCGCCGGCATGGATGATTTGTTTGGCCTGGGTATGGATATGCCGGATCAGCCCCAAGCGGATCCCTACATCGATTGCCGGGGTGCTCGGGCCTGGAACGAGCGTGAGCGCTTGGCACACGAAAAAGACACTCTGGGTCTATACCTGACCGGCCACCCGATTGAGGCGCATCGTGACGAGCTGAGCAGTTTTAAGGTGACGCCCATCGGTAAGTTACGACCCAGCCGGGATGCACGTCCACGTACTGGCGGTCTAATTATCGCGGCGCGAACCCTGCGCGATCGCAGCAATCGTCCTTTGTCGATTTTGACGTTGGACGATCGTAGTGCGCGCTTTGAAGTGGTGGTATCCGGTGACGTTCAAGAGCAAGTCCGCGAGAAACTCGTCGCCGATACCTTGGTCATTTGCGAGGGACGCGTCAGTTTTGATGAACGAAATCAGACGAATAAGATGCAATGCGATAAACTACTGACCCTAACCGAGGCGCGCAAAGCATTCGCTGATGCGTTAGAGGTCCGTTTAGACGCTGATCAAGTGCCTGCGGATTTCAAAAAACGGCTGCATCCTATTTTGTCTCCTCACCGAGGTGGGGGTTGCCCAGTGCAATTTAGAATTATGGGGCGCAGTGCTAGCGGCGTCGTGAAACTTGGACAGGGATGGGACGTTCATCCCACCGATGAATTAATGTTGCAGCTCGCCGAAGTCTTTGGTGAAAAGCGAGTGCGATTATGCAAAGAGGAGTCAGCTCAGTGAGCCTAGACGTATTAGATTTTGAACAGCCGATCGCCGAGTTACAGGCAAAAATCGATGAGCTGTCCAATGTCGGCCAACTCAGTGACCTGAACATTGCGGACGAAGTCGCAAATCTTGAAGCCAAGCGAAACGCGCTGGTCGAGCGGATCTTCGCCGATTTAAGTCCTTGGCAGACCGCACAGATGGCCCGTCACCCTCAGCGTCCCTATGCGCTGGACTACATCGGTGGTGTTTTGGACGAATTTGACGAGCTGCATGGTGATCGAGCATTTGCCGATGATCCCGCTCTAGTCGGCGGCATTGGGCGCTTGAACGGTATCCCGGTGATGGCGATCGGTCATCAGAAAGGGCGCGATGTCAAAGAAAAAGTCCGCCGAAATTTTGGTATGCCTCGCCCCGAGGGCTACCGCAAGGCTCAGCGTCTGATGCAGATGGCCGAGCGATTCAACATGCCGGTACTGACCTTTATCGATACGCCCGGTGCTTATCCCGGCATTGATGCAGAAGAGCGTGGGCAATCCGAAGCCATCGCCGCGAGTATCGCCATGATGTCTCGCCTCAAGGTGCCGGTCATCTCGACGGTCACTGGCGAGGGTGGATCCGGTGGTGCATTGGCGATCGGTGTGTGCGATCGGCTGTTTATGCTGCAGTACTCAACCTACTCGGTCATCAGCCCCGAGGGCTGCGCGTCAATCCTGTGGAAGACTGCCGAGCGGGCCAGTGATGCGGCAGAGGCCATGGGTATTACAGCCCAGCGTTTGAAGAAGCTAGGCCTGATCGACGAAATCCTGCCGGAGCCGCTGGGAGGTGCCCACCGCAACCCCACCCAGATGTTCGCCGACGTTAAACAAAAGCTCGCCGGTGAGATCGATCGTTTGCAGCAGATGGATTCGGACAGCCTGCTTGAGCAGCGCTATCATCGTCTAATGAGTTACGGCGCCATTGGTTGATGCACTGAGTGCATTAAAAGAGGCGGTCAGGGACATCCCTGGCCGCCTTTTTATTGCCTACTCTGGGGGTGCAGATTCGCGTTATTTACTGCGCCTGGCACGCCACCTTGAGGGGCGCGACTTGATTCTGTGTCATTTCGATCATGCCTGGAGCGAGCACTCTGGGCAGTGGGCGCACCAGGCTCGTCTCCAAGCCGAGCAATGGGATATCCCTTTTGCGTCCAAGCGTGATCCAGCCCCAGTAATCAGCGAAGCAGGCGCCCGTCGCGCACGCTACGCCTTTTTTGAAGAGTTACTGTCCCCAGGTGATGCGATGTTGATGGGGCATCATCGGCTGGATCAGCTGGAAACTCGTTGGATGCGATGCTCGCAGGGGCGCCCGCCTAGAGGCATGCCCCAGCGCAGGCGGCTAGGGCAGGGCTGGCTGATCAGACCGCTACTTGGGTGTGATCCAGTGATGGATGCATCGGCCGTCCAAGACCCTGCCAATCAGGATCCGCGTTATCGCCGGGTGCAAGTTCGCCAGCGCATCGTTCAAGCCCCTGATGGGTTGGTCGACTCGCTCGAACGTCTTGGCCATGTTTACGACAGGCTAGAGGCCTTAGTCGGTCGATATATCCCCCAAGGCAGCTATCGTTATGACCCTGCTTTGCCGCCTAATTTGCAGGTGCATGCGATCAATGCTTGGATTTGGCAGCAGGCTCGACTGGCGGCGCCGCCAATTGCGCGAGTCCAAGCGCTAATCAGTCAGCTACCTGCCAAGCCGGACCGTCAGCCCGCTTTGCAATGGAGTGTTGATGATCAGCGCTGGGCCTTGCGCTGGTACGCCGGCTATTTGCATCTAGAGCCTGCCGTTTGGGTAGCTCCACAGCCCACCGATGAGTGGCGTCCACTGGCATCGGGTCAGGCTGCCAAACTGCACGCCCATTCAGTGCCGCCATGGCATCGGCCTTGGGCGTGGCAACACGCCGAAACCCCCAAAACTTTTCGTTGGTGGCGTCCAAAAGTTGAGCCCGGCGGCAAGATTTCGCTGGAGTATATCGACCTAAACGACTAATCTATCCGCCCGTCCACAAGGCCATTCTTACGGCCAATTTTCTATCCCAGGAGGGGCGGCGTGACCCGATATATTTTTGTAACCGGCGGTGTAGTGTCTTCACTAGGCAAAGGCATTGCAGCGGCTTCTTTAGGTGCTCTTCTCGAGGCTCGCGGTTTAAGCGTCACCATCTTGAAATTGGATCCCTACATTAACGTGGATCCAGGCACCATGAGTCCATTCCAGCACGGCGAAGTGTTCGTCACAGATGACGGCGCCGAGACCGACTTGGATCTGGGTCACTACGAGCGCTTTGTCAGTATGCAGGCGCGTCAGTCAAACAACTTCACCACCGGACGTATCTACCAAGACGTCTTGCGTAAAGAGCGCCGCGGCGATTACTTAGGCGCGACTGTTCAGGTCATTCCGCACGTTACCGACGCCATCAAAGAGCGCGTGCTTGAGGGCGGTGAAGGGTTTGATGTGGCGATCGTCGAAGTGGGCGGAACCGTTGGCGATATCGAATCACTGCCATTTCTAGAAAGCGTGCGTCAGCTTCGTCAAGAGATGGGCGCGCAGCGAGCCATGCTGATCCACTTGACTCTGGTGCCCTACATCGCAACAGCAGGCGAGACCAAGACCAAGCCGACCCAACACTCGGTCAAAGAATTGCGCTCGATCGGCTTGCAGCCCGACGTGCTGATTTGCCGTAGCGATCATGAAGTAGATCTGTCCAGCCGTCGTAAAATTGCGTTGTTCACCAACGTCGAAGAGCGGGCCGTTATCAGTCTGCAAGACGCTGACAGCATTTATAAAATCCCCGGCATGTTGCACGCCGAAGGCTTGGATAAGTATGTCGTCGAGAAGATGCACCTACAGGCTTCTGACGCCGACCTGTCACAGTGGATCCATGTGGTCGACGCCCACGTCAACCCGCAGCGTACCGTCACTATCGCGATGGTTGGCAAATACATGGACTTGCTTGAGGCCTACAAGAGCCTGATCGAGTCAATGGTTCACGCGGGCATTCACAATCGTGCGCGGGTTAAATTGCTGTACATCGACTCCGAGGACATCGAACGCAAAGGCACGGACCAGTTGGCCGACGTCGATGCGATTTTGGTGCCAGGTGGATTTGGTGAGCGCGGCGTTGAGGGCAAGATCGCCACCGTCAAATACGCCCGTGAAAATAAAATCCCTTACCTAGGTATTTGCTTGGGCATGCAGGTGGCTGTGATCGAATACGCCCGTCACGTTGCCGGGCTCACGGATGCTAACTCAACTGAATTCCGTGACTCGTTAGAGCATCCGGTGATCGCGCTGATCACTGAATGGGTCAACGATGACGGTCAGACAGAAACGCGCAGCGCCGCCGACGATTTGGGTGGCACGATGCGTCTAGGTGGTCAGGATTGTGCGCTCAGTGAAGGCACTGCTATCCGAGCTGCGTACGGTCAAGACGTGATCCGTGAGCGCCATCGTCACCGCTGGGAATTCAACAATACCTATCGCAGTGCGCTGTCTGATGCAGGCTTGATCCTGTCGGGCACCTCGACTGACGGTAACTTGGTTGAGTGCGTGGAAGTGCCGGATCACCCTTGGTTTGTTGGGGTTCAATTCCACCCTGAATTCACCTCGAATCCGCGTGATGGCCATCCGCTGTTTACCGCTTTCGTAGCCGCCGCTATCCAGCATCAGGACGACAAATGAAACAGATTAAAGTGGGTGATCTGACCTGCTCAAACGACCTACCTTTTGTGTTGTTTGGCGGGATGAATGTTCTCGAATCCGAAGGCTTGGCCATGGAAGTGGCGGCGGCCTATCAGGACGTGACCGAAAAATTAGGCATTCCTTGGGTATTCAAGGCCAGTTTTGACAAGGCTAATCGCTCTAGCTTGACTAGCTTTCGCGGGCCGGGCTTGGATAAGGGCTTAGAAATTCTGGCACGCATCAAGGAAGGCTTTGGCGTGCCGATCATTACTGACATTCATGAGCCCGAGCAAGCAGCACCGGCGGCTGAGGTCGCCGACGTGATTCAGCTTCCCGCCTTCTTGTCGCGACAAACCGACTTAGTTCAAGCAATGGCCAAAACTGGGGCGGTCATCAATATCAAAAAAGCTCAGTTTTTGGCTGCTCACGAGATGCGCCATATCCTCAACAAATGCGTCGAGGCGGGTAACGATCAGCTGATGCTGTGCGAACGTGGCACCATGTTTGGATACAACAATTTAGTGGTCGATACCTTGGCCTTCGGCGAGATGAAAGCCTTCGAATATCCGGTTATTTTTGACGTAACCCATGCACTGCAGCGCCCAGGCGCGCGCAGCGACAGCGCCGATGGTCGCCGACAGCAAGTGTTAGAGCTGGGCCGTGCCGGCATGAGTCAGGGCATTGCAGGATTGTTCCTAGAGAGTCACCCCGATCCGGACAACGCGAAATGCGACGGACCCTGTGCATTGCCCTTGGATCAGCTGGAACCGTTCTTGGCTCAAATGAAGGCCTTCGATGAGTTGGCCAAATCACTTCCCGAATTAGACATTAAGTAAAAGGACCTCCGCCGTCATGAGCAAAATCGTATCGATCATCGCCCGCGAAATTTTAGATTCACGGGGCAACCCCACTGTCGAAGCTGATGTCACATTAGCTGACGGCAGTTTTGGTACGGCCGCCGCGCCAAGCGGTGCCTCGACGGGTTCACGCGAAGCACTGGAATTGCGTGATGGCGATAAGTCGCGCTACCTCGGTAAGGGCACTCTAAAAGCGGTGGCTGCGATTAACGAGACGATTGCACCGGCATTGGCGGGTCAAGACGCATTGGATCAGCGCGGCGTTGACCAAATCATGCTGGATTTGGACGGCACCGAAAACAAAGAAGTCTTGGGTGCTAACGCAATTTTGGCGGTGTCTTTGGCAAACGCTAAGGCCGCGGCCGTCAGCAAAGGCATCGAGTTGTATGCCCACATTGCTGAATTGAACGGTACTCCCGGTCAATTCTCGATGCCGGTGCCCATGATGAACATTATCAACGGTGGTGAGCACGCCGATAACAACGTCGACATCCAAGAGTTCATGGTTCAGCCGGTCGGTTTTGATAACTTCCCGGACGCATTGCGTTGCGGTACTGAAATTTTCCACGCCCTTAAAAAAGTACTCAATGGCTTGGGATTGAATACGGCGGTAGGTGACGAGGGCGGTTTCGCTCCGGACTTGAAATCGAATGAGCAGGCGTTGGAAGTCATCGCTGAGGCGGTGGCGAATGCTGGCTACACGCTGGGCGAGAACGTCGCCTTGGCACTGGATTGTGCTTCTAGTGAGTTCTACAAAGACGGTAAGTACGATTTGTCTGGCGAAGGCCAAGTGTTCGACGCGGCTGGATTCAGTGAGTACCTGGCGGGTCTGAGCGAGCGCTTCCCGATTATCTCGATCGAAGACGGCATGGATGAAAGTGACTGGGACGGTTGGAAAACGCTGACGGATCGCCTGGGCGACAAGGTCCAGCTGGTCGGCGATGATTTGTTCGTGACCAACACCAAGATCTTGGCTCGTGGTATCGAGCAAAGCATCGGCAACTCAATCCTGATCAAATTCAACCAGATCGGTTCACTGTCTGAAACGCTAGATGCGATTGCGATGGCCAAAGACGCAGGTTTTACTGCGGTTATCAGTCATCGCAGTGGCGAGACCGAAGACACGACCATTGCGGATTTGGCGGTGGGTACCGCGGCCGGCCAGATCAAAACCGGCTCAGCTAGCCGAAGCGACCGGGTGGCCAAGTACAACCGTCTGCTGCGCATTGCAGGACAGTTGGGTGAGGGCGCTGTATACCGCGGCCGTTTGGAAATCAAAGGCCAGTAATTTTTGCGGTCTTGGGTTTGGGCGGTACTGCTGGGATTGTTTGTCCTGCTGCAGTACAAGTTGTGGATGGGGCAGGGCGGATTGCTAGAGCAGTCAGAGTTGCGTCGTCAGATCCAAGCCCAGGCCGTGATTATTGACGAGCTTCGTCAAACCAACCTGCAATTGCGCTACGAGGTCATGGCACTGTCCTCGGATGCGGGCCTAGAAGAAGCCGCTCGCCTTCGTCTGGGTGCCAAGCGCCCTGACGAGATCTACATTCGAGTGGCCCCGTGAAGTTCTGGTGCGTTATTCCGGCTGCAGGCAGCGGCACTCGATTTCAAAGCGACATCCCCAAACAGTTTCTGAGTTTAGCGGGCCACTCGCTGGTGTCTTTTGTGTGCCAGCGAATCTTGAGCCATCCGAAGTTGGCCGGATTGGTCTTGGTGCTGCCGGACGAAGCGCAACTGCCTGACGATCTGCCGCAAGACCCTCGGTTACATCGCTGTGTCGGCGGGGAAACACGTCGAGATTCAGTGTTGGCGGGATGCGAGTATTTGTCTGGGATCGCTGAGGCGGATGACGTCGTGTTGGTCCATGATGCCGCGCGTCCACTGATTCTGATGCGTGATATTGATGCGCTGCTAGTGCAGTTGCAGCAATCCCCGGCGTATCTGGTCGCGCCGGTGGCTGATACGTTGCGTCATCGCGATGGGTCAGCACTGGATCGCGATTCGGTGTGGCGGGTCCTGACACCTCAGGGCGCGCGTCTGGGGCAGCTGTGCACCGCACTGCTTCAGGCGGATGTATTGACTGACGAGGTCGCCTATTTGCAGCGCATGGGGTTAGATCCTGTTGCGGTGCCAGGCAGCTCGGACAATCAAAAAATTACATGGCCGGGCGATCTGCGCTGGGCCGAAAGCTTATTGGAAACACTCGATTGATGCGTATTGGTCAAGGATTTGACGTCCATCAGCTGGACCAGGGTGATGGGCTGGTATTGGGCGGTGTGTGGATTGAATGTCCCTATCGCTCGGTCGCCCATTCCGATGGCGATGTGCTGTTGCATGCGATTATGGATGCGCTGTTAGGCGCCCTGGCACTGGGGGATATCGGCCATCATTTCCCCGATACCGACCCTGCATACGCCGGTGCCGACTCGCGTACCTTGCTGCGCCATACGCTGGGCTTGATTCAGGCCAAAGGCTTTGGCGTTGGGAATCTTGACTGCACAGTCATTGCTGAAACTCCAAAGCTGGCCCCGCATATCGCCGCGATTCGTCAGTGTATTGCGCAGGATTTAGGCGTTGAGGTGGATCAGGTCAGCGTCAAAGCGACCACCACCGAGACACTTGGATTTACCGGTCGCAAAGAGGGCATTGCGGCCCAAGCGGTGGTGTTACTCGTTGGATAGGGCGCGTAATCCGTGCTTTGCATCGGCACGATTAGGTACCGGTTCGATCAAAACTTATCCGTCTGATTTTGTGGTGACCGAACAGTTAGGCTTCGAGCCCAGCGGCCAGGGTGAGCATCTGTTTTTCTGGATCGAGAAAACCGGCATCAGTACCCATGAAGTGGCGTGCGAGCTGGCAGAGCTGTTACACCTGCCCCGTCGCGCGATCGGTTACTCCGGCAGAAAAGACAAACATGCAGTCTGTCACCAATGGTTCAGTGCGCATCGCCCGGGTATCGATCGGCCGCGCTTGGTGCCGCAAACTCATTGGCAGGTGTTGCAGGTCACGCGCAATCAAAGGCATTTAAAAGTCGGCACGCATCAGTCCAATCACTTCGATGTGCTGATTCGTAATGCGCAGGTGGACCCGCAGGCGCTCAGGGCTGGATTTGAATCCGTGACGCGCCAAGGCGTGCCCAATTATTTCGGTGCTCAACGTTTTGGATTCGACAATTTAGAGCGAGCCCTGAGGGGCGGGCAAGACGAGATGGCGCTGGCAGCGGCTCGATCCGCGATGTTTAATCGCATGCTTAGCGATCGAGTTGAGTCTGGTACGTGGTTGGACATGCCGACGGGCGAGCCGTGGTTGCGCAGGATGGGAAATGGCTGGGTGATGCAGCCCCAAGGGGATCAGCCGGTCGATCCGTGTTTGCCCCTGTTCGGTCCGACACCCGGTATTTCCGAGGCGCGTCAACAGGCCTGGCAGCAGGAGTTTGCACACCATGCGGATCTGTATTCGGTGCTGGCTTCGCACAAGTGGCAGCCGCATCGGCGACGCTCTCGCCTGATTCCACTCCAGCCAAGCCTTGAGATTCAGCCCGAGGGGATTAGGATACGAGCCGCGCTTCCCGTGGGCGCATTTATGACCACCTTACTTGACGCCTTAATAGAGACTCACGATGCGCATTCTGATTAGTAACGACGACGGGGTTCATTCCCCGGGAATAGCGGCATTGGCCGAGGCGCTGGGTCGCGAACACGAGGTGCTCGTGGTGGCGCCGGATCGTGATCACAGCGGCGCGTCAAACTCCTTAACACTGACTCGCCCGCTGACCCTGGATCGACTGCCCAATGGCTTTTATCGCTGTGACGGTACGCCGACCGACTGTGTGCACCTAGGCTTGCGGATGTTTCGTGATCATGCACCGGATTTGGTGGTGTCCGGGATCAATGCCGGCCCCAATTTAGGCGATGACACCCTGTATTCCGGCACGGTCGCCGCGGCTATGGAAGGGC
>CBFHLC010000054.1:0-14103 GCA_965656605.1 Litorivicinus sp. | reverse complement strand
GTCACCGCAATGACCAATTCTGCGTCATCAACGCCGGCTGCGCGCAGGGTTGAGGGGCTTGAGGCGTGTCCGTGAACGGTCCGGACGTCTAAATCCGGCAGCTGTTTGAATCGGGCTTTGTTGGCATCCACCAAGGTGATGTCGTTTTGCTCGAAGGACAACCGCTCAGCAAGGGTTGACCCTACCTGTCCGGCGCCCAGAATCACGATTTTCAAACGCTCTCTCCTGTTTGCGGCGCCGATTTAACCAAACTGGCGTAGTAGAAGCCATCAACATTGCCCTCGCCGGGCAAAATTTGCAGCCCCACCGGCACTTCGACCTGATGCTCTGCGGTTAATGGCTCTAGTGCGGCCTCTGGGTGGGAGTCCAAAAATGCCGCGATTTGTTTGGTGTTTTCCTCGGGTAGCACCGAGCAGGTGGCGTATAGCAGTCGTCCGCCGGGTGCGAGGATGGACCAGCAGTGTTCTAAAATGGCGCGCTGGATTTTGACGGTTTCTTTAATTTGCTCAGGGTCCCGAGCAATCCGAATATCAGGATGGCGGCGAATCACACCGGTACCCGAGCAAGGCGCGTCTAGCAAAATTTTGTCGAAGTGCTCTTGGCACCACTCGCCGGGTATAGAGGCATCGGCACAGATCAGCTGCGCGGTGAGCCCCAAACGATCCAGATTTTGCTGGATCCGTGTCATTCGGCTGGCCTGATTATCCAGTGCGGTTAACGCAAGGCCTGGGGTGTGTTCCAGCAGATGACAGGTTTTGCCACCGGGTGCGGCACAGGCATCTAACACTCGATCATTGGGTTGGGCATCCAGAAAATGTGCGGCGTATTGGGCTGAGCTGTCTTGGACACTGACATGACCCTGCTCAAACCCCGGTAAGCGCGATACATCAATGGGTGCGGCCAGCACGATGCTGTCGCAGCTGCCCAGTTCAGCTTCAATCCCTTCTTGATGGAGGCGATCTAGATACTGCTGAGCAGTTTGGTGGTTCACATTGTTACGCAACACCATCGGAGCCCGCTGATTATTGGCGTTCAGGATGCTTTGGTAATGCTCGGGGTAGGCCTTTTTCAGCTTTCCAATTAACCAGCTGGGGTGGTTGAGTTGCGCCTCTTGAGTGTGCTTTTGCATCAATAATGATGACTTGTCCCGTAGGAAATTACGCAGGACCGCGTTGCACACCCCGCGGGCCCAAGGTTTGCCCAGCTCTGGTGCCATCGCCACACTCTCGGCCACCACCGCGTGATCGGCCTGTCGGGTAAAGGCTAGTTGGGCCAGTGCGCCCATTAACAGGCTCTCGAGGATCTGGTCTTTGGCTCGAAAGGGCCGCTCTAATAGCTGGTTCAATATTTGTTGTAGATGAAACCAATGCCGCACGGTGGTCGAGGCGATCATTCGTGCCAAGGCCAGCTCACCTGAAGACAGGGTCTGTCCATCAGGCCCGTTGAGTACGCTGTCTAAGCTGCCTTGCTGGGTTAGCGTGGCATGAATCGCATCGGTGGCGACGCGCCGAGCTTTTTTGCCAGGGGTCATTGTATGAAGCGTCCTGGGACTAGGCGACCCGTTTGGACAATGCGTGGCAGCGGCTGGCGTTTGGCGCCGGCAAATTGCCACTCCAAAATACGCAGCGCACCCTCGCCACACCCAATCAGCAGATCCGGAATGGGTCCGATTTGACCGGGCTGCAGGCCGGGGTTGTCGGTGACCTCGCAACGGTGAATCTTGATGCGGCCAAACTCGCCTTCAACCCACGCCCCCGGGGCAGGATTAAATGCATGAACCGCACGCTGCAGCTGCGTAGCACTGAGTTGAAAGTCCAGCTGAGCCTCAGCCTTAGAGAGTTTGGCTGCGTACTCGATTCCGTCGCTGGGCTGTGCCTTGCCTGGGACATGATCGACCAAGTCTTGCCAATGGGTTTGCAGCAGAGGCCAGCCCATCGCAGCCAGCCGGTCGTGGATGTCCTGCGCGGTATCCATCGGGCTGATGGAGGTGCGCATCTCGCCGATGACCGCTCCGGTATCTAAGCCTTCTTCGATGCGCATCAGGCCAACGCCGGTTTCGGTGTCACCGGCTTGGATCGCCCGTTGAATCGGCGCCGCTCCGCGCCAGCGCGGCAGCAGTGATCCATGTAGATTGACGCAGCCTAGACGAAAGCCATGAACGATAGGGTTGGGCAGCAATAACCCATAAGCGGCGACCACAAACAAATCGGCACCGGCGTTGAGCAAGGTACTTTGTGCCTCGGGATCTTTGAGGCTCTCGGGCTGATGCACTGCCAGCCCGGCCTGCAATGCCAGCTGCTTAACCGGTGATGGGGTCAGCTTGCGTCCTCGTCCAGCGGGACGATCCGGTTGGGTCCAGACGCCAACAATGTCGACTCCGGCCTGAATCAGGCCATCCAGAGCGGGCACAGCGAACTCCGGTGTGCCGGCATAGGCAATTCGCATCAACCGACTCGCTGTTGCTGGCGGTGGATCTTCTCGAGCTTGCGTTGAATCCGATCTCGTTTGAGATTGGACAAATAGTCGACAAACAACTTGCCAGCCAAATGGTCGCACTCGTGCTGAATACAGACGGCCAGCAACCCTTCTGCTTCCATCTCAAAGGCTTCGCCGTGCTCGTTTAGCGCTTCAATTTTCACGCGCGCCGGACGAATAACGTCCTCGTAAAAGCCAGGGACACTCAGGCAGCCTTCTTGGTAACTAAAGAGCTCTTCGGTCAGCGGGGTTAATTTGGGGTTGATGAACACCAGAGGCTGGTCGCGCTCTTCGCTAACATCAATCACCACCACGCGTTCGTGAACATCCACTTGGCTGGCGGCCAGGCCAATGCCCTCGGCCTCATACATGGTCTCGGTCATGTCATGGACCAAGGTTTTTATCCGATCGTCGACCTGGCTAACCTCGCGGGCCACGGTGCGCAATCGTTTGTCTGGGAACTCCAGAATATTCAGCACTGCCATCAGTACTAGACCTCAAAAAAGGGTAAGTTCAAAATTCGTTGCTAATCTTAGCATCAAGTCCGTGTTTGACGGACCCGTGAAGGATTAATGCTATGAGATTAGCCAGCCTGTTGCTGGGACTGAGCGTTTTTTGGGCTGGCATCGTGCAGGCGCAGAGCTCGATTCGTGCGGATCACCCCGATCGTTACACCGTGGTCAGCGGTGACACGCTGTGGGATATCTCCAGTCGCTTTTTGAATACCCCGTGGCTGTGGCCAGAGATCTGGCAAGCCAACCCCGAGATTGCCAACCCGCATTTGATCTATCCCGGTGATGTGGTTCGACTGGTCTACGTTGATGGCCAGCCACGTTTAGTGGTGGATCGTAATCAGATCATCAAACTCTCGCCCACCGCGCGCCCTGAACCGCTGGCGGGTGCCATCCCCACCTTGCCCTACAACGTGATCGGGCCGTATCTGACGGGGAATCAGTTTGTGGCGCAAGGCGAGCTGGATGCCGCGCCCTACGTGCTGGCGCAGCAAGACAGCAAAATCTTGAGCTCGGATGGTGATATTGCGTATGTGCGCGGCGAGTCGGTATTTGGTTTGAGTGAGTACGGTATCTATCGCCAAGGGCGCGAATTTACGGCGCCGGATCAAGAACGCGTGATGGGCGTTGAGGCGGTCTTCGTCGGTCGAGCTGAGGTGGATTCACGTAACAACGATCTGACAAAGATCAGTCTGTCGGACGCGGTTCGTGAGGTGCGTGCTGGCGATCGCTTGCTGCCCATGCCGATCGTACCGACGAATGATTTTGTACCCTCCGAGCCACCGGCTCAGATTGATGGTCAGATTTTATCGGTGATTGATGGTGTGCAGCAGGTCGGTCAATACGACATTGTCGTGTTGGATTTGGGTCAGGTGCAGGGGATGCAGGCGGGTAACGTTGTTTCGATCAATCGCGAAGGCGCACGAGTCACCGACCCATTGAATGGCGAGGTGGTCCAGCTACCTGACGAGCGTAGCGGACTGGCCATGGTCTTTAGGGTCTTCGATGAGTTGAGCTACGCCTTGGTTTTGCAAGCCCAGCGGGCGATGAGCGTGGGTGACAGCGTCGCTCAGCCGTAAGTTCGGCAAACCCTCTATGTAGGCGATGTCTGATTCAGGCGTCGCCTTTTTTAATGCCTAAAAAAACCTGTCAGCGTTGGGTCATGGATGATTTGATGTTTTGGCGTTACTGCCAAGTGCGAGGACAGGGCGCGCGGGCGATTGCCCAGGGCGAGAACTTAATGGCGGGGGCGTTGGATCCGGCCAGGTTGCGGCTGTGGCAGCGAGCACGCGAGCAATTTGGCCTAATTCGCTGCATTGATCCCAATTATCCCAAGCCGCTGTGGCAGCTGCCTAATCCGCCTAAGCAGCTGTGGTTGGCTGGACGACCCGATTTGCTGGCTCAACCCGCCACGGCCATTGTGGGCTCTCGGGATGCCAGCGTACATGCTCGAGCGATCGCGCGTCTGGCGGCGCAGTCGACCTCGGATGTCATTGTATCCGGAGGGGCGCGGGGTGTGGATCAAGCCGCCCATGAGGCGGCCGAGCCTGACACCATTGCGGTAATGGGCGGGGGTTTGAATCACTTGTTTCCGGTGCAGTGCCGGACTTTGTTAGAGCGCTTGTGTGTCGAGGGGTTGGTGATTAGCGAGCAGTTCCCGGACACTCCGCCCAAGGCCGGTTTGTTCCCGGTTCGCAATCGCCTGATTGCGGCGTTATCCCAGCGGCTGTTAGTTGTCGAGGGGACCCATAAATCTGGATCTCTGATCACCGCACAGTGCGCGCTGGAGCTGAACAAAGACGTGTGGGCGGTTCCGGGCAGTCCGCTGAATCCTCAATGCCAGGGACCCAATCGGCTGATTCGCGATGGGGCCCAGCCGTTCACAGAGCCCGAGGATTGGCAGTCTTTGTCTTTGTCTTTGTCTTTGTCTTTGGCGCCTAGCGGCCCCGTTAATCCCCTGCAGCAAGCGCTGGCGGGCAATGCCCATAGCCCTGCAGAGTTGGCCGAGCATCTACAGTGGCCACTACCCAAGGTGCTGGAGCAGTTAATGGCATTGAAAATTGCAGGTCAGATCGATGTTCGAGCCGGTCGATATGCATGGAAGTTTTAGTACACTGGCGGCATGAGATTTAACACACAGATGAATTGCGACGCGGCCTGTGAAGCTTTTTTACACGGCGCTGTATTGGGGTATCCCACTGAGGGTGTCTGGGGCATCGGGTGCAGTGCCTTTGTCTCCTCAGGTATTCGGCGGGTGCTGCAGATTAAAAAACGCGCGCCCAACAAAGGGCTCATACTACTGGTCAGCGACCCAGAGCAGCTTGAAGGCTTTGTGCTGGATCAACTTGAGGTCGAAAAAGCGATCGCCAGTGGTCCAGAGATTTGCACATGGGTGGTCAAAGCGGCGCCAGGCATCGATCCTTTGTTAACCGGAGGTCGGGATTCGTTAGCGATTCGATGCACCACGCACATTCCGATGCGTCGCGTGCTAGATCGCCTGCAACAGCCGATTGTCTCGACTTCGGCAAATTTAAGCGGCGCATCGCCCTCCCAGCGGCCTTGGTTAACCCATTTTGGGACTCGGGTAGATGGGTGGATGCGAGCGCCTTTAGGCGGGCTGGGACACCCCACGCCAATTCGACAATCATGGGACGGGCGCTATCTGCGCGGTGGACAATAAATGCAAGACATGACAACTCGGGTCGAGACGTATCTGAGGGATCTTCAAGATCGAATTTGTAACGCGCTCGAACAGGCTGATGGCAGTGCTAGCTTCACGCAAGAAGAGTGGCAGCGCCCTGAGGGCGGTGGCGGACGCTCGCGGGTCATAAAAAATGGGGCGGTCATCGAAAAAGGCGGCGTTGGTTTTAGCCACGTTGAAGGGGCAACACTGCCCCCTTCGGCCAGTGCTCAGCGGCCAGAGCTGGCCGGCCGGCGTTGGAAAGCCATGGGCGTCTCCTTGGTCATTCACCCCACCAACCCCTTTGTGCCTACTTCACACGCCAACGTCCGATTCTTTGTCGCTGAGGCCGACGGACAGGAGCCGGTGTGGTGGTTTGGTGGTGGTTACGATCTGACGCCGTATTACGCCAACGAAGACGATTGCCGTGCATGGCACCAAACTGCTAAGGACGCGCTGGATCCGTTGGATTCGCAGCTGTACCCACGCTTTAAGAAATGGTGCGACGAATACTTCTACCTGAAGCACCGAGATGAGGCGCGCGGTATCGGTGGTGTGTTTTTTGATGACTTTAATGAAGGCGGTTTTGAGCACGCCTTTAGCGTCATGAAAGCGGTCGGTGATACCTACGCTCAGGCTTACATCCCGATTGTGAACGCGCGCAAAGACACTCCGTACACCCAAGCACACCGAGACTTCCAGGCGTATCGGCGGGGCCGATACGTTGAATTCAATTTAGTGTGGGATCGCGGGACCCTGTTTGGCCTGCAATCAGGGGGGCGCACGGAATCCATTTTAATGAGCATGCCACCCATGGCCCGTTGGGATTATCAATGGGCTCCGGATAGTGCGGCCGACAAAGTGTTGACCGAGAAATTCTTGCCGTGGCAGGACTGGGTTTGAAGCAGCTGTGCGTGATCGGCGATCCGATCGAGCATTCGTTGTCCCCACAGATCCATGCGCAGTTTGCCCAGCAATTTGATCTGCAGATCGAGTACACCAAACAGCAGGTCACCCCTGATCAGCTAGACGGGTTTCTGGCCGACTTTTTCCAGGGCGGCGGGTTGGGTCTAAACGTCACCGTGCCGCATAAACAAGCGGTGCGGGAATGGTGCGGCACCTTGACCGAGCGGGCCCAGGCGGCCGGAGCGGTCAATACCTTGTATTTGGATCATCACCAAATTATTGGTGATAACACCGATGGTGCGGGATTGGTGGATGACTTGAATCGCCTGGGCGTAACGCTTCAGGACGCTTCTGTTCTGATGTTGGGAGCTGGTGGCGCGGCCCGTGGTGCATTGCTGCCCCTGATCGAGGCGGGCGCTCGAGTCTCGATTCACAATCGAACGCAATCCCGTGCCCAGGAATTGATCGATGACTTGCAAGCGGGTCGTATCTGTCAGGAGGGCGAGGGCCCCTTTGATTTGGTGATCAGTGCGTCCTCGGCCGGATTGTCCGCAGGCGGCATGTCGTTATCACCGGACTGGTTTTCACGTGAAACCTTTGCCTACGACATGATTTATGCGCAAACCGATACGCCTTTTATTCAAGCTGCGAAAGCATGCGGAGCCCGCCACTGTGCGGATGGTTTAGGCATGCTGGTGGGGCAGGCAGCTCGGGCGTTTCAGCGATGGTTTGGTGAATTGCCGGCGACACAGGCGGTTTACTCCTCCCTTCGTAGCCGTTGAGCAAGACCGTCTAGGCCACTACACTGTTGGCCTTTTGAAAGGTGGCAGTATGACTCGCATCGGAGTGGTCGGCGGTGGCCAGCTAGCCCGCATGTTACAGCCCGAGGTGACCGCGTTGGGCGCTCAGTTGATTGTCTTGGATCCGGCTGAAAACGCACCGGCCCGCGCAAATGCCGATGGGTTTGTTCAGGCGGGATATCACGATTTGCAGGGCCTGCAACAGTTGGCCGCGCAATGCGATGTGCTGACTGTTGAGTTAGAAGACGTCGGCGTTGAAGCCCTTGCCCAGATCCGTGACGCCGGCACGCCGGTCTTTCCTGACCCGGATCTGATTGCACTGATTCGCGACAAGTTTCTGCAAAAATCTGCCTACCGCACCCTGGGTATTCCGACCTCGGACTTTGTCGAGGTCGACCCGCAATCCCCTCAAGAATTTGCCGATTTTGGCTATCCCTTGGTTCAGAAAACTCGAACCGGAGGCTACGACGGCCGCGGGGTCGCCGTGTTGCGATCCGAGCAAGACTGGGACAAGCGATTGGATGCGCCCAGCTTTGTTGAGCGTATGGTCGACTTCACCATGGAAGTCGGTGTCATGGTAGCCCGCACTCAAGACGGTCAAACCCGAGCCTTTGCGCCAACCGAGATGGTCCTAGATCCGGAACTGAATCTGCTGGATTTGTTGGTGGCGCCAGCCCGCTTGACGGAGGCCCAGAATCAGGCCGCTCAGGCATTAGCGTGCGAGGTTGTTGAAAAGCTAGAGGGTGTGGGCGTGTTTGGCGTCGAACTGTTTCTCACGCCTGAGGGTGAATTCTTGGTGAACGAGATTGCCCCGCGTGCACACAATTCGGGCCATCACAGTATCGAGGCCTGCCAGACCAGCCAATTTGGACAGCAGGCGCGTATTTTGATGGGCCTGCCGTTGGGCAGTGTGGCCCAGGCAAGTCCTGCGTCTCTGGTCAACCTGATTGGTGAGGAAGGCTTTAGCGGTCCTACCCAGGTTGTTGACTTGGATAAGACGTTGGCGATTGATGGAGTTACCGTCCATCTGTATGGCAAAACCGACTGCCGTAGCGGGCGAAAAATGGGCCACCTCAGCGTGATTGCCCCGACCCACGAGCAGGTATTGGAATTGGCACATCAGGCCAAGCAAACACTGAAAATCAAAGGACAATACCCCGCATGAAGCAAATCGGAATCATCATGGGCAGTGACAGCGATTTGCGCGTCATGCAGGCCGCCGCTGACACCCTGACAGAGTTTGGTGTTGAGTTTGAATTGACGATTGTCTCGGCGCACCGTACACCGGATCGAATGATGGAATATGCACGCAGTGCAGCTGGGCGAGGCCTTAAGGCGATCATCGCCGGCGCTGGCGGCGCTGCGCATCTGCCTGGCATGGTGGCGGCCATGACCACCTTGCCGGTCATTGGTGTTCCCGTGAATATCACCGCCTACCAAGGCCAGGACAGCGTTTTAAGCATTTTGCAGATGCCCAAGGGAATTCCCGTCGCCACAGTGGCCATTGATAACTCGGCGAACGCCGCATTGTTGGCGCTGCGTATTTTGGGCGCCACTGATTCTGCTATTCAGCAGCAATTGGCGGATCATCTGAAGCAAATGGAGCAGATGGTGCTAGACAAGGCGGCGCGAGTCGAGGCGCAGTACTCCTGATGAGTGTGCCTGCGTGGGCGGCCCCGTTGTTGGCGTTGGTCGAACGGCTGGATCCGCTGTTGCCGCCGGCCTACCCCAGCATTGATTGGGCGCACACTCAGGCAGCTCATTGGCATCCTTTTTCAGCCCAGCATGGTGGGTTAGAGGCACTGGCAACTCCGCGACCGGTCAGTTTTGATTCATTGCTCGCAATGGATAGCCAAAAACGCGCTTTTCGCGCCAACGCCGAGCAGTTTCTGAAAGGCTGGCCGAGTAATCATTGTTTGTTGTGGGGCGCTCGAGGCACCGGGAAAAGTACCTTGGTGCGGGCATTGCTCACGCAATACGCCGATCAAGGGTTGCGCCTGATTGAGGTGGATAAAGACCATCTGCATCAGCTGCCACGGATTGTTCGTAGCTTAGCGGATCAGCCCTATCACTTTGTGGTGTTTTGCGATGACTTGAGCTTTGAAGCCGGTGATTCGGGTTATCAGGCCCTCAAATCCATCTTAGAGGGTTCACTGGCGCAAATGCCGCAGAATCTGATGGTGATCGCAACTTCGAATCGTCGTCATATCGTGCCTGAGTTTGAGTCAGACAATACCCGCCAGGGGGCTGAGCTGCATCAGGCCGATTCGATTGAAGAGCGTATTGCCCTATCCGATCGGTTTGGCCTGAGCCTGTCGTTTTATCAGTACACCCCGCAGCAGTATCTGGATATTTGCCGGGCAATTTATGTGCGTCAGTCCCAGACACTGCCGATGCAGCTACCCGAATTTGATGAGCGCATGGCGATTGAGGCCAACCGATTCGCCACCGCCCGGGGTGGGCGGGGCGGCCGGATTGCCGAGCAGTTCGTGCGTGATTGGCTGGGTCGCTGGCTGATGGATCAGCAGGGTTAGCTAGTCCGCCCAATCGCAGGCACGGTGGGTCGCCTGCAGTTTCACGTAGTGATCCGTGGTGTACTCAAAAAACGCCAGCTCTTTATCGCTCAGGGGGCGTGCCTGTTTCGCAGGTGAGCCCATGTACATATACCCCGATTCCAAGGTCTTGCCCGGCGGCACCAGTGTGCCCGCCGCGATTACGACGTTGTCTTGGACCACCGCCCCGTCCAACACCGTGGCGCCGATGCCAACCAGCACGTTGTTGCCAATCGTGCAGCCGTGCAGACAGGCTTGATGACCCACGGTAACTCGCGAGCCTAGGATGGTGGGCCAGCCGGTGGGGTTGGATTCGCTTTTGTGGGTGCAGTGGACGACCGCGCCATCTTGCACGTTTGAGTAGTCGCCGATATGGATGTGGTTCACATCACCGCGCAGCACCGCGGCCGGCCAAATCGAGACGTAATCGCCTAGCACTACCTCGCCCAGCACCACCGCAGCTGGGTCGATAAAAACGTCTTGCCCCAGCTGGGGTGTGTGTCCGTTCCAGGGTCGTAGAGCCATGGCGATATCCTTGAAAATAGTGGGTTTCGCTCCCAGTATGCCAGTGTCAACCATAAGGATCACCGCCATGAACCCACTGCTTCAGTCGCATGCCCTACCTGTGTTCTCTCAGATTCAGCCTCAGCACATCGAGCCCGCTATCAAAGAGCTAATCGCAGGTATCAAACAGGCGGTGGAGCAGGCGCTAGCCGGCCAGCCACCACTGAGCTGGAATACCTTGGTGGCACCGATTGAGCAGGCCCAAGAGCGACTCAGCGAAGCGTTCTCGCCGGTCGGGCATATGAAGGCGGTGATTGACTCGCCCGAATTGCGCGAGGCGTACAACGCCTGCTTGCCATTGCTGAGTGAGCTGTCGACCTGGATGGGTCAGCATCAGGGATTGTATCAAGCGTATAAATCGCTGGTAGACGCCGAGGGTTTTTCCTCGCTCTCGCAACCCCAGCAAAAAGTACTGCGCGATGCGGTTCGCGACTTTGAGTTGGCCGGTGTGGGTCTGGCGGGTGAGGCACGAGCTCGTTACGGCGAGATTCGCGCCCGTCTGTCAGAACTATCCAGCGGTTTCTCCGATGCGGTGCTGGATGCATCGCAGGCATGGAGCAAGCACATTACCGATGTATCGGATCTGGATGGCGTACCCGATAGTGCTCTGGGCATGATGCAAGGTTTGGCGCAAAGCCGCGAGCTTGAGGGCTGGTTGGTCACCCTGGATGCCCCGGTCATGATGGCGATTATGAGCTTTGCGACCGATGCGAATTTGCGCGCCGAGGTTCACAAGGCCTGGAGCACCCGAGCCAGTGATCAAGGCCCCAATGCCGGTGAGTTTGATAACTCTGAGCGTATCGGTGAGATCCTAGCGCTGCGCCATGAGATGGCCAATTTGCTGGGATTCGATGATTACGCTTCGTTGTCATTGGCCACCAAAATGGCCGAGTCTAACGATCAGGTGATTGAGTTCTTGAACGATTTGGCGGCCAAGGCCAAGCCCTTCGCCGAGCGTGAAGTGGCCCAGCTCAAGGCCTTTGCATCCGAGCAAGGCCATGGCGAGCTGAACGCGTGGGATTACGGATATTTTAGCGAGCGGCTAAAAGAGAAAACCTTTGATATCGACCAAGAGGCCCTGCGGCCCTGGTTCCCTCTGCCTAAGGTGTTGCAGGGCTTATTTGCGATCACGGGCGGCCTGTTCGACTTTACGGTCAGCGAAGTCATGGATGTGGATCTGTGGCATGAGGAGGCCAGTTTCTGGCAGATCAATCGCGCAGGCCAGGCGGTGGGCTACTTTTACCTAGATCTGTATGCCCGCGAGAATAAGCGTGGTGGGGCCTGGATGGATGTGTGCCGCAGTCGCTGGCGTGAAGACAACAGTCTGCATCTGCCGGTCGCTTATTTGACCTGCAATTTTAGCCGCCCGGTCGGTGATCAACCGGCGCTATTGACCCATGATGAGGTGGTCACGCTCTTCCATGAATTCGGTCACGGGCTGCACCACATGATGACGGCGCAGGATACGCTGGCGGTTTCAGGTATTGCCGGGGTGCCGTGGGACGCGGTCGAGCTGCCCAGCCAGTTCCTTGAGAACTTTTGCTACGAGCCAGAAGGGTTGCAGTTGATGTCGGGACATTTCGAGACAGATGAGGCGCTACCGCAAAGCGAGCTGGATAAGCTGATTGCGGCTCGAAGCTTCCAGGCCGGTATGCAGACGCTGCGTCAGGTCGAATTTGCCCTGTTTGATTTTAAGCTGCACGCGCACTATTCAAGCGATCAGCCGTCGGACTTTATGGCCACGCTGAATGAGGTTCGTGAACAAGTATCGGTGGTGCCTAGCCCCGAGTACGGCCGTTTCCCCTGCAGCTTTGGTCATATATTCGCCGGTGGGTATGCTGCCGGATACTACAGCTATAAATGGGCTGAGGTGCTGAGCGCTGATGCCTTTGGTCGTTTTGAAGAGGAAGGGGTGTTGAACCCCGAAACCGGTTTGGCCTTCCGTCAGGCCATACTTGAGCGCGGCGGCAGTGCGGATCCGATGGATCTGTTTGTCGAGTTCCGCGGACGTAAACCTACCGTTGATGCCTTGCTGCGTCACAATGGATTGGCCGCATGATTAAACGATTTATTGCCGGGGCGGTGTGCCCCAAGTGTGCCGAGCGCGATAAGTTGCGTGCGTGGATGAATGCCGAGGGGACGCAGTTGCGTGAGTGTGTGCGCTGTGGATTTGAGGATGCGATTTACTCAACCCCACCGGAGGACTTGATCACTCGGGTTAATCAGCCTCGTGACGGGGCCACTACGGCCGATGACGTCAAGCCTATTCGGTTCATTCCAGAATGAAGGTCTGGCTATTGATCGGCTGTGTGCTGTTAGGTGGGTGCGCCACTGTTGAAGGCCTAGGTAAGGACATTCAGCGCGCTGGCGAGAAAATCGAAGAGGCGGCTACACGCTGAAGTGGCGCGGACGCAGTTGTGTCCAGAACCATCCCAGCATCAATGCGGCGCGGGCCACTTGCCAGGCCCAGAACGAGGCCCATTGACCCCACAATCCTTGCTCGGCCAAGGCTAGGTTTAGGGGGAAATACACGCCTGCTGTGACCAGCACCATGATTACCGCCATGGGCTTGAAGGCATTCATGCCTAAGTAGACGCCATCCATCCAATAACTAATCCAGGCCACCAGCGGAATCGGCGCCAGCCAAATCAGCCAGGGCGTGACTTGCGCTGCGATCTGGGGTTGCGGGACCAGCCACAGCACAGCGATCTGCCCTAGCGCGAACAGCGCCAGACTGGCCAATACCGCCGAGCCCATTGAGCACAGTGCGGTACTGCGCAATGCCAACCTAGCCCAGTCTTTTTTACCGGCGCCTAAATTCTGGCCGACCTGAATCTCGGCCGCATCGGCAAAGCCATCCAGGGAATAAGCGGCCACTGACAACAGCGTCAACAGGATCGCGTTAATGGCGGCAGAGTCCGCGCCCATCTGCGAGCTTTGGGTGTTGAACCAGGTAAAGACCGCCAATAGCGCCAGGGTCCGCCCCATCACCCACGCATTGGCCTGCATCAGCTGCCCAATTCCCTGTACCGCAAACCCCCGAAGCAATTCAGGACGGCGGCGAATTAGCCCAATCAGCACGGCGATCGCAGTGGTGGCCTCGGCGCAGAGCGTGCCCAGCGCGATTCCGCAGGCACCCATGTCCAACGCCAAGCCAAACAGCGCATTAAATGCGATGTTGAGCAGGTTTAGCCCCAACAAAATACTCACGGCTAGACGAGTCTGGCCTTGGCCAATCATCCAGCCATGCAACACATACAGTGTTAGGACAAAGGGCGCGCCCATCAGGCGAATCGACAAATAATCCTGGGTGGTCGCGCGCATCGACTCGGCGGGATTGGCTAGCGACAGCAAGCCGGGTAGGGCGAGGGTGCCGATTAAGCTGATGGCACAGCCAATGCCAACACTCAGACACAGTCCTTTGTGCAACAGAGAGTTGATCTGCAATGAATCCTTGCGACCGGCGGCTTGGGCGGTCAGGCCTGAGGTGGCCTGACGTAAAAAGCTAAAGGCCCAGAACGCCAAGGTGATCCATGCGGCACCCAGTGCAACCGAGGCCAGATCCACCGACCCAGGCATGCGGCCTGCGATGGCGGTATCCGCGATGCCCAACA
>CBFHLC010000053.1:0-14249 GCA_965656605.1 Litorivicinus sp. | reverse complement strand
AATCCACGGCGATGGTGTCCTGTTCTTGCATCAGTGCAAGCAGATCATCCTTGCCCAGCGAGATCAGTGCGCGGGCGCTACGCTCGCGTGAGCAGGAGCAATGAAAACTCAGCTCGTGCCCGTCAAACAGACGAATCGTTTCTTCGTGGTACAGCCGATGCAGAATTTCTTGAGCTTCCAGTGTTTTCAACTCGTCCGCTTTGATCGTTTCGGTCAGTGCAACCAAGTGATCCCAATAGCCTTCTTGCAGATCTTCATCGGCGTTAGGAGGGAGCTGTTGTAGCAACATACCGCAGGCTTGTTGGCCATCTGCGGTCAGCCACAGGCGTGTGGGCAGCTGCTCGGATTGGGCGAAGTACCCATCGATCACTTCGGCCAGGTTGGCACCCTCCATCGCCACAATGCCTTGGTAGCGTTCGCCGTCTTTGGGGAACAGGCTGATCGCCAGATGGGCGTTGCCATACAGGCTTTTTAGGCCGACGCCGCGCACCAAGGCGGGATCCTGATCATCGTGCCGGGCGATTCCGCGCAGGCGGCCTTTGTCGTCACGCTCAACCATCAGGGTGCTGAGTGGGCCATCCCCTTTGATCTGTAGAATCAGGCTGCCCTCAAACTTTAAGGTATCGCCCAGCAACGCCACCGCTGCCAGCGCTTCGCCCAGCTGCTCAGCAACACGAGGGGGGTACTGATGTTCGCCAAAAACGTCGCGCAGGGTGTCCTTTAGGCAGGCCACTTGGCCGCGTACGGGATGCCCGTCAAAGATAAAGCGTTGGCCTAGATCGGGTGTCATGAATTCTCCTGACGTTGCAAGCGCGAGATCTCGCGCCGGTCCTTCTTGTTGGGGCGGGTAGATGGGGCCATGATGCCGGCGGACAAGGCCTTGCGCTTTAGCGCGGCCTCTTCGCGATTTTTGCGTGAGTCGTCGGTCTCGCTGTAAAGCGCCTGTGCCTCGGGCGCTCCGCGCCGCTGCTCGGACAGCTCGAGTACATCAATAACGAACTGAGTTTGGCCTTTTTGAATGCTCAGGCGTGTGCCGATCTCTACCGCTTTGCTGGGCTTGGCGCGGGTGCCATTAAACTCGATGTGCCCGCCGTCGATGGCGGCGCGTGCCAAACCTCGAGTTTTGAAAAAGCGAGCGGCCCACAGCCATTTGTCCAGACGCACGCTCATAGACGCACCTGCGGGATTAAATCGCTGAAGTCACGAATGTTGGGGCTGTGGACGGTATCGCGAATCGCTCGGTTCGAGTTCGGGTGATCAATGCCGACCACCGTGCCGACACCGTGTTTCACGGCCGAGGCCAGCACCGCCTCCGAGTCATCGAAAAATGCACAGCGCGCCAGATCCAAATCGTATTGCTCGCGCAGCGCTTGCCAAAAATGAGCGTGCTCTTTGGGCTGGCCGTAGTCATGGCTAGACACGACTACGTCGACGAAGTGGATCAAATCCAGTGTGTCGGCTTTGAGCTGCCAAACCTCGCGATGGGCGTTGGTAGCGATGATGATGCGCTTGCCGGCTTTGCGTGCCAGGCGCAGAAAGTCGGTCGTGCCCGGACGCCAGCGGATTAAGTGGCGGTGGCGCGCCATGTCCTGCATGACCGGCAGGTTTAAACGCTCGCTCCAGTGATCCACGCAATACCAGTCCAGCGTGCCGCGAGTCGATTGCATGGGCTCAAAGAAATGAGTCTGCATCCGCACGGTCTCAAATCCGTGGTTTTCTGGCAGGTTTGTTGGCATGTACTGCAACCAAAAATGGTCGTCAAAGTGCAAATCCAGCAGGGTGCCGTCCATGTCCAGTAGCAGCGTGTCGACACGCGTCAGGTCAATCATGGATCACATTGTGAGGGTGTCGGGCGATGAATAAAAGCAGTGCCCCTTTAATCCCTAACCCAATCGCGCATGCCGTGCTACTTTTGGGGGGACAGGACCGAAGGGATATCGGTTACATAACAACGCAGTAACGATGAATGGCGCCGGTTTGCCAAAAAATGTAGGATGTTTACTACATTTAAGGAAGTGATATGCCTGATACACAGACCCCCTGGCTAGCAGAGCCAGCTGATATTTGCTTATTTGGTGCGACCGGCGATCTGGCGGGACGCAAACTTTATCCCGCGTTGTACTGTTTATTTCGGGATCAACACTTGCCCTCAGGCTGCCGCATTTTGGGTCTTGCGCGCTCGGATATGCAGCGCGAGCAGTTCGTCGAGAAAATCCACGAAAAGCTGCGTGAGCATACCCCCGATGGAGAATTTGAAGATACCGTGTGGCAAGACTTTGCGGCCATGCTGGATTACCAGACGCTGGTCGTGGGATCGCCTGCCAGCTTCGAGGCGATTGATGCACACCTGAGCGACCGCGGCTCTCGTCCTCTGATTCACTACCTATCAACCTCGCCCAGCTTGTACGGCGATATCTGCGCAGGTCTCGAGCAAGTTGGCTTGGCCGGTGCGCAGGCCCGTGTGGTGATCGAGAAGCCGATCGGCAAAGACTTGGAAAGCTCGCGCGTCATCAACAGTGCGGTTGATGCGGTCTTCCCTGAAACCAGCATCTACCGTATTGACCACTACCTGGGCAAGGAGACGGTCCAGAACCTGTTGGCCCTGCGTTTTGCAAACGGTATCTTTGAGCCCCGCTGGAACAGCGCCGGCGTCGATCATGTTCAGATCACCGTCGCGGAAACCGTTGGCGTCGAAGGCCGCTGGAGTTATTACGATGACTCGGGCGCGATGCGCGACATGGTCCAAAACCACATCATGCAGCTACTCAGTTTGGTGGCGATGGAAGCGCCAGCTAGTTTGGATCCTGATGCGGTACGTGATGAGAAAGTAAAAGTGCTGCGTGCGCTTCGACCCTTAAAAGAGCGTGCAGACATCGATGCGAATACCGTGCGCGGCCAATATCGCGATGGCGCTGTGGATGGCATGGCTGTTCCTGGTTATCTGCAAGAGCAAGGCTGTAACCCCGAGAGCGACACCGAGACCTTCGTGGCGATCCGGGCCGAGATCGATAACTGGCGTTGGGCCGGCGTTCCGTTCTATTTACGGACTGGCAAGCGCATGCCAAGCCGTTACTCGGAGATTAGCGTGCAATTCCGCGATGTTCCGCACAACCTGTTTGCTGCGGAAAACACCGATGTCCAAGCCAACCGATTGGTCATTCGCCTGCAGCCTCAAGAAGGCATGCAGCTGCAAATGATGTATAAGGTGCGTGGCTTGGGTGGCGGTATGCAGCTGCGCAAGGCCGAGTTGAACCTGTCGACCGATGAGTTCCGTCCACCGCGTAACGCCTACGAGCGTTTGTTGCTGGACGTGGTACGCGGCAACCAAACCCTGTTCGTGCGCCGTGACGAAGTCGAAGTGGCATGGAAGTGGGTCGACCAAATTATGGCCGGATGGCAGTCAGACGCCGAAGGTCCCAAATCTTACAATGCCGGAACCTACGGCCCGACCGCCGCAATTGCGCTGGCCGAGAAACATGGACACAGCTGGAATGAGTAAGCCTATTCGTCATGATTTTGCCGACCGCGAGCAGTTGATGCAGGCGGCTGCCGATCATATTGCTCAGGCGTTGCGCGATGGCATTGCCCAGCGTGGAGTAGCGTTGTTAGCGGTATCCGGTGGCTCGACGCCGAAAACCTTGTTCCCCAAGCTGGCCAAGGCTGATCTGGACTGGACAGCCGTTAACATCTGTTTGGTTGACGAGCGCTGGGTTGATCCGGGCGAAGAAGATTCGAACGAGCGCTTGGTGCGTGAACTGCTGTTGCAAGACAACGCAGCGGCGGCCAGCTTCATTCCCATGAAGAACGCGGCCAGCACGCCAGGTGAGGGTGTCACTAGCCGTCATGCAGATTACGCAGCATTGCCGTGGCCTGCCGATGTAATGCAACTCGGCATGGGCGAGGACGCTCATACCGCCAGTCTGTTCCCCAACGCTGACGAGCTGCAGCATGGGCTAACGACTCCTCGTCGGATTTTGGCGGTGACCCCACCGGTTGCGCCGCATCGACGGATGAGTCTGTCGTTGTCTGCGATCTTGGACAGTAAACAAATCATGCTAGTGGCCGCGGGCGAATCAAAATTGCCCGTATTGGATGAGGCCTTGGCAGGCGACGATGTAAGGGAAATGCCCATCCGGGGTGCGCTGCATGCGACCACGCCGGTCCACATTTTTTACGCACCGTAGATGACTCTGGCGGCGGATGCTCAGCGCACCATCGATTTGGCAGAGGCCTATGTCCAAGGGCCGATGCCTGGGGCTGAGCAAAGCACACTTGAGGCTTTCTTTAGTGCGGTGAGTGATGTCATTGATCATCATGACATCCGGGAGCTGTTGGCGTTTGTCAGCGAATCGGATGCTGACGATGCGGTCAAAACCTTTGTCGAGCGCAGCCTGCTGGATCGACTGGCTCGCTCGCCAAACCCTAATCTGATTGCCATGAAAGTGATCTTTGCGTGTCAGGACTACGAGTCCCTGGTGGCGCTGTCAAAAAACCCTGACGTTGACGATATGAACCGACTCCGCGCCAGGCGCGATGCCCAACGCGTCAAGCAAGCCTACATGAGTCAGTTCGACTGAGTCACATCGACTCGGTCAGATTGACTGAATCTTGAGGGTCCGCAACATCCAGCTGTAGCATTCAGCCACTTCTTGTAGTGGGCCAAACCGGCCACTGGCGCCGCTGTGCCCCAACTCTTCCATGCGCAAGTAGACGGGGTTTTCCGAACACTGTGCCAGCCGTGCGCAGTATTTCATCGGCTCCCAGAACGTGACTCGCGGATCGGTTAACCCGGCGGTCACCAGCACGGGTGGATAGTGTTGTGGGGTCAGATTGTCATAAGGCGAGTAACTCTGAATCCGTGCAAAGGCCTCGGCTGACTCGATGGGGTTGCCCCATTCGGGCCATTCCGGCGGGGTTAACGGCAGGTCGGCATCCAACATGGTGTTGAGCACATCGACAAACGGGACGTCTGCCAGCATGCCGGCAATATCCGGTGCCCGCCGATTCAGCAACGCCCCGACCAACATACCCCCGGCACTGCCACCGTGAATGATGACCTTTGGGTGCAGGGTCAGGGCGACATCCAAGGCTGCCTCAAAGTCGTCAAAGCTGCGGGTTTTGTGCTCCGCCCGCCCCTGGCGATACCAGTGATAGCCCATCTCCATACCGCCGCGGACGTGCGCGGTGATGTGCACAATCCCCCGTTGCACCAAGGACAGTCGAGCGCTGGAAAAGCTGGGTTCGAGTGACAATCCGTAGGCGCCATAGCCGTACAGCACGACACCGGTCGGTGCGTCATGGCTGCGCAACACGGTTAGCGGAACATCGCCGGCCCAGGCCCGCTCACAGCGGTAGTCCTCAGGGTCGTGACCGCTGGGGATGACCTGACGTTTCAAGACCTCGACGGTGCCGGTGTTCAAATCCAGCTGCCACTGCTCGCCAGGGTGGCGTGGGCTGGACCAATTCAGGCGCTGCCAATGCTGATCCGAGGTCAGTGAGCTGCCCAGAGATAGATCCGATAATGGCTCAGGCAACTCCAATACTCGCCAGTCACTATCCCAGGCGCACCAACGAAGCTCAGGGGCGGCGGCAATGCTCGATAGCACCAGCACGAAGTCGTCCAGTACCGCGAAATCATCGACCAAGCCATTTTCTGGCACCCATAAAGGCTGCCAGTCGGCCGCGTCCATGTCGCGCCAGTACAGACCGAAATCCTCGCGTTGATGATTGGACTTCAGGATCAGGCGGTTGTGATGGGTTTCCAGGTCGGCTTCCCAACCTTGGGCTCGATCGATGACGGGCTGGCCCAATTCCAGCGTTTTCAAATCCAGCAGGCGGATTTCGCTGACCTGATGTTGATGGCAAGAGACCAATCCGAATCGGCCATCTTGGGTTTCGCACAGATCCAAGAAATAGCCCGTGTCGTTCTCGTGATACAGGCTCCTTAGATCACCGCTGTCCGGATGCCAGGCTCGGATCTCGCGGCCACGGCTCTCCTCATCCAAGCGAATATAGATCACCCACTGACAATCAGCAGACCAAATCACTTGTGGTTGGCAGTCCTCGGGGCATTCATACAGGGTCTGTTGGGTGTCACGAATGCTGAGCTGGAACCGCTCGTTTCCTTGGGTGTCCAAGGTCAGGGCAAAGCGTTGGTGATTTGGCGCGTATTCCAACGTACCCAGATCGTAAAACTCATGGCCTTGAGAATGAGCCTCGGCATCGAAGTAGCACTGCCATTCGCCTGGGTGTTGCCGACGCAAATACTGGGGGTGTGAGGCATTGGGTGGGTAGCGCCAATGATACTCCCACTCGCCATCGGGCAGCGGGACGCCTTCCAGCTCATCGCTCATTCGGCCGCGTAGCTCGCTAACCAATTGGGCCTCCAGCTGAGGATCGCGACTGGCTTGGTAGTGAGCGTGGTAACCGTCAAGTATGGCGCGCAATTCGGTGGGTAGCTGAGCAGGATCCTGCAATACCTCGCGCCAGTTATCCGGTTTATAACCGCCAAAAGGATCTTGTCGATCCTGTTGGTGGTGGGTTGAGGAGATAGGCATTTGCGGGGGGTGAAGGTTTGTCATCCCCCCATGCTAATTAAGAGTCGTGGCCTTGGCGACGTTTCTCCATTTTGCCGCGCATCTTTTCCATGCGCTGATCGAACGTGGCGATCTGCTCGGGTGTCAGAATGGCTCGAACCTGCGCCATATGAGCCTGGCGTACGGGTTCCATGGCGGCTTTTTGTTGTTCACGCAGCTCCATCAACTCAGTCTTCTGAGCGTCGGTTAAGTCTAGGCCGCGCATCATGCGGTCTTCAGGGCCCTTGGCCATTGCGCCGGCGCTTAGGGTTGCGATCAAGGTGCCTAGGATCAGTGCTTTCATGGGTGTTGCTCCGTTGTGTGTTTCGACGGATGCAGTGTGGTCCGGCTTGCGATTAAGTAGGGTATCAAGGGGTTACGGTTTGTAACCAAAGGATGCGCGGCGTTAATTCCTGATCCATGATTGGCGCATGAATGGACACTTATTGTTAGTTGAAGACGACCCGGATATGGCTGACCTGCTCTCGCAGGTGCTGGCGTATGAAGGATTTACGGTTAAACACGCGGCGACGATCAAGGCCGCCAAGCAATCGCTGAACGATGATATTCAACTCGCGCTGTTGGATGTCGGTCTGCCCGACGGCAATGGTTTTGATTTGTTACGGGACATCCGCGAGAGCCATTCTAAGTTACCCGTGATCATGCTGACCGCTCGCGGTGAGGCCATGGATCGTGTGTTGGGATTAGAGCTGGGTGCCGACGACTATTTGCCCAAGCCCTTTGAGACTCGCGAGCTCACGGCGCGGATTCGAGCGGTGATGCGCAGAGCTGCGCCTGAGCCTGTCCAAGAGACCTCGGTCATCGCACTGGACACTCGTCGACGCGAAGCTCGTTTTCAAGGTGAATTGCTAGATCTGACCGGTGCTGAATTCGATTTGTTGGTGCTGCTGATTCAGCATACTCCCGAGCCGGTCAGTAAAGACGAGCTGTCTGAGCAGGCCTTAGGCAAGCCATTGGGAGCCTTTGACCGGGCGGTCGACGTGCACATCTCTAGGCTGCGTAAAAAACTGGGCGAGGGTGAGGGTTTTCCTAAGATTGTGGCGATCCGAAATCGTGGCTATCAGTGGTTAGAGCCCGCATGAGTCTGTTTTGGCGGCTGTTTGGCAGCATCCTATGTGCGTTGCTACTGACCGCCGCGGTGATGGGGTTTATTACCCATTCACTGCGTGAAATTCCCAGCTCGGACATTGATCCTGGTGGTGCGGCTGCACTGGGCCGTCTGGCCAGTGTGGTCAGTCAAACGCTCAGTACCGACGGCATCGATGGGGTGAAAAACATGGATCGGCGGCGTTTCCGCCCGGTCCTGTTCGAGTTAGACGGCAAGCCGTTGATGCGCTCCCAGCATTTTTTAACCGAGATTGCGCAGACTGCCAGTCCTGAATCGCCCAAGGTTTGGATCAACCAAGGCCAGGTGGTATTGGGCCCTGCCTTGGTTGACTATCAAGACCGCAACGTTCAGCTGTTTGTGATTTCCCGCGCGCCAAAAGGCTCGCAGCCGCCGCCACCGATTGGTTTGTTTATCGGGGTCGGCAGCTTGGTGGCTGTGATACTGGCCTGGGCTCTGTCACGCATTACCGCCCGCCGGATCGAGCGACTCAAGCAATGGTCGCGGGATCTGACAGTTGATCTGAATACCCCCGCGCCGGTTGAGTTGGCGCAGCGACGGGATGAGTTTGGTGCGTTGACGCGCTCCTTCGAGGGCATGGCCGGTCAAATTCAGGATCAGCTCGAGGCCCAGCGTGCATTGACTCGGATGATCAGCCACGAGGTACGCTCGCCCCTGACCCGCCTGAAATTGGTGTTGGATTTAATGGAGCGCGCCCCGGATGCCAAGGATTTGCTGCCCCGTGCGCACTCGCAAATCAGCTCGTTGGATGCGCTGTTAGAGCAGATGCTGACCCTATCCCGCCTAGAGGCCAATGCATGGGCGCCAGAGTCGCAACAGGCGCAGTGGTCACAACGGTTCAAAGGCTGGGCGCAAGAGTGGCGTGAACAGGCCCAGGAGTTGGGTATTGAGTGGCGGGCCGATATTGCCGATAGCATCGAATTTAGCGGTGACGAGGCCCTGATGCACGTGGCGCTCAACAACTTGGTGCGTAATGCCTTGAGTTTGTCCAAGCCGGGGCAGTGGGTTGCGCTGAGCATCGATGCGAAGGCGCACATTCAGGTGCTGGATCAGGCCGGCGGGATCGATCCGAGCAAGATCGAGGAGGTTCTGGAGCCTTTTGTTCAGGGTGAGCGAGCCAGCGGCTCCAGCGGTCTGGGTCTGCCGATCGTATCCCAGATTGCGCGACTGCATGGGGGGCAGCTGGTGTTAGAGAACACCGAGGATGGCTTGTCGGCCCGGCTAGTTCTGAGTGGATTGGCGGTTTAGACGAACCGCCGTTTTGTACTTCTCGAGTGCCTCGTTAGTCTGGCCCAATGCGGCCAGCGCGTCGCCCCAACTGCGCCATAACCCCGCGTCATCGATTTGCTCATTCATAACGCTGGCAAAGGTCTGATCGGCGGAGTGATTCAGCCCCTCGGCGACCTGCAATCGTGCCAAGCGCAGTTTTAATTCCTGACTCTGTTGCTGCTTGGGTAGCCGCTCCAAAACCGTAGCGGCGCGGCCATTTAATCCCGCCAGCTCAAACACGTCGGCCGCCAAAATTGCGGACTCTGCGGTCAGTGGCTGCTGAATGGCCTGTTCGGCCTCGCCCACGGCCCGATCGATCTCGCCACGACTGCTTAAGGCGGCGGCTAGGTACAGCCTGGCCTCGGGCGACTGGGGATCCAGTTGGGTCGCCTGGCGGTATTTGGATAAGGCCCCGGTTAAATCACCCGACCCCTCTAGCAATTGCCCCCAGCGAACATACAGCGTCGCGTTATTTGGGGATTTGACCACTGCATCGCGAATCCACCTCTCGGCGGTTTGATACTCGCCGGTTTCAACCCAGGCATTTAATAGACGATTCAGATTCGGGCCGTTTAATGCGGCGGCATAGGGCGATAGCAGCTGAATGACGCTGGGGTACTCGCTGAGCTGTTCAGCCAATTCGGCGGCTTGTTGCGCCGAAGTCTGGCTTAAGTCTGCCTGCAAGTAGGCGTCCAATGCCGCCTTTTGATAGCCCAGTCCTTGATAGCTTTGCGCTAAGTACTGTGCCATGCGCGGATCATCGTCACGGGTCTGCAGATACAGGGCGGCTCGATCCGCGGCCTGTGCGTAGCGTTGTTGGGCCAGCTCATGGCGCACTTGCTCACGCGCCCAGCCGAATAGCCGCTGTTGGCCTGCGGATAGTGCGCTGATGGATTGGGGCTCCAGCCGCTCGATCAGCTGCGCTCGATACAGGGCCATCTGATTGTTGACGTGAATGTTGCGGGCCGATTCCAGGGCTGCCTGCATATGGCCACCTAGCAGGTTCAATTGCGCGCCGATCCAATTGGCGCGGTGCGCATCTACGGTGGCGAGGGTGTCAAACTGAGTTTTTAGCCCCTTGGCATCGGCGGTGGCGTGTGCGATCAGGGCCTGTGCCCAGGCGCGCTCAGCGTCTGGCTGAATCCGCTGGGCGATCGACGCGGCCGGGTCTACTTGCTGGCGGGCTAGGTGCCAGCGCACGCGCAGAAGCTGGCGGGTCGAGTCATTCGGTAACAAGTTTAGATGCACTTCAGCGCGATCCAGCTGATCGTCCCAGATCAGCCAATCGATCAGTTGTGCCCTGGCGCGCGGATCGTCCAAGGATTCCAGCGCAGCAAAGGCGGATTCCACTTCGCCGCGGTGAAATTCAATTTTAGCCAAGGCAAAGGGGGCTTGATCTGCAGGTAGTTCGGCCAGCACTTCGGCCGCCCGGTCGTATTGCCCGACGCGCTCGAGTGAGTCGGCCCAGCGAATCCTGTCATCTGCGGACAGCTGGCTGGCAGGGACCTTGGCGTAGGCATTAATGGATTGGCCGAATTGGCCGCGTGCGTGCAGCAGGTGCGCGGTGAGTTCGGGGGCGCGTTCGCGGCCCAATGCGCTCAGCCATTGGTCGGCTAGCTCATACTGCTCCAGCTGCAAGGCTAATGCGATTCTTAATTCTGGCGGCGCCTGTAGTGCCGAGCGCATCAGTGTGATGGCCTGGGTGGTTTGTCCTTGGCTCGCTGCGATTTCAGCCAAGGCCAATGGGGCTAATCCCGAGCTGTCGCTGTATTTCTTATACAGCGGCCAGGCTTGCTCCAGCCGGCCCAGCAAGCGCAGGGCCCGCGCACGGGTTAAGTCGGCAGTTTGGCCTTCTCGGGTACTCAGCGCGCTGAGGGCTTGTTCCAATTCCCCGCGCAGAATGTGTCGCTGGGCGGCAATCAGTGGGTCCAGCACGTCCAGACTGACCTGGCGCAAGGGCTCGATGAGCTGCAGGGGGGAGGCAGGGTCATGTTGATCGGTTTTGATGAGTCCGGATAGGCGGCTTTGTAGCTCCCATCCCTCTGGCGTCTGAATGGCATCCAGACGCAGGCGCTTGATCGGTAACCCGGCAAAGATCAAGGCTTGGGCGGTGAGCGTCTCTAGTTGCAGGCGATCATTCAGACAGCGGCTAGTTAGGCGAACGTTGTCCAAGGGCGGCAGCCAGCTTTGTTGGCCGTCTAAGGAGGGTTGCAGATCCTCAATCATGCGCTGGCACAACACTTTATCCATGCCCGGGGCGGTATTGGCGACGATGTTGGGGCCGTCGACGAACAGCCAGGGCTGCTGACTGAACCACGCTCCGTAGCCGGCCAGGGCCGCAGCGATGATCCACGGCCAGCGGGCGCGTTTTTTGGGTGCACTGGGGCCGGGTAGACCCAGACGAACCGGCGTTCCATCCGACAGGGTTAGTTCGGCGTCCAGCGCCACTTCGCGTAATTGATTGCTCACGTTCTAGAGTTTAGGACAGGGGTCGCAAATTGCCGGGCTGTTAGTACTTGCTTAAGCTGGAGGCTAAGGAGTGGATGCTATGGGATCGATCGTTTTTGTTTTGTGCCTGGGCAGCTTGATGTTGCTGAACTGGCGATTGCTGATGAAAGTGGCGCGACTGCGCCGGCAGAACCGCCTAGATATCGGGCTGAAGGGCGAGGCAATGGAGCGGGCCTCGGCGGCCCATCGCAACTTTGTTGAAAACACACCGATCAACCTGATCGCCCCCAGCATTGTGCTGCTAAACGGGCATGCGTGGCTGGCATCGATCCCGATGGTGTTGCTGTTGGTGGGGCGGCTGTTTCACGCCCGCTCGGTCCAGCGCTTGGACGAGGCCAGCACCGAATACGTCGATCGCATTCGGGGGATGAAGCTGACCTTCGCCGCCAGTGTAACCGGGATCGGGTGTTTGGTGGTGAGTCTGGTGATCGCTTGATCCTAGACGCCGCCCATCAGGATGTATTTGGTCTCTAAATACTCCTCGATACCCAAGGATGAACCCTCACGGCCCAATCCAGACTCTTTAATCCCGCCAAAGGGCGCGGCCTCGGTCGAGATGATGCCCTCGTTAACCCCGACAATGCCGACTTCCAATGCCTCGGCGACGCGCCATACGCGGGCCAGGTTTTGTGAGTAAAAATATCCCGCCAGCCCGACGTTGGAGTCGTTGGCCATGCGGATCACTTCCTCCTCTTCGGTGAAGCGCATGACGCCGGCCACCGGGCCAAAGGTCTCTTCGCAACACAGCTGCGAATCAACGGCTAGATCCGCGATCAAGGTAGGTTGGAAATAGGTACCACCCAGTTCATCCGGCTGGCCACCCAATACAATCCGTCCACCTCGAGCAACGGCATCGGCAACGTGGGCTTGGACTTTTTCTAGGGCAGCGTGCGAGATCAATGGGCCTTGGGTGACGCCCTCATCCATGCCGTTGCCAGTTTTTAGTTGGCTAATCGCGGCTGCAAATCTGTCCATAAAGTCGTCGTAGACCGCATCGTGAACGTAAAACCGGTTGGCGCAGACGCAGGTCTGGCCCGCGTTTCTGAATTTGCTGGCCATGGCGCCGGCGACCGCTGCGTCTAAGTCGGCATCTTCAAAGACGATAAAGGGTGCGTTGCCGCCTAGCTCCAAGGACACTCGTTTTACGTGTTGCGATGACTGATTCATCAGCAACTTGCCGACCCGAGTCGATCCGGTGAAGGTGATTTTGCGCACGGTGGGGTTCGAGGTCAGCTCGCCCCCAATGCCCTCGGCGTAGCCGGTGACCACGGACATCAGTCCTTTGGGTAGGCCAGCTTGTTCAGCCAGCTGGACCATCGCCAGTGCGCTGAAGGGGGTTAACTCAGAGGGCTTAATCACGACCGAGCAGCCTGCCGCCAGGGCTGGCGCGGCCTTGCGTGTGATCATGGCCAGCGGGAAGTTCCAGGGTGTGATCGCGCCCACGACACCGACCGGCTGTTGTTGCACCACGATACGCGCATCGGTTTTGTGCGCGGGAATCGTGTGGCCGTACACGCGCCTGGCCTCCTCGGCGAACCACTCGGCAAAGCTTGCGGCGTACGCCACCTCACCTCGGGCCTCGGCCAGCGGTTTGCCTTGCTCGGTGGTCATCAGGGTAGCCAGATCTTCGGTGTGCTCGATCATCAGCTCGTACCAGCGACGCAGCACGCCGGCACGTTCTTTGGCGGTTTTGGCAGCCCAGGCTGGCTGCGCGGCTGCAGCAGCATCAATTGCTGTGCGGGTTTCTTCGGCGCCCAAGGCTGGAACGGTACCAATCACCTGGCCTGTTGCGGGATTGGTGACCTCAATCGTGCTGTCAGAGCTGATCCACTGACCTGCGATGTAAGCCTGTTGTTTGAGCAATTTCATTGGTCAAAGACCCCTTTATCAATCATCTGCTGGAACATCTCGCGAATGCCCGGGTTAGGGTCACGAAATGTTATGCCCAGTTCTTGTTTTATTTTTTGGTGGTTCGAGCGGAAGTCGTAGCCGATGTTGCGGCTGATGACCTTGCGCGTAAAGAGTGGATCTAGTGCCGGCCCAATCAGCCACACCAGCCACTTGGGTGGACGAATTCTGGGCAGGGGGTAGGACGAGTACTGCTCGCGCAGGGCATCGGCGATAGCAAATAGCTCGGTGTCCTTGGCGTTGCACAAGTAGCGTCCGTGGGCTTGGGGGTTAAAGGCGGCCAGGATATGAGCCTGAGCGACATCGCGAACATCAACTAGACCGATGCCGTATTTGGGCGCCCCAGTTTTCAGCTGACCGTCGCCAAACTGTTTCAGGATGTCGAAGCTCTCGGAGGTGGTCTGGTCCGAAATTGCAGGCCCCATGACGAGCGAGGGGTTGATGACCACCAAATCCCAGCGGCTTTGTTGCTCGGCTAACTCCCAGGCGGCTTTTTCTGCCTGGACCTTGGAAAAGGTGTAGGGCTGATGCTCAAGTGAGGCCCCAGTATTCCAAGAGGCCTCATCGATCGGGGCGTCTTGGCAATCCACCGCATCGCAGTACATAGCCGCGACCGAGCTGGTCAGCACCACCCGTTGGATGCTGTCGATCTGGTTGGCGGCACTCAGTACATTTTGAGTCCCCTTGATGGCTGGGTCCAGCAAATCCCGTTGCGGGTGCGCGACTCGCATGGTGAAAGGACTGGCGGTATGAAACAGCACCGAGCAGCCGCGCATGGCTGCCCGAAAACTGCCCTGGGTTAGCAGCTCGGCTTGGAACAGCTCCAGCTGATCCGGGTACTG
>CBFHLC010000052.1:0-14336 GCA_965656605.1 Litorivicinus sp. | reverse complement strand
ATCGTCTCAAACTCAATGCCAAAGCGCTCGCTGTAGGCTTTGACGAAGCGCGCCGCGGTGACGCAGGCATCCACCTGGGTGCTAGCCACCGCACGGATGCAATGCTCGTGGTCTTTGAATTCAACAAAAGGCCCGGGTGTGATCTGGGTAGCGATCCGTGCCGCAATCGTTGCGCGCGGCGGGGTTCCGATGGTCTTGATGTCGTCGGTTTCGGGTAGCGCGTGCTGAATCATGTAGCCCGGTTCACGCAGGCTGCTCAACGGTGTCCATCCCAGCTCAAGGGCGCGGTGATAGAACACCGGTGGTATTTCGATCAATGCAGCAGACGCTGCCTTGCGCTCGAGTGTTCGCACCACTTGGGGTAGCGGCGTTGTGATCCGAGCATTGACGGTGGCAAGGCCTTCTAGGTGATCCTGCCAAGACAACAATACCGACTGGTTAAAGCTGTCGTTACGGTACTCGGGCAGGATTAAATCCAGTGCCCTTGCCGGAAGGCTAAAGCCGAGTGCGGCGATCAGAAGTAGGCGAAACATAAACGGGGCCTTGTACAATTTGTAAGCCAGCATTTTCGATTGCTGGACAGGGTGCAAGTGCAATGGTGCAATGTCGCCAATAAGCGCACAGAGAGAGCTATGAATATTCGACTGATTAAAGTCTTGGGCTACGCCGGATTGCTTCCCTTTGCTGCCGCCGCGATCGGGCACTTGGCTGGGCTGCCGATGGCGCAGGTCGGTGTTGTTTACGGCGCGCTGATTTTGAGCTTTCTGGGCGGTATCCAGTGGGGTTCAGGTTTGCGTGGTCATGTAGACCAGTCTGATCCGACCCACCGGATCGCGGTCTCAGTCGTGCCCTCGCTGATTGGGTTTACCGCTTTGTTGTTGCCTCCCTTTGCCGTGTTCATCCTGCTGGGTGGGTTTGGTGGGCAGTGGGTGTACGATCGTCGCCACGCCGATAGTGTTGATTGGCCTGAATGGTTCCTGCAGCTACGTGGGCACTTATCGTTAGGTGCAATGATCGGTTTGGCCTTGCTGCTGGTGCCGTGAGCCGAAAAATAATCCATGTCGATGCCGACAGTTTTTACGCCTCAGTCGAGGAGCGAGACGATCCGAGCTTAGCTGGGCAGCCGGTCGTGGTTGGGGGGCGCCCCGATGGACGCGGGGTGATCGCAACCGCCAATTATCAAGCACGTAGCTACGGCGTCCGCTCGGCCATGCCCTCAGCGCAGGCCTTGCGCCTGTGTCCAGCCTTGGTTTTTATCAAGCCCGACATGGCCAAATACCGCGAGGCCTCGCAAGGAATGCATGCGGTGTTTCGCCAATTCACGGATCTGATCGAGCCGCTGTCGCTAGACGAGGCCTATCTGGATGTCAGCGATTGCCAGCAGTACCATGGATCTGCCACGCGAATGGCCCAGGCGATTAAACAGCAGGTGTTTGAGACTGTTGGAATACGTGTGTCGGCAGGCGTATCGGTCAATAAATTTCTGGCCAAGGTCGCCAGCGATTGGGAGAAGCCTGATGGTTTGACCGTGCTGCCCCCTGATGCGGTGGAGTCATTTGTTCACGACTTACCCTTACGAAAATTTCCAGGGGTGGGGCCCAAGTTTTCGCAAAAGCTTGCTGATGATGATTTGACACTGGCTCGGGACATGTTGCCCATCAGCCGGCGCGACTGTGTGCGCCGTTTCGGCTCGATGGGGGAGCGGCTGTATCACTTAGTACGAGGCATCGACGAGCGTCCGGTTAAGGTCAGTCGACAGCGTAAAAGCGTCAGCGTCGAGAATACATTTTCGCAAGACTGCCCGGATCTGGAGTCCTGCCTGGCCAAGCTGCCAGAACTGATAGAAAAGCTCGAGAGCCGGATGGATGCCCACGCGGATCGGGTTCGTGGAGTTTTTGTAAAACTCAAATTTGTCGATTTCAGTCAAACCACCGCCGAGGGCAGTGTCGAGACCGATCTGGCGAGTAGTTGTCGGCACTATCTGGAGCAGGCTTGGCAGCGCAATCCCGGTGGGGTGCGACTGATCGGAGTGGGTGTGCGACTGGGCCCACCCGAGTGGGGACGCCAACTGGATTTAGATCTTTAAAGTTTTTCCCGATGCGGCCGATTTTCTAGGCATGCGTATTGATCCAACATCCCTTCACCGACCTGCTGAGGTGAACAAACCGGCTGAAACCTCGGCTGCTCCTGCGGTGTCAGAGTCGACAAAAAGTGACGACGCGCTACATCCACGCCATCACTTCGTGCGCGATCGCAGGCGCAAAAATCGCCGTGTTGAAGGGCGTCAGGGTCGAGGCCGCCGAGCAGGCGAGGCGGATGCACAAGCACCCACGGTGTCGGCATATCAGGACAGTGCGCCATTGGATGCCCCGACGCAGGGACCGAAACGATTGGTTGATATCGACTGTTAAATCAGACGCTCGCCCAACACACGTACCTGATGGCCACCGCTCATCAGGGCTTGTTCCAGGGCCTCCTCAGCATCGTTCTCGGTGCTATCCGAATCGATGCCAGGTCCGCAAACACCCGCGCTAATACTGATCTTGCCCAAGGGCGAGCCATGGTTTTTGAACTCGGCTTGCCAGACGGACTCGATCAGACGTGAGCTAATCGCCCGGGCAATGTTGGGGGACACATCCCCCATGATCAGGCCCCATTTGCCAGCTTCTAGGCAGTACAGCGCATCGTTGGCCCGCAGCCCACTGACCAATATGTTTGAGACCCGCTGCACGGTGCTGCGTTCTTCATTCATGCTGTGACGCTGGACCAGCCCGTCTAACCAATCAATCTCGATCAAGCCCAGCGAGAAGTTCGACTGCAGCTCTTGATGATCAATCAGCCGCATTTCTAAATTCATGCGATAGGCGCGGTGGTCCGGCAGGCCAGTCAGCGGGTCCTTCAGATCATTGGGATCCTCGGGCCACTCGACTTGGCGCGCCGGCTGCAGGAATCTGAGGCTCAGTGCGCTCCACTGCTCGGTCCCGACATAGCCAATCAGCTGATCCCCTTCGTAAATCGCAATACCATGCTGCAAATTGCCCTGCAGTTCGCCGAGCGCCTCATCGACGCCCTGATGACTGAACATTTGAAAATCGACGCTTTGGGCAGCGTCTGCCAGACGCTGGGGCACGGGAAAGCCCTGCAATGACGTCATTAATAACTGAGTGCAATCGGCCGAGGTCAATGCTTTGGGCGGCTGGCCTGGCATAACGCACATCGCAACGCCGTGATTGGATTGTTCCAGTACCTTGAGTGCCTGAACCAAATCCGTTGAGCCGGGCAGAACGGGTACATCGCGCAACATGATCTCGCCCAAGGTGGGCAAGGTATGGGTGGGTGCAACGTGCGGCAGGGTATTACTCATACCTCAACCTACTACTTCCGTGGCAGTTTCGACAGCTCGGGAAGCAATAAGTGCGGCTCAATTCGCGCATCGTTGAGACTCAGTGTCCAATGCAGGTGTGGCCCGGTCGAGCGTCCAGTGCTACCGACCTTGGCTACGTCTTGTCCGGGGTTGACCCAATCACCAACCGCCACGTCCACTGAGGATAGATGGCAGAACATCGTAATCAGCCCCTGACCGTGATCTATGAATACCGTCTTGCCGTTAAAAAAATAATCGCCGATGCCGATGATCTGCCCGCCCGAGGGGGCCACCACGGGCGTGCCGCGGGGGGCTGCAATATCTATCCCGGAGTGGGGGCGGCGGGGCTGGCCGTTGAATACCCGTCGACGACCAAACTCGCCACTGACGCGTCCTTTCACTGGATAGACAAAGGGAAATTCAGGCTGCCATGGGCTGAATCGCCGGTACCAAGCGCTTTGCTCGCTAGCTTCGGCTCGGATGCGCGCCAGGTTGTCGTTGTTTGGGCTGACTTGTTGGGTGTTTTTGATCCGGATGTGTTGCTCAGGGTAGTCGCGCCCGGCGATCGTAAACCCGACCCATTGACCCTGATCGGTTTTGATGCCGCTTGGGCCGGGGGCTTCGTCTAGCGGAATACCAATTCTGGCCTCGGAGTTTTCGATCCATACCGGCTTGCCGCGGAAGGTCGCCTCTTGCGTGCCCGCAGGCAGCGGCACGATGGCCAGCCCGCCGGGGTAGAGTCCGCTTTCAGGGCTGGCTAGGCTTGCGCTCGAGGTGATCCACGTGAACACCCACATCCAGGCTTTCATGGTCTTGCATCCTTAAAGTGAGTTGATCGTTGAGTGCCAAATCCGCACCGCGAGTGACCACGCGTCCGTCAGCGGCCTCGACGTAGGCATAGCCGCGTGCCAGCACACTCTTGGGGTCCAGGCTTTTCAAGCTGTCGTGACGTCGAGCGACCCGTTGGGCGAGTTGCTCGATCTGGCGTGTTTGAGCGCGGGTGGCGCGCTCGGTCAGCGACACCAGACGGTGTTGTAAGGCTTGCCAGTTCAGTCGCATCGGGTTGGCATTCAAACGCTTAGTCAGCGCCGTATGGCGCAGCTGGGCTTGGTAAATCGCTTGTTTTGGATCCTGAGCGAGCAGGCGCTGAATCAGCCCTTGCAGATGGATCCGCCGTTGCTGTGCGGACAGCTGTGTTTGGCGAGTTAGATCCCGCTGCAATCGTTGGCTGATCTCGCGTTTGCGGGCGAACAATCCGGCTGGGTTTTGCAGTCGTTGAGTGACCCTGGCCAGCTGGCTTTGCGCATGTTGCAGGCTAAGGCCCATGATGTGGCGGATTTGGCGGCTGCGTTGATCAATTTGCGCCTGGACCTCTTGCCAATCGGGGGTGGCCAGCTCGGCTGCGTTACTGGGTGTCGAGGCGTAGCGATCACTGACCCAGTCGACCAGGCCGGTGTCGGTTTCATGTCCGACCCCGGTGATGACCGGGCAGTGGGTTAAATGCAGCCGGCGGCACAGGGCCTCGTCATTAAAGGCCATTAGATCCGTGAGCGAGCCACCGCCACGAACCAACAGGCAGATATCGGATTGTCCCTCGGCGTCCATCTGATCCAGCGCTCGTATTAACTGGGCAGGGGCCTGATCCCCTTGAACCCCAGAGGGGTAAATCCGCACGGCAGCCAGCGGCCAGCGCAGACGTAGTACACGCAATACATCGGCGGCCGCAGCACTGTCCGGACTGGTGACCAGCGCAATCTGTTTGGGATACTTTGGCTGGGGACGCTTGATCTCGGTTAAGCCGTCATTGACCAGAGCAGTACGTCGACGCTCGATTTCGATCAGCAGGGCGCCCAAACCCGCAGGTTGCATCTGCTTGACGTTCAGCGACACCTTGCCCTGTTTGTTGGCCCAGGACACCTTGGCCAACACGCGAACCTGCTCACCCTCGCGGGGCTGAGCCATGGTGGGCATGTCGCTGGACCACACCACCGCGGGCAGGGTGCTTTTGTCGTCTTTTAAGTCGAAATACCATGCCCGCACCACGGGGCGGCCCCAGGCTCGAAACCCACTGATTTCGCCCTCTAGCCAGATCCATTGTGGGAACCCGGCTTGCAGGGATTGACCGATCTGCTGCGACACTTGTGTGACGCTCATCGAGGTGGCTTGAAATTCTGTTGGCATACGGGTGTTTTGTTGTCCTGTTTCGACGTAAAATGCCGTGCTTTCAACGCATATGCACTGGAGGCCCCATGCGAATTGATTCCGACCTGTCCCTGACCTTTGACGATGTGCTACTTGTCCCGGGATATTCGGAGGTTATTCCTGCCGATGTGCGGTTGCAAACCCAACTGACCCAGTCGATTGCTTTGAACATTCCAATGCTGTCCTCGGCTATGGATACCGTGACCGAAGCACGCCTGGCGATTGCCATGGCCGAGCAGGGTGGCATGGGCATCGTCCACAAGAACCTGTCGATCGAACGCCAAGCCGAAGAAGTCCGCAAGGTTAAGAAATACGAATCCGGTGTGATCAATGATCCCCACACGGTCTCGCCCAGCACCACGGTCAGCGAGCTGCGTGCACTGTCCCGCCGTTACGGCATCAGCGGACTGCCGGTGGTCGACGGTGCCAAGCTGGTTGGTATTGTGACCAGCCGAGACGTGCGCTTCCAAGATGATCCTAATGCTCCGGTCAGCTCAGTCATGACAACGGCTGAGCGCCTAGTCACCGTGCTTGAGGGTGCGGACAACGAAGAAATTCGCCAGAAACTGCATACCCACCGCATCGAAAAAGTCTTGGTGGTCAATGATGCGTTCGAGCTCAAGGGCATGGTCACGCTCAAGGACATGGTCAAGGCTGCTAATTTCCCCAATGCCGCCCGTGACGCCCAAGGCCAGTTGTTGGTCGGCGCAGCGGTAGGGACCGGTGCGGATACCGAAGATCGCGTCACGGCCTTGGCTGAAAACGGCTTGGACGTCGTGGTGGTGGATACCGCACATGGACATTCCAAAGGTGTGTTGGATCGTGTGCGTTGGGTGAAACAGAATTTCCCGCAGCTGCAGGTCATCGGCGGCAACATTGCGACGGCTGATGCGGCTTTGGCATTGGCCGAGGCCGGCGCTGATGCGGTCAAAGTGGGTATTGGCCCCGGATCGATCTGTACCACGCGCATTGTCGCAGGTGTCGGCGTACCTCAGATCTCTGCGATCTGGAATGTGGCTCAGGCACTGAAGGGCAAAAACGTGCCCTGCATCGCAGACGGCGGTTTGCGTTATTCAGGCGATGTCGCCAAGGCGATTGCCGCCGGTGCCAGTGCGGTGATGGTCGGCTCGTTGTTGGCCGGTACCGACGAGGCCCCCGGCGAGGTCGAGCTGTATCAGGGCCGTGCCTATAAAGCCTATCGTGGTATGGGTTCGCTGGGTGCGATGGCCCAAGGCAGCGCGGATCGCTATTTCCAAGATTCCAGCGCCGGCAGTGAAAAGCTGGTGCCCGAGGGCATCGAAGGCCGTGTGCCCTGCAAAGGCCCCTTGTCTGACATCGTGCACCAATTGATGGGTGGCCTGCGCAGCTCGATGGGTTATACCGGTTGCCCAACTATTCAGCAGATGAGCAACGAGCCCAAGTTTGTGCGCATCTCGAATGCCGGTGTGGCCGAAAGCCACGTACACGACGTCACGATTACCCGTGAAGCCCCCAACTACCCGACTCGCTAAGGACTAGCCGCCATGTCTATGGATATCCACGCACACCGCATCTTGATTTTGGATTTCGGTAGCCAGTACACCCAACTGATTGCTCGCCGTGTGCGCGAAATCGGTGTGTATTGCGAGATCTACCCCTGTGATGTGACTGAGCAGGAAATCATCGACTTTGATGCCAAGGGCCTGATCCTATCGGGTGGTCCCGAGTCGGCCACCGAAGAGACCACCTGGCGCGCTCATGATTGCGTTTGGAATTCAGGCGTGCCGGTGCTGGGTATCTGCTATGGCATGCAAACCATGGCGGCCCAGCTGGGTGGCAAGGTTGAAACCAGCGACCACCGTGAATTCGGCCATGCGGACTTGAATCCCACCGGCGGCACTTTGCTGTCGGGTCTGGGCGACTCAACCGTGGTGTGGATGAGCCACGGCGATCGCGTCACGCAGGTACCCGAAGGGTTTGAGATCCAGGGTACCTCTGCTGGCGCTCCGATTGCGGCGATGGGTGATGAGGCGCGCGGCTACTACGGTATTCAGTTCCACCCCGAGGTCACCCACACCGAAGCGGGCAAGGAAATGCTCAGCCGCTTTGTGCTGCAAGTCTGTGGTTGTGATGCCTCGTGGAAGCCGGACAACATCATCGACGATGCGGTCGAGCGTATTCGCGCTCAAGTCGGTGGCGATCACGTCATGTTAGGGCTGTCTGGCGGTGTTGATTCGTCAGTGGTGGCGGCGTTGTTGCACAAGGCCATTGGCGATCAATTGACCTGTGTATTCGTGGACAACGGCTTGTTGCGCCTGAACGAGGGCGATCAGGTCATGCAGATTTTTGCCGATAACCTAGGCGTCAAAGTCATCCGAGTAGACGCCGAGGCTCGTTTCTTGGGTGCATTAGAAGGCTTGAATGACCCCGAGGACAAACGTAAGGCGATCGGTGGTGTGTTTATCGACGTCTTCGCCGATGAGGCTCGTAAACTGGCCAACAACACGCGCTTCTTGGCGCAGGGCACGATTTACCCCGACGTGATCGAGAGCGCGGGTTCACGCACCGGCAAGGCTCACGTAATCAAATCGCACCACAACGTGGGTGGCCTGCCGGACGACTTAGATTTTGATCTGGTCGAGCCTCTGCGCGAATTGTTCAAAGACGAAGTCCGTGTGATCGGAGAGACTCTAGGATTGCCGCACAATATGGTCTGGCGTCATCCTTTCCCCGGACCTGGTCTGGGCGTTCGTATCCTGGGCGAAGTGAAAAAAGAGTACGCCGATATTTTGCGTCGTGCCGATGACATCTTTATTCAGGCGCTGTACGACGAGGGTCTGTATCACAAGACCTCGCAGGCCTTTGCGGTATTCCTGCCGGTTAAATCAGTCGGTGTGGTCGGGGACGGGCGACGTTACGCTCCGGTGATTGCACTGCGTGCGGTCGAGACCGTGGACTTTATGACGGCGCGCTGGGCGCATTTGCCCTACGACTTTATCGAGCGAGTTTCGACCAAGATCATCAATTCGATCGAGGATGTCTCGCGCGTGGTGTACGACGTTAGCTCTAAGCCGCCAGCGACGATTGAGTGGGAGTGATTACACGGCTTGGTAGCTAAAGGGTTGCTTATTGCCATGGCTAACCTATTAAAATAGTATCGGGCCGACTAATAATTGACCGTTAGGTCTACTCTCGGAGTTTTAATGGTTCATCGAAATTACCCCTCGGCCCGCGTCTCATTAACTCTGTGCTCGGTGTTTGTGCTGGTTGGATGCTCTTCGGTGAGTGCCGACGTGGACCCAAATTACCAACCTCCGTCGAAACCCTCGATTGCCCCTCCGGCCCTCGACGAGCCTGCGAGTCAGTCTGTGGAATCTGCAGAAGTGGTGGGTAAGTCTGCTGAGTCAAGTGGTCAGCCTCAACCAACCGCGGCACCAGCAGTGCAGCAGGGCGGCGGTCCGTTAGAGGACCAGCCGTTGATTATTGATACGGAAGGCCTGATTGATGAGGACGGCGTCGGCCGCATCAACTTTCAATGGCAAGTGCTGGAAAACTCGGGTCGCTGGGTAATGGCTGACAACGGCGGTGGACAGGCGTTCACTCCTAGGCAGGGCGATGTTGGCAAGGCACTCCGGGCGCGTATTGAGTACCTGGATGGGCAGGGCACTCTGGAGACGATAACAACCCCTGCAACTGGATTGGTTCAAAACGTAAATGATTTGCCGGTCGGTCGCGTGCGTCTGACGGGAACACCCCGCGAAGATCAGACGCTGCAGATCGACGCATCGGACTTGACAGACGAGGATGGTCTGGGTGTTTTGCAGTATGGGTGGCAGCGATCGGTCGACGGCATCAATTGGTCGTCGTATCTAACAAACAGCGCCGACCCTTCTTTACTGCGTCTAAACCAAGACCAGGTAGGGTACGCTTATCGGGGTAACGTCACTTACGTCGACGGATATGGCACTTCGGAAGCGTTGATCACCAGTAGTTCTGGAGTCATTCAAAATATTGACGATCCCGCAGTGGGTTCAATCAGCATCAGCTCGCCGGTTCAGAAGGGTGCGCGCTTGTCTGTCGATACCAGCAAGGTCAGTGACGAAGATGGCATCGCGAGCATAACAGCCACATGGCAAATATCCTCTGATGGTGTCAGTTGGCAGGCGGCTTCAGATGTTCAGAACCGCGAATTAGTATTGAACAAAAGCCATGTGGGTCAGGTGATTCGGGCCCGTGCCGTGGTGGTTGATGATTTCGGTAACCAGTCTGAGATCTACAGTTCAGTATCAACCCCTGTGCAAAACGTGAATTCAAGCCCTGCCGGGGTGGTTAGAATCATTACGGCTGAGTAGTTAGTGTAGTGCGGCATTCGCTTGAGTGTCGCCGGCTAATTGATCGGGCATAAACTCTTTAATAGGCCACTCGGCCACATCACAAATACGTTGAAAGATAGCCAGCCAGCTCTCGAATGTGCTGTATGTCATGGCTATCTGAAATTGCGTTTCGTCCATCTCGCTATCAATTAGTGTCAAAATAACGCCCGCATCCACAGCCTTGAATGAGGCTCGATCGATGGTGGCTGTGATTGCTGGTGTGTCGGTTCGGTCAGGAGCCTCTGGCAACTCGGCTTTCTGTGCCGAGTTTCCTTTTTTTATAGGCTTTGAGCTTGTTTCACTGTGAGGCGACGCTGTTTGCTCGGTCGGCTTTTGTGTCTTTTTGATATTTTGTTCGAGTGCTGCATAGGTCTGGGGAAGAAGCTTGCGAAGCAGTCGCCGAGTCAGCATCAGCTGGACTGGATTGGCGCCACTGTCGTTCGACTTGATTACCAGTCGATCCTCGCGTGGCGCGAATGTCGTTTGGAATTGATTGAGTCGCACGGTCTGCACAGTCTGTATCTCTTATCGATGCCGGTCTGTGAAGTGTAACTTGGGCAGAGTGGCTGGCAATCTTTGATCGCGGTTTTTTCTAGTTTGTTAATGCCGGATTAATGGGGTGTTAACGCGTTGTTAACAGAGGGGAGCGTTACATAACCCTTCGAATTTTTCGCCTCAAATAGCTACTTGGTTGGCAAATTTATAGTACCCTCGTACAAGGAAACGGGACCTATTTCTCTTTTACAAGGATATTCGCTTGACGAAACAAAGCTGCTTCATATCGAGTAAGGTCAGTCGTGCCGCGGGTGTCCGCGCGATCGCGACATTGGCTCTCGTTGTGAGTCAGCATGCTGTGTCGCAATCCTTGGTAACCGTTCCGCTTGATGGCCCGGTCGCTGGGCTTGCTATTGAATCGTCAGGCTTGAAATTTGAGGTTGATGGTAATAGCTCTCGGTCGACTCGAAACATTTTGTCGGCCCAAGCCCAAGCCCAAGCCCAAGCCCAAGCCCAAGACGATGTTGTAGGCCAGGTGGTGGCAGAGGAGCCGCCCCAGGTGTCAACATTGCCGGTCATTCGGTTGGGTGAGAAAGGCGTGGTGGTTGAGTCCGTTGAGACTGACCTAACGTTTGAAGTGGGTTTGGGTGGTTCGCAATCCCAGACGCCCGGTCAGGCGGCAAATGGTCGCTCTAGGGCGGCGGATATCGAGTCATTCTTGGGGTCGGGCGCCGTTGCTCAATCTGTTCAGTCTGGTCCAGTGGCGGTGGGTGGCGTCGAGTTAGTCTCCATTGCCTTAGGCGGCGAGCCTGAGTCCGTACCGGTTGAATCTGCCCCGGCCGTCGTTGAATCCGCCCTGGTAGTCGTTGAACCTGCCCCGGCCGTCGTTGAACCTGCCCCGGCCGTCGTTGAATCTGCCCCGGCCGTCGTTGAATCTGCCCCGGCCGTCGTTGAATCTGCCCCGGCAGTCGTTGAATCTGCCCCGGCCGTCGTTGAATCCGCGCCACTGGTTGTTGAATCCGCGCCACTGGTTGTTGAATCAGCGCCAGCGGTTGTCAAATCCGAACCGGCAGTCGTTGAGTCTGCACCGTCTGTTGCTGAATCCACCCCTGTTGACGAGGTTCCGGTTGGTTTCGCCGTTGTGCCGACCCCCGTTCCTGCAGCAACTCCATCAGAGTCGGCATTGGTGTCTATAGTTCCGGCACCTGCTCTGAGTGGTTTGGAGATTGCGCCGGCGGATTTGCCTGATTTCGCTGATACGGCCGCTGACTTGCCTCGTTACGATGCTTCAATGCCGGTGATTGATAACCAGATTGCTCGGCTGCAACTGGACGAATGGATGGAGCGCCTTGCGTCGGCTCCGTTGAAACATCCATCGGTTTTGGCCGCTCAGCTGAGTCAATCCCAAAGCGTATCTGCGATCGAGCAGGCACAGGCAGATCGATATCCGCAGCTGGCACTGGCTTTAAATGTTGACTCGAATCAGTCAATTCGCAACGGCGAGGAGGTTAGCAGTGTCCAGGGGCTGGATGCCAGCGACGAGCCCCGTTTGAACCCGAGTTTGACTTTGCGTCAGTTGGTGTTCGATGCCGGTGCGACGCAATCCCGTGTCAAGGCAGCAGAGTCGCGCAGCGTGGTGGCTAAAGAGCGTCTTCGCTCTGCTGAGCTGGGCGTGGTCGTCCGTGCGGCGGATGCCATGATCGAGCTAGCAAAGTTTCAAGAGCAGTGGGTCGCCGCGAGCGACAATGTTGCAGAGGTGTCTCGTCTGCGAGACATGATTCGAGAGCGGGTCAAGATCGGTCGAGATTCCCCCAGCGAGATGCTGCAGATGAACGCCCGAGTATTCGAGGCGCGTAATCGCTTGGCGCGAATTGAAAGTCAGCGCGCTGAAGCGGGCGGCCGACATCAAGAGGCGTTTGGTGAGCCGCCGGTCGTGTTGGCCTTTCCCGATGTCTTTGCGCCCATACCGATGTCGCTGGAAAGCGGCATTGATGTGGCATTGCGTAATAACCCTGACATTAAGGGCGCGCGGGTGTTGATTGATGCGGCGATTGCCGAGCAGCAATCGATAAAAGGGGATGGCTTACCCCGCGTCGAAGTGGAAGCCCGTGTGAATTCCTATGACGTTTTGAACAACGGGTCGGACTATTATGACTCGTTTGTGGGGTTGTCAGTGTCGCAAAATTTGTTAGACGGCGGTCGTCAGTCTGCTCGTCTAGAAAGTGCTGACGCCGGGGTCTTGAGGGCCCGTGCTCAGTACGAGCAGACGGTAAAGGATGTGGAATTGGCCATTACTAGAGCCTACTCCAATCGTCTGGGGCTAATACCTCGTTACAAGGGCTTGCAGGCGCAGTATGACCAGCGAGTCAAGACACAGCAGGCCTATGAGGCGCAGTTTTTAGCTGGGCGCCGTCCACTGAATGATCTAGTGACGGCCCAGCAGCAGGTAATTGAATCGGTGTTGTCAGTAATTGACGCAAAAGCAGAACTTCATCGCCAGCACTTCACAATCTTGGCTCTGACGGGCGAAGTGCAGGGAACGTATTGAGAGCACATATGGACAGAAACGTGGAACAAAAGATGCGAACAGCACCGCTCAAGGATTGCCTGGACGTTGGATTTATCAACGAGTCGTGGGAGTCGGTATTGATCTATGACGAGACGGTAAGTGGAGTAAGCGCTCTGTTGGCAGGTTTGGATCCAGGTGTGATGCCGGTGTCGGTGTCTGAGTTGGGCGATCGCGATTCCATCATGCATTTGTTGTCTGGAGCGTCTTTGAAAACGCTGCATTTGTTGGGCCACGGCGCCCCGGGCTCTATCACCTTGGGTGATTGGGCGCTAAAGCCGAGCGATTTTTATGTGTCACTTGAAGTGGCAAGTCAGCGAGAAGAATCGCTGGTCATTAACTTTTGGTCATGCCGCACTGGTTTTGGTGCTGCAGGCAAATCTTTTTTACAAGAAATTTCGGAGCAATCCATGTCAAACGTATTCGCATCAACAGGTCTAGTCGGTCACAGCAATAAAGGCGGTTCTTGGGAGTTGGACGTGGCGGTCAAGCCGCAGTCAGCAGCGCCGTTTAGTGTGGCAGCGATGGATGCGTTTGATGAGGTGCTCGCGAGCGGTGACTTATTAACGGCGGTACACAACTCCCAGAAAAATACGATTGTCTTAACATTCGAGGGTGCTGTTCCAGGGGGGTTTGACGAAACTTCGATAACATTTGCGGATGGGTCGGGCAACCTTCTAGGATCTGACACCTTCAATGTTTATGTCCAGGGTTCGAGCGCTGTATTGACTTTTGTGAACTTGGGGGGTGGTGAGCCAATTTCTTACAGCGATGCATACCAACAGATCAGCGCAGGTGGGGGATTCATAGCCCTGGCCCAGTCCTCGGGTGCTGCCCCCACTTTATCCAGTGTTTCAGGCAGTGATGACATGCTCAACGAGGGCGATTCTTCTGTTGATATTGTTTTTGAATTCAACGAGCCGGTGGACACTAGGGTTAATCCGAAAATAACGAGTACTGCCGGAGATTCGCTCACAGTCGCTTCTGAGTCTTGGAATGGCAATGGCGACCAATTGACAGTTACCTATAACGTCGTTGACAACGATCTTGAATTGTCTGATATCAAGTTCGATGTTTCTGGTGCTGAAAGTTTGCTCGGATTGGTCATGACGCCCGCTGTTGGTGTTACCTCAAGTGTTGATATTGATACTTTAGCGCCCTCGGCTCCCACTATTGCCTTGGCCGCCGATAGCGGAACCAATAACAGCGATGGCATCACGAATGATGCGACCGTGACCGTTGATGACATTGAGAACAATGCGACGTGGGAGTACAGCATCGATGCTGGTGTTAATTGGCAGTCGGGAAGTGGTACTTCGTTTGAGTTAACCGAAGGCACCTACGCCGCGGATGATGT
>CBFHLC010000051.1:0-14660 GCA_965656605.1 Litorivicinus sp. | reverse complement strand
TTGGGAACATCGACGCCGACCTCAATCACCGTGGTGGCGACCAAAACTTGGGTTTTGAGCTGTTTGAAATCATCCATCGCAGCTTGTTTTTCATCGCTACTCATTCGGCCATGGACCAAGCCAATGCCTAGATTGGGTAGGGCACTTTGCAGCCACTCATGACTGGTTTCGGCGGCTTTGGCTGCCAGATGCTCAGAGTCCTCAACCAAGGTGCAGATCCAATAGGCCTGACCGCCCTGGGCCACTAAGTTTTGGATTCGAGCCGCCACCGCGTCGCGCTTTTGTGTGGATAGCACTCGGGTATCGATCGGTGTTCTGCCCGGCGGCAGCTCATCAATCACGCTTAGATCTAAATCCGCGTACATCGACATGGCCAGGGTTCGGGGAATTGGCGTGGCGGTCATGATTAATTGATGCGGCCGAGTGTCGCCGGCTTTGTCAGTTAGGGCCAGACGCTGGTGAACCCCAAAACGGTGCTGCTCATCGACAATCACCAAGCCTAAATCGTGAAAGACCACCGCGTCTTGAAACAGCGCGTGGGTGCCTACCGCGATGTGGCACTCGCCTTGGGCTAGGCGTTGTTGGGCGGGCTTTCGTTGGCTGACTTTTTGCGAGCCTGAGAACCAATCCACGGTGTACCCCAGAGGTTCGAACCAGGCGCTGAATGCCTTTAGATGCTGCTCGGCCAGGATTTCGGTGGGCGCCATCACCGCGACTTGATGTCCGGCGGCTAAGACCGGAATCGCGGCCATCGCCGCGACCAAGGTTTTGCCGGCCCCCACATCTCCTTGGACCAGGCGATGCATCGGCTCACTGCGCCCCAGATCTTGTTGGATCTCGCTGAGTACCCGCGCCTGAGCGTTGGTGGGTTGGTAGGGCAATGCGGCCATGAAGCGTTGATGCAGCGGCGCATTAGGGGGACATGGCTTGGCGGGAATCGCCATGCGTTGATCTTTGCGCTCCAGCAGTGCCAGACGATGACCGAGCAATTCCTCTAGCACCAGCCGGGCGCGGTGGGGCGAGTCTTCAAAGCGAGCGGCCTCGGCCGGGGTGGGTTTGTGCACCCTAAGCAGACTCGGTAGCAGTTCTGGCAGCTGATAAAAGGCGGACAGCTGACTGGGTAGTAGCTCTTCAAGCAGCTGATCGCGCTCGACTAGGCTTAAGGCCTGATCGATAAATTTTCGCAAGGATCGCTGCTGCAGCCCCTCGGTGGTGGGGTAGACCGGATCCAGATGATCGGCCAAAGGATCGATGCCCTCATCGGTTTGGATTTCGGGGTGAACCATCTCAAGCGCCCGAGGGCCGGGTCGGGCCTCGCCAAAACAGCGCAAGGTGCTGGCGTTCTCAAGGCGTGTTCGCATCGAGCGCGAGTAGTGAAACAGGCGCAAGGTCACCGTGCCGGTCGCATCACCTAGGGTGATCAGCAGTGAGCGGCGTTGACCATAGACCTCGCGGATACCTAGGCGCTGGCCTTCAATCAGGGCCCGCTGACCCGGTTGTAGGCTTGAAATCGCGGCAATCCGAGTGCGATCTTCATAACGCAGGGGCAAGTGGAAGGCCAAATCCAGAACGCTGTGGATGTGCAGTTTCTCGAGTTTCTCTTTGACCTTGGGCCCGATGCCGGTCAGTTGAGATAATTCAGTCATCTAGCGGCGCTGCATTGAGGTCGGATGCGATGTCTTTGAGCACTTCGACCAATGCAGTGATTGCGCCGGGCCTAGGGAAGCTGGCACGCCAGGCCAGTGCCACGCAGCGCTTCATATCGGGGTTGTGAAACGGGCGGTGGGTCAGCAATCCCGGCGCATATCGGCCTGCGCCAACGGCCGAGCTAGGCAGAATCGTAATGCCCAGGCCACCGGCCACCATGTGGCGCAAGGTTTCTAGGCTTGAGCCTTGAGTCAATGCCGGGCCGGCAGCTGATTTAATCCGCTGCTCCAGTGCAGGGCACTGATCCAAGATCTGATCGCGCAGGCAGTGCCCCTCGCCCAGCAGCATCAGATCGTCACGACTCAAGGCGTCGCGGTGGATTTGGCTGTGACTGGCCAGCGCATCCTCAGTACTCATCAGTACTTCAAAGGGCTCGTCGTACAGCGGTAGGGTCACCACGTCGGTCTCGGTAAAGGGCAGTGCGACGATGGCAGCGTCGATCTGTCCGCTACGCAGAGCAATTCGCAGATCGGCGGTGTAGCCCTCTTCCAGCTGCAGGGGCATTTGCGGTGCCTTGCGCATCATGGCCGGCACTAAATCAGGAAACAGGTAAGGCCCGACCGTGTGAATGGCCGCCAGCTTGAACGATCCGTTGAGTGGGTCGCTTTGGGTCTTCGCCGTTTCGATAAAGTCGCCCGCCTGTTCTAGGATACGTTGAGCCTGAATCAGCAAAGGTTTGGCACTCAGGGTCAATTGAACACCAGCACGGGCACGCTCAAATAACGCCAGACCCAACTCATCCTCCAAGCGCTTAATACCGGCGCTTAGGGTAGGCTGGGAAACATTGCATCGTCGCGCGGCTCGGCCAAAGTGCTGCTCTTGAGCCAGTGCGACGAAATAGCGGAGGCCAGTTAGGGTCATACAGTGACACAATCCAATCGTTGCCTCATTCTGGGGGCAGGGGCGCTTGGCATCAAGCTGGCAACCCAATTAGAACAATGCGGACACAATGTAGTGGGTGTTCGTCGCCATCCTGAGCGCTTGCCGGCCCATATAAAGGGTGCCCGGGGCGATCTGCATGACCCTCGCGGACTGGTTGATCTGTGGCGGCGCGAGTTGCCACCCGAAGGCGGCGAGCTGTGCTTAATTCTGACACCGGATGGGCGCGGCGAGGCGGGCTATCGGCGCACCTATGTCGAGGGTCTGATCAATGTGGCCGAATCACTTCGGGTAGCCGAGCGTCGTCCGCACGTCACCTTTGTCTCTTCAACCAGCGTATTCGGCGACAGTGATACTCGGGTAAACGAGAGTACGGTGCCCAATCCCAAAAGTGTCGGTGGCAAGATCCTGTGGCAGGCCGAGCAATGGTTGTGCGAACAAGACTTCCCCGTGACCCGGGTGCGCTTTGCTGGCATTTACGGCGGGCAGCGCTTGCGGTTTCTAGAGAACGTCGCGGCGGGTGTCGTGAACGGGGTGGCAAATGCGCCCAGTAATCGTATTCATGAGGATGATTGTGTTGGATTGCTGCGCTGTGTGATTCGCAGCGTGCACTCGGGTTTAGATGTGCCCGAGGTGATTCACGGAGTGGACGAGGACTACGCCACAACCGGGCAGGTGGCCGCGTTTATTGCTCGACGCCTGCAGTGTTCAATGCCCAAGTTTGACGGCGTGCCCAGCGTGCGTGGCGGGCAGCGCTGGGTCGAATCCTTGGGCATCGATCAGATTAACTACCAACTGATCCATCCGGATCACATCAGCGGTTATTCCGAGGTGATACGCTCGCTTAAAGCGCCATAACCCCGTCCATCTCGATCTGGGCGCCTTTGGGCAACGCCGAGATTTCGATGGCAGCGCGGGCCGGGTATGGCTGCGTGAAGTACTCAGCCATGATCTCGTTGACCGTGCCGAAGTTCGACAAATCCGTCATGAAGATGTTGAGCTTGGCGATGTCGTCCAACTTGCCACCGGCGGCTTCGCACACGGCGGTTAGGTTTTTGAAGACCTGATGAACCTGCCCCGGAAAGTCTGAGACCAGCTCCATGGTTTCTGGAACCAAAGGAATCTGGCCTGATAGGTAGACGGTTTCGCCCACTTTGACGGCTTGTGAATAGGTGCCAACAGCGGCAGGGGCGTTGTCAGTGTGAATAACGCTTCGGTTGCTCATGGGGAAGTTTCCTAGTTATTTCGGCCGCGGCTGACGCGTTGGACCGGTTTCTGGGCTCGAATACGGCGCATGACACGCGCCAAATGGACTCGATCGCGGACACCCGCAACCAATTGAATGACGCTTAGATGCGCATCGCGCTCTTGGCGTGTGATGCCCTCAATACTGGCGCCGGCATCGGCGACGGCCGAGGCGATTTGTGCAATGACGCCTGACTGATTGAGCACTTCTACTTTTAGGGCGGCTTCAAATTCGCCGGCGGAGTCTTTGTCCCACGCCACAGAGATTGTGCGTTCGGGGTTGGACAGATGTTCTGCCACGGTCCGGCAGCGTTCTTGGTGCACCACAATGCCTTTGCCGCGGCTGATACTGCCGACGACTGCATCCCCAGGAATCGGCATACAACAACGTCCGTAGCTGACCATCACGCCCTCGGATCCGGCAATCGCCAGCGGCTTGTCGCTTTGCTCGCAGTCTGCGGCGCGCTCGCCGGCCAGGCGACTGGCCACGGACAGGGCAGGTAGATCGCCCATGCCGATGCGTTCGATTACATCTTCGAAGTGATCAACGTTGTGTGCTTGAGTCGTGTCGGCCATTTGTTCAGGTGACAGACCCTCTAGGGTGATGCCGAAGGGCACCATGGCGCGGGCCAGAATTCGTTCGCCCAGTTTTATGGATTCGGAACGTTCGCGGTTCTTTAGGGCATGACGAATCGCAGTCCGTGCCTTGCCGGTGGTCACAAAGCTGAGCCAGTCTGAATTGGGTCGTGCGTTAGGTGCGGTCAGCACCTCGATGGTCTCGCCGGATTGCAATGGCTGCGACAGCGGCGCCAGGGTGCGATCCACGCGACAGGCGATGCAGCGATTGCCAACGTCTGTGTGCACGGCGTAGGCAAAGTCGACCGCGGTGGCGCCCTTGGGCAATTCCAGAATTCGTCCCTTGGGTGTGAAGACGTACACCTCGTCAGGGAACAAATCGACCTTGGCGTTCTCGATAAATTCGAGGCTGTCGCCGGCGCTTTGTTGCAGCTCCATCAAATCCCGGACCCAGCGCGACGCGCGATCTGGCGTTTTGCCATCCTGCTGGTCTTTGTATAACCAGTGCGCAGCAATACCCACGGCGGCCATTTTTTCCATCTCGTGGGTGCGAATCTGAATTTCAATCGGGATCCCGTGCATACCCACCAAGGTGGTGTGCAGTGACTGGTAGCCGTTGGCCTTGGGAATTGCGATGTAGTCCTTGAAGCGGCCAATCCGTGGTTTGTACAGGCCGTGCATCGCCCCTAGTACGCGATAGCAGTCGTCTACGCTGTCGGTGATGACGCGAAAGCCATACACGTCCATGATCTCGGCAAAGGATTTATGCTGGATCTTCATTTTGCGGTAGATCGAGTTGGCCTGCTTTTCACGGCCTAGCACCACGCCGCTTAGGCCAAATTCCTCGAGGCGCGCTCGAATCGCCGCCTCGATCTCCTCGACCACGCGCTTACGATTACCCGAGACGGAAGCCACGGCACGCTCGAGCCGGCCCAGGCGCATCGGGTGCATCGCACGGTAGGCCAGTTCTTGCATCTCTGAGCGCAACTCATACATGCCAAGGCGGTTGGCAATTGGCGCGTAAATATCGAGTGTTTCTTTGCCGATGCGGTAGCGTTTTTCGGGTTTCAGTGCACCGATGGTGCGCATGTTGTGCAGCCGGTCAGCCAGCTTGACCAGGATGACGCGGATGTCTTTGGCCATGGCCATGGCCATTTTTTGAAAGTTCTCGGCTTGCTGTTCAGCCGCGCTTTCAAATTGAATATGAGTCAGTTTTGATACGCCGTCGACCAAATCGGCTACGGGGTCGCCAAACTGAGCCGCTAATCCATCGCGTGTCACGCCGGTATCTTCGATCACGTCGTGCAGCATCGCAGCCATCAGGCTTTGATGATCCATGCGCATGTCAGCCAAGACTTCTGCCACTGCTAGCGGATGGATGATGTAGGGCTCGCCTGAGCGTCGTTGTTGGCCGGTGTGGGCCTGCTCAGAATAAAAATACGCTCTGCGGACCTGACGTATCTGATCTACGTCTAAGTAGTCAGTGAGGGAGTCGCAGAGCGCATCGATCGACATGGTTTAGTTGTCGTAGCTAGAACCGGTATCCAAGGTGCCTGACTTGCGCATTTCTTCGCGAGCCGCTTCCTCAGCTGCTGCCTGACGGTCTGCTTCGTCTTGCGCGGCCATAAAGTCAGAGTTGACCTTGTTCTCGGCAATCTCGCGCAAAGCCACAACCGTGGGCTTGTCGTTTTCTAGCTCAACCATGGGCTCTTTGCCCTGTACCGACAGCTGACGTGCACGGCGTGAAGCCAGCATGACCAGTTCAAATCGGTTGTCTACGTTTTCGAGGCAGTCCTCAACGGTTACACGTGCCATGAATGGCGATCTCCAAAAGTTTGAGCAAGTCTCGTAGTTTAACCCAAGTTGTTGCTGGGCAACAGTTGTTCCAGCAGACCTGTGTGGGTGGCGGCTTGACGAGGGGTGATGCAACGTCGAGCCAGCACGATCGCCTGTATTTGTTGCAGCGCCGTGTCAAAGTCGTCGTTGATGATCAGGTAATCAAATTTATGCCAGTGCTGCATTTCGCTCTCGGCGGTCGACATGCGCGCAGCAATGACCTCGGCCGAATCGGTCGCACGTCCAGTTAGACGTCGTTCTAGCTCGTCTCGAGCCGGCGGTAGGATGAAAACCGATTGGGCCTCGGGCATCACGGCCTTAACCAAATCAGCCCCTTGCCAGTCGATCTCGAGCAGTACGTCTTGACCTTGAGCAAGGTGCAGCTCGACCGCGGCTTTGGAGGTTCCATAGCTGTGCTCAAAACCAAACACCTGCGCGTGCTCTAAAAACTCGCCTTGATCGACCATGCGCTGGAACTCAGCGGTATCGACGAAGTGATACTCGCGGCCGGTTTGCTCGCCAGGCCGTGGAGCGCGTGTGGTGTGCGAAACTGACAGGTACAGTCCATCGGTGGCATCAAGCAGGGCGCGGGTCAGGCTGGTTTTTCCGGCGCCGGAGGGCGCTGCGACTACGTACAGAGAGCCGCGGGGTGTCGTATTTTGCATGCGCGGATTGTAACGCTTTTTGCTAGACTGCGCGGCCGAAAATTAAGGAGCCAGCATGCGCCCGAGCCAACGAAACACCGATCAGCTACGTACCGTTCAGATTGAACGCAATTTCACCTGCCATGCCGAGGGCAGCGTACTGATCTCAATCGGCCGGACCCGGGTGTTGTGCACCGCGACTGTTGAAGAAAGCGTGCCGCGTTTCTTGCGTGGTAAAGGCCAAGGCTGGGTGACCGCGGAATACGGCATGCTGCCGCGCTCAACGCATACCCGTATGGGACGCGAAGCTGCGCGTGGCAAGCAGCAAGGCCGCACGGTAGAAATCCAGCGCCTGATTGGTCGCTCACTGCGCGCCATGATCGACATGAAAAAGCTGGGTGAGCGTCAGATCACGATCGACTGTGATGTGCTGCAGGCCGACGGCGGCACTCGCTGCGCCGCCATCACGGGCGCGGCGGTTGCTTTGGTTGACGCAATTAATGGTCTGCAACGGGACAAGTTGCTCAAAGAAGATCCAGTACTGGGTCTGATGTCAGCGATCAGCGTCGGCGTCTACAAAGGCGAGCCCGTGTTGGATTTGGATTACGATGAGGACTCCAGCGCTGACACCGATATGAATGTGATTGCCCTAGAAGGCAAAGGGCTGGTTGAGATTCAGGGAACGGCTGAGGGCGAGGTGTTTGATCGTACTCAACTGAATCAGCTGTTGGATCTGGCCGAAGGCGGCACCCAGGCGTTGTTTGACGCCCAGCGTGCAGCCTTGGCGGCAGGCTAAAGTTCTAAGTCGTAGTCGACGATCAGCGGCGCATGGTCGCTGAAACGTCGCTCGGTGTAGTAACTGGCGGTCTGAACCTTAGGCCCCAGTGCCGCCGAGGTGATTTGATAATCCACCCGCCATGCGCCTAGATCGTCGTGCGGACCCAAGTCCTCTTCGGTTGGCCACCAGCTGTAGTAGCCCCCTTCGGAGGTCACTTCGCGCAGCGCATCGCGATAGCCAATCTCATCAGTGATGTCATCCATCCAGCCGCGCTCAGCCGCAGTGAATCCGGGGGTGAGGTGATGCACGTTGGGATCGGTTAAATCCAATGAGTGATGCGCGATCTGCAAGTTGCCGGCGTAGATGAACAGTCGACGCTTGCGGCGCACCTTGCTCATTACCGTTTTTAGAGTTTCGCGGAATGCCTCTTGGATGTCCTGCAGCTCGCTGTCATAGGCCGGCGGAATCCAAACGCTGGCGATCGAGACATCTTCATAATCGGCCTGAATCAGCGTGCCGTGTTTGTCGACCTCGTAGTTCGACAGGCCGCGCATAATGGCCTTGGGCATCTGGCGAACATACAACGCCGTGCCGCCGAAGTTTTCTTCTTCGCCTTCGTAGAAAAATCGCTCGTATCCGGGCAAATCAAAACGTGGGTCGTTTTCGATTTTATATTCACGGCAGCAGGTGTTTTGTAAGGCGATGACGTCGGCGTCTTTGCCTTGAACCCAGTCAAAGAATCCGCGCTCCGCTGCATCCATCATCCCGTTCAGCGTCAGGTTGATTACGCGCATGTCTGTTATCCTTAAAAGTAGCGTTGCCCAAGACGTGCGGGCATCAGATCAGCAATAAGGAGTGTAACTTGAGTTCGACCGACTATAAACATCGCTTTTTGGACGCGTGCCTTGCTTATGGGGCCCTAAAGTTTGGTGAATTCACCCTAAAAAGCGGTCGGATTAGCCCGTATTTCTTTAATGCTGGTGCATTCAACGACGGTGCAGCCTTTGATTTGTTAGGTCAGTGCTACGCCCAAGCGATCGAGGGCGTTCAATTTGACGGTCTATTTGGCCCTGCCTACAAGGGTATTCCACTGGGTACCGCACTGGCGGTGGCGATGGCTCGTCAAGGCCGCAACGTGCCGGTGACCTTTAACCGCAAAGAGGCCAAGGATCATGGCGAAGGCGGGATCTTGATGGGTGCGGCCCCGCAGGGTCGGATGTTGCTGGTCGATGACGTCATCACTGCAGGCACCGCGGTGCGCGAGGCGATGAGTCAGTTGGCCCAGGTTGAAGTGACCGGTTTGGTGGTCGCGCTGGATCGTCAAGAACGGGGTCTGGGCGCAACCAGTGCGATCCAAGAGTTACGCGCCGAGGGCCTAGATGTTCGCACCATTGTGACCTTGGATGATGTCTTGGAATTTGCTCGAGCCACTCAGTCACCTGATCAAATCCATGCGATCGAGTTGTACCGCGAAGAGTACGGCGTCACAGATTGACTATACTGACGCCATGCGTTGGTTATTGGTGTTTCTCAGTCCTTGGGTGTTAGCCGCACAGCTCTCTGTGCCCGGTGCAGCTTTTTATCGTTACACCGATGAGGCTGGACGAACGCACCTGTCTGATAAAATACCTGCAGAGGCGGTGCGGCTTGGCTACGAGATTTTGGATGGCCGGCTGTTTGTTTTGAAAACCGTCGCGCCCGAGCTGACCGCCGAGCAGTTAGCCCGGCGCGATGCACAATTGGCTGAGCAGGCCCGGCTTCAGCAGCAAGCCAAACAGGATCGCGAGTTGCTGGATCGTTTTCCCAGTGTTGATGATGTCAGCGCGGCCGAGCGATCCGAGGTCAATCGGTTGGAGTTGCAGTTAGATATCCAGCGTCGAACTTTAGATATTCACGAAAAGTCATTAGCCAGCCTGCAACGTAAAGCGGCGCGCGAAGAGCGCAACGGCGAGGTCAGCACCCAGACCCTAGAGGCGATAGCGGATCGTGAACTGGATGTGTTGAAGACTCGCCAAGTGCTGGCAGATAAATTACAGGCCCTCAATGATATGAGGGCCCTGTATCAAGCACGCCGTGATCGGGTGGCGCTGCTGACTGAGTCAGGCCGTTAGACCTGCCCTTGAATCATAGTGCCGATACCTTGATCGGTGAACAGATCCAATAATAACGAGTGTGGCACGCGACCATCCAAGATCACGCTCGAGCTCACCCCGTTTTGAACGGCACTCAACGCACAATCAATCTTGGGTAGCATGCCACCGTAGATCGTGCCGTCATTGATCAATCCTTCCACCCGCTCAACGTTCAGGCCGGTCAACAACTGACCATCGGCATCCAGCACACCCGGCGTGTTGGTCAGCAAATACAAACGCTCGGCGCCCATCACTTCAGCGACTTTGCCTGCGACGGTGTCGGCGTTGATGTTGTAGCTGGCCCCATCGGCACCGACGCCAATCGGTGCAATCACCGGAATGACTGAGCTTTGCGTCAGAATGTTCAAGACCGAGACATCGATGGTCGACACTTCGCCGACGTGGCCCAAGTCAATGATTTCGTCGGGCTGTTTCGTGTCGCCGGCGCGCTTGAGGTTCAGCTTGCGCGCCTTGATGAAGCTGGCGTCTTTGCCGGTCAAACCCACCGCTTTGCCGCCGGCCTGATTGATCAGGCTGACAATCGATTTATTGACTTGTCCGCCTAAGACCATTTCGACGACATCCATGGTTGCCGCGTCTGTGACACGCAGGCCGTCGATGAATTCGCTTTTGATGTTCAGACGCTCAAGCAGCTGGCCGATCTGTGGGCCGCCCCCGTGCACGACGATCGGGTTGACGCCGACCTGTTTGAGCAAGGTAACGTCTTGGGCAAATTGCTGCTGCAGGATAGGATCAACCATCGCGTTGCCGCCATATTTGATCACAATCGTTTTGCCAGAGTGGCGCTGGAAATACGGCAGCGCCTCGGTCAGGACTTCAGCAGAATGGGCCATTTAGCACTCCTTAAAATTCGGCGCGCAGTGTAGCACCTTAGAAGTCCAGGCTCAGATCCGGTGCCACTAAGCTCATTTGCGTACGGAATTGGGTGCGAATTCTATCCAAGGCCTGCTCGGTCGCCGCCTCAAAACGCAGTACCAATACCGGTGTGGTGTTACTGGCGCGGACCAGGCCAAACCCATCGGGATAATCGACCCGAACACCGTCGACGGTACTCAGCTCGCCGCCTTCAAACCAACCTTGGTTGGCCAGTTTAGCGACGATATCGAATTTGCTGGTTTCAGTGACCTGCAAGTTAATTTCTGGAGTGCTGACATCGCTGGGTAACTCGGCCAGCATGCTGTCCATGTCGCGACCCAATCTATCGGTCAGTTCAAGCACGCGGGCAGCGGTGTACAGCGCATCGTCAAAGCCATGCCAATTCTCGGTAAAGAAAATGTGCCCCGACATCTCGCCACCCAGGGGGGCGGCCAGCTCTTTCATCTTGCGCTTGACCAGTGAATGGCCGGTTTGGCACATCACCGGATTGCCGCCCGCTTCGCGAATGATGCGACCTAAATGACGAGAGCATTTAACGTCGTACAAGATCGCCTCACCCGGATTGCGGCTAGCGACATCACGGCCCAACAGCATCATTAACTTGTCCGCAAAGACGTTGTCGCCTTGAGCGGTAATCACGCCGACGCGGTCACCGTCACCATCAAAGGCAAAGCCGATGTCTGCGCCAATGGCTTTGACCCGAGCTTGCAACTCGGCCACGTTGGCCGGTTTCGACGGGTCAGGATGGTGGTTGGGGAAGTGGCCGTCGACCTCGGTGTACATCGAGTCCACCTCGCATCCTAACTGCTCAAAAAATGACACGGCCATCATGCCGGCCACTCCGTTGCCGCAATCAATGGCGATCTTGGGTGGGCGTGCCAATACGATCCGCTGCGCAACTTCGGCCTGGTACTGCTCAACATAGTCGCGCTGCTCGAGCTGGCCTTGGCCCTCGATCCAGTAGCGCTCTTGGATGCGTTTTAGCAGCGCTTGGATTTCCTCACCGGCCAGTGTTTTGCCGGCAATCATCATCTTGAAGCCGTTGTAGTCTTTGGGGTTGTGGCTGCCCGTGACCATGATGCCGGTCTGTGTCTCGCTGACGGCGCAGGCGTAATACACCAGGGGTGTGGGCACGATGCCGACGTCGATCACGCCCAGTCCGGTGCTCAAAATCCCGTCATTCAGCGCCTGCTTCAGTTGTGGCGTGCTGAGGCGTCCATCGCCACCAGTGACGACTTTGCTTTGGCCTTGGCTGGCGGCTTCGCTGGCCAAGACTTTGCCCAGTGCAAATGCGACTTGGGTGGTGAGCCCTTGAGTGGTCTCGCCGCGCACATCATAGGCACGGAACATGCTGGGATCGGGCTGGTAGCCCATGGGTAGAATCACGCGTGCATCCTGTTTTGGCATCGGGTTGATAACGGGAAAGTCTACATCACTTAGCGACAAATCCCCCTCAGTGGTCTTCTCGTCGTCTGAATCTACTAAAGAAAGCGCGCTGAAATCGATCGTCGGGCGCGTATCTTCGGCGGGCTCAAGCGATAATTCGAGCTCAGGCTCAGGCTCAGGCTCAGGCTCAGGCTCAGGCTCAGGCTCAGGCTCAGGCTCAGGCTCAGGCTCAGGCTCAGGCTCAGGCTCAGGCTCAGGCTCAGGCTCAGGCGGGGTCATTTCGATCGTTGGGGCGAGCGTCGGCAAATCTGAGTCGGGCTCGGTGACGCTCGGCTCGAATTCGAAGGTCTCTATTGCAGCCTCTGCGTGGGCCTCTGGCACCGATTCTGGAATCGGCTCAGGTGAGGCCAAATCCATCTCTTCAACCACCGGCGCTGGGCTGCTGGGCGCTGCCGCGACCGGGGTTACTCGAACCGGTGTTTTGTAGCTCAGCGCGCGTGCGGCTTTTTCATAAGCGGGGTCATCAAACTTGGGTGCCTCAAGGCCGGGTTCGCGATGCGATGCCAAAATGTACTGAGTTAAGCGGCCTAGTCGGCGATGGTGAGCCCGGCGCAGCATCTCAAGGCCGATAATTCCGGCCAAAACGCTGACGAACAAAGCAATCCCGGCTATACCCAAGGCCCAGGCCATGTTGATGCCCAATTGCGAGCCCAATGCGCGGTTAGGACGCATCTCTAGCGTCCAGTAGGGATGGCGAGTGGGGCGTGAGATGACCTCGCCCTCACCCTGTCCAATCTGCAGAATCGTCTGTGGCTGGGCACCATCGAAGCGTTGAATCAGATTGACCTGGCCCAGATCACTGGCGCCTGCGATGTGCTTAAAGATCGGGTTTTGATCGAACACGATCATCAGGCTGCCGACGATTCGCTCACCATCCAGTATCGGGCGTGCGAGGCGCAACATGCGCTGGCCGTCGCGAGAAAAGCTCTCGGCTGGAGGCAGATCGCCCGCTTCAACCCGTCCTATTAAATCCAGCGTAGCAAAGGTGATCGGCAGGGCCGCGTTGGGTTCAAGTTGCGCCTCGTTAAGCGCAAAAATTCGTGTGCCCAGTCCACCGGGGACCAGCGCGGTGAAATCGGCCTCCAGCGCTAAGCGTTGAACGTCGGCCAAACCGCGTTCGAGCCGTGCAGCCAGACCGGGTCGGGCGGCCGCGGCTTCGGCCAGGCGTTCAAGTTGCTCGTTCTGGGCGTTGACCACGCTAACCAGGCGATCCAATACCACGGTGGCCTGTGCGGTGCGGATTTGCTCGCGCTCCTCGGGGATCAGGACACCCATCAACCCGCCAAACCAAATCGCAAGGCCCAGCAGAGCACCAAAAATCAACACTAAACGAGCAAACACAGCTAATCCTTACCGCAGTACTCGCTTAGTGTAGTTCAGGGTGTTGTAAACGCTATTTTGTGCCTGAGCTGCCGTAGCCGCCGGCCCCGCGTTCACTCTCATCTGAGTATTCCCCGACCCAGTTGAACTGGGGTAGGGCTACGGGAACCAAGACCATCTGAGCGATACGCTCGCCGATCTCGATGGTTTGGGGGCTTTGCCCGCGGTTCCATAGGCTGACCATCAAGGGGCCTTGGTAATCCGAATCAATCAGGCCAATGGTGTTGCCTAGAATTAGGCCACGTTTGTGTCCCTGTCCGCTTCGAGGCATCAGCATGGCGCACCAGTTGGGGTCTTTCACGTGAATCGACAGCCCAGTTGGAATAAGTTCGCGCTGGCCAGGTTCCAGGGTCAAGGGTGCATCGATCATCGCGCGCAGATCCACCCCGGCCGAGCCGGCGGTGGCGGGGCTTGGCAGTGGAAATTCGTCACCTAGACGAGGATCTAGAATTTTGGCGTCTAATTTCATGGCTCAAAGCGCTCCAAAAGCGTTCTCATTATTTGTTCGGCCAGCACGCGTTTGCTGGCGTGGCCCAAATCAATCAAGCCATCGTGGTCGCACCAGTGCAGGTGGTTGTCCTCTTGGCCGAAGGCCAGATCGCTGCCGACTGAATTGATCAAAATAGCATCTAGACCTTTAGCGGCCAGCTTTTTTTGACCGTAACTCAGCGCGTCTTGCGTCTCGGCGGCAAAGCCAATCACCCGCTTGGGGCGCTCATCTAGCTGCGCGATCTGGGCGATGATGTCGGGGTTGGCCGTCAGCTCGATGCGGGTTAGATCTGCCTGACCTTTCTTAAGCTTGTGTTCAGCCGCCTCGACGGGTCGATAGTCGGCAACCGCGGCACAGCCAATAAACACATCACAATCCGCCGCATCTAAGCTCGCCTGCAGCATCTCGCGGGCGCTTTGCACAGCAATACGCTCGACGCCTTGAGGGCAGGCCAGCGCGGTTGGCCCACTGATCAGGCGAACCTGAGCACCTTGTTCGCGCGCTGCCATCGCAAGGGCGTACCCCATCTTTCCTGAGGAGTGATTCGAGAGATAACGAACGGGATCGATCGCCTCGCGGGTCGGGCCGGCGGTAATGGTGATGCGGCGCCCCTCTAGACCGCGGGGGGCTAAAACGTGCTCGATCGCGCT
>CBFHLC010000050.1:0-15149 GCA_965656605.1 Litorivicinus sp. | reverse complement strand
GTGGCCTGACGTAAAAAGCTAAAGGCCCAGAACGCCAAGGTGATCCATGCGGCACCCAGTGCAACCGAGGCCAGATCCACCGACCCAGGCATGCGGCCTGCGATGGCGGTATCCGCGATGCCCAACAGCGGGATCGAGGCATTGCCTAGAATCAAGGGCCAGGCCAGTTGAGCCGTGCGCTTGAGTGTCGGCTGCATGTTTAGCGCGCTTGGCGTCGAGCCAACAAGATCTGTTCGAACACCTTGGGGTCTTTGACATGGGGTGGGGCGTCGGGCCCACCTTCGGCACGACGAGCCAGCGCGACCAGTCGCAGCATCCAAAAGCGCAGTGCGGCGGTTTGGATCACGATATCCCAGGCCGCCAACTCGTCGACGCTCAGCGGGCGTACCGCCTCGTAAGCTTTTCGCATCGCATCAGCCGCCTCAGGATCCAGCGTGCCATCGTCGTTCGAGCACCAGTCATTCAGAGTGACTGCCAAATCGAAGACGAAATAGCCGGTGCAGGCATTGTAGAAGTCGATGATGCCGGCGATCTCGTCCCCATCAAACAAGCTGTTATCGCGGAACAGATCCCCATGGATGATGCCCTGCGGCAGATTAGGCGCGCTGTCTAACCAGGCGCGCGTGTCCTGAACCTGCTGTGCCAGAAGTTGTTGTCCGTCGTCGGATAGGTGGGGCTGCACACGCGCTTGATTGCCTTCCCACCAGCTTTGCCAGCGATGGTTATCGCGCTGCATATCGCTCATCTGCGCGCTGGCCAGATGCATTTGTGCCAACGCGGTTCCTAGCGCGGCGCGCTGCCGGTGGTTGGGTGCTAATGGCGCACGCCCGACCAGTTTGGGGAACAGCACGGCGGGCTTATCTTTGAACGTGTGCAGACGCTGCCCTGAGTGATCGGGTACCGGAATTGCCACAGGCACGCTGGCATCGCCTAGGCGTTTGTTGAGCTCAACAAAGAAGGGGACCTCAGAGAATCCCTGCTCTTCAAAGATTTGCAGCACCCATTCGCGGCCGGCGGTCACAAAGTAGGTGGTGTTCTCGACGCCGGCCTCGACCCCTTCAAAATGGGTCGGTTGGGGCAGGTCAAAGCGCGACATAAAGTCGGCGAGCTCATCAAAGGTAATCTGGGTGTAAACGCTCATTCGTCACGCTCAAAAACCGGTATTATCCCTGCATCACTCAACATAAGTCACTGTCTGTATGAAAAATCCTGATCTGGTTCTGGTTGATGGCTCAAGCTACCTCTACCGAGCATTCCACGCGATGCCACCGCTGACGACTTCGGACGGGCATCCGGTGGGCGCGCTGCGTGGCATCTTGAACATGCTCAAAAAGATCATCGACGTCACCGACCCCCAGCAGGTGGCGGTGGTCTTTGATGCGCCAGGCAAAACGTTCCGCGATGATTTGTATGTTGAGTACAAAGCCAATCGTCCTAGCATGCCGGACGAGTTGCGAGCGCAAATCCAACCGATCCATGATTTGGTCCGGGCCATGGGCTTGCCGCTGTTGATGGTCCCGGATGTTGAGGCGGACGATGTCATCGGTACCCTGTGTCAGATTCATGGCCAGGCCGGTAAAAAAGTGTTGGTGTCGACCGGTGATAAAGACATGGCTCAGCTGGTCAATGAAAACGTCAGCCTGGTCAACACCATGGGCGATCAGTGGACTTATATGGACCCCCAAGGGGTTGTGGATAAGTTCGGCGTGCCGCCCGAATTGATTATCGACTACCTAGCCTTGATGGGTGACAAAGTCGATAACGTGCCGGGCGTTGAGAGTTGCGGCCCCAAAACCGCGGTCAAGTGGTTGCAGGCTTATGGCACTTTGGACGGCGTCATGGAAAATGCCGATCAGGTCAAGGGCAAGGCGGGTGAGAAGCTGCGTGCTGCGTTGGAGTTTCTGCCTTTGGGCCGCGAGCTGGTCACCATCAAGCTGGATTGTACTTGGCCCGAGGTGTCACTGGATCGCGCCCAGCCAGACGTTGAGGCACTGACCCAGCTATACACACAATTTGAGTTCCAGGGATTGTTGGCGGGTTTGGGGCAAACTTCAGAGCCGCAAGCGCAGCCCGAAACTCAGAGCCTTTCGACGGACTATCGCCTGATCGACGAGCCTGCAGACTTGCAGGCGGCCATTGATGCCTGCAAGAACGCCGGCGTGTTTGCATTGGACACCGAGACCACAGCGCTCTCGCCCACCCAGGCGCATTTAGTTGGCGTGTCGCTGTCGTGGGAGGCCGGTCAGGCTTGTTACATTCCGATTGCGCACGAAGTGCTAGAGCTCCAACTCACGGCTCAAGAGCTGATGTCGGCATTGCAGCCATTGCTGTTGGATCCTTCGGTCACCTGGGTGGCCCAGAACCTTAAATACGATTGGATTGTTTTGACGCGAGCGGGTTACCAAATCGGCTGTCAGCTTGAGGACACCATGCTGCTGAGCTACGTGCACAACGCGACCGGCTCGCGGCATGACATGGATACCTTGGCGCTGAAATACCTCAACCATCAGACGATCAATTTCGAAGAGGTGTGCGGCAAAGGTAAAAAACAGATTCTGTTTAGCCAGGTCGGCTTAGAAGCCGCGTGCGATTATGCTTGTGAGGATGCAGACGTCACCTTGCGTTTGTATCAGACGTTAAAGCCGCAGCTGCAGGAAACAGCGGTGTTGGATCGCTTGTATCGTGAATTGGAAATGCCGCTGGTGCCGATTCTGGCTCGCCTGGAAAACATGGGTGCGCTGATCAATCCGGCTGCCCTGCACGAGCAGTCCGCCCGTTTGGGCGAGCGTCTGGAGCAGATCGAGAAAAAGGCCTATGACATGGCCGGTGAGGAATTTAATCTGGCCTCACCCAAGCAGTTGCAGCAGATCCTGTTTGAAAAGCTTGAATTGCCGGTGTTGAAGAAAACACCCAAGGGCGCCCCTAGCACCAATGAAGAAGTGCTGGCCGAGTTAGCGCTGAGTTACCCCTTGCCCGCGCTGCTGATGGAGCATCGCACCCTGTCCAAGCTCAAGGGGACCTACACCGACAAGTTACCTGATGCAGCGGATGAGCACGGGCGGATTCACACCAGTCTGCACCAAGCGGTGACCGCGACCGGCCGCTTGTCCTCATCGGATCCGAATTTGCAGAACATTCCGATTCGTACGCCCGAGGGGCGCAAGATTCGGGCGGCCTTTGTCGCACCCCAGGGGTATCAGTTGTTGGCCGCTGACTACTCACAGGTCGAGCTGCGGGTAATGGCCCACTTCTCACAGGACACCAGCATGATCCAAGCCTTTGTTGAGGACGAGGACATCCACAGTGCCACCGCCCGCGAGGTATTTGGCGAGGCCGGTGATGAGAATCGTCGAGCCGCCAAGGCCATTAACTTTGGACTGATCTACGGCATGAGTGCCTTTGGCCTGGCGCGTAACTTGGGTATCCCTCGAGGCGAGGCGCAGCAGTACATCGATACTTATTTTGCACGCTATCCAGGCGTGCTGAGTTTCATGGATACGGCCAAGGCCAGTGCTGCAGATAAGGGCTACGTTGAAACCTTGATGGGGCGTCGTTTGTATCTGCCGGACATTACTGCCCGGGATCAAATGCGCAAGCGTGCGGCCGAGCGAGTGGCGATTAACGCGCCGGTTCAGGGCAGTGCGGCGGATTTAATTAAGCAGGCCATGATCGATGTTCAGCGCCTGATTGACCACGACTTCCCTCAGGTCAAGATGTTGTTGCAGGTTCACGATGAATTGCTGTTCGAGGTGCCCGATGCTCAGGTCCAGGATTTTGCAGCCGCACTGAAACCGGTGATGGAGGCGAGTGATTTGTCGGTGCCGTTAAAGGTCGAGATTGGATCGGGCCAAAGCTGGTACGAGGCCCACTAAAACTTTTTTAAAAAAACTTTGAACTTTTCTAGGGGCTCCTTGTCTGAACCATCAGAACATTTAAACCTCTTAGGATGTTCACAGGATTAGGGCCCTAACCCCGGCCCCCTTCCATTAACCCCAGATTAGGCCTCTGGGGTTTTTTCTGTGTGGCCCATCCACAATGCCAGCTGCGCATCCAACTCGGGAACGCCTTCGCGCTTCAGCGAGCTGAACAGCTGAGCTGTGCAGCCCTCGGGCAAGATTTTCTGGGTTTTCATCAACGCTTGCTTTTGCTGGTTGCGTGACAGCTTGTCCGCCTTGGTCAGGACCGCGTGAACTGGAACGTCACGGGCCACGGCCCACCCCACCATTTGTTGGTCCAACTCGCCGTACGGTCGACGCGCATCCATCAGCACCACCAGGCCCTTGAGTGCCTGACGGATTTCTAGAAAGGCTTGGATGTTTTTGCCCCAGTCCGCACGCATCTGCCCGGGGACCTTGGCGTAACCGTAGCCGGGTAAGTCGACCAGCTTTAGCGTGGGGTCCTGCAGGGCAAAAAAGTTAATCATTTGCGTGCGCCCCGGGGTTTTTGAGACTCGAGCCAGGGCTTTTTGGTTGGCAATGACATTCAAACAGCTGCTCTTGCCAGCATTTGAGCGTCCCGCAAAGGCCACTTCGATGCCCTCGTCGGGCGGAAAATTATGGGGCGCTGTGGCGCTGATCTGGTACTGCGCTGTACGCAAAAGGTTGAAAGCCATGCGGTATGCATTCCGTGTGTGGGCAATAACGGTTTATACTACTGCAAGTTTGAATCGACATTCCCATTTAACGGACAAAATGATGAAGCAATTACTCGCGCTATTGGCCGCAGGCCTCGTATCGATCACGGCAATGGCCCAGGACGTACCCGAGCTAGGTACCCCTGGTGATGCAGCAGCCGGCAAAGCGAAAAGCATTACCTGTGCTGGCTGTCACGGTGCTGACGGCAACAGCCCCACCGGTGCCTGGCCCAAACTGGCGGGCCAGCATGAGAGCTACATTGCGGACCAGTTGGCTGCCTTCAAAAGCAAAGAGCGCGACAACGCGTTGATGTACGGTTTTGCCGCGGCCTTGTCCGAGCAAGACATGAAAGATTTGGGCGCCTACTTTGAGTCGCAGGCAACTGCACCGGGTACCGCTGATCCTGAATTGGTGGATGAAGGCGAGCAGATCTACAAGTACGGCTTGGTTGATCGTGGCGTTGCCGCCTGCGCGGCCTGTCACGGTCCTCAGGGCTACGGTGTGGCCAGCGCGCGCTTTCCACGTCTGGCGGGCCAGTGGGCCGAGTACACAGAAACTCAGCTGAAAACCTACCGCGATGGCAGCCGAGTTCACCCCATGATGAATGGCGTGGCACTCAATATGCGCGACAGCGATATCAAAGCGGTCGCCAGCTACATTCAGGGTCTGCGTTAAGAAAGGTTTCAAACCTTGAACTTACCCCAAGGAAGGCGGTCTATTGATCGCCTTTTTTACGCCCCCACCGATCGGGTTTGATGGAGAACATAATGAAATGGTTGCTTGCCGCATTGACGGCTTTCTCAATTCAGATGGCTTCGGCCGATACCTTTGTAAAAGGCCAGCATTACTTTGAGCTGGACTTCCCTGTACGCACCAACGACGCCTCAAAAGTCGAGGTGGTTGAGCTGTTCTGGTATGGCTGCCCGCATTGCTTCCGCCTAGAGCCGAGTGTCAACGCGTGGAAAGCCAACATTGCCGATGACGTCGATTTTCAGCAGATTCCGGCAGTGTTAGGACGCTCATGGGAGCCGCATGCTCGAGCTTTCTGGGTGGCCGCGGCGACGGGCGTTTTGGAACAGGCGCATCAGCCGTTTTTTAACGCGATCCATTTGGACAAGCAGCGGATGGTGCGTGAGGACGACTTAAAAGAGTTTTTCGCAAACTTTGGCGTGTCCGAGGCGCAGTTCGATCAGCACTATCGCGGTTTTGCGACCGAGTCACGACTAAAGCAGACCGAGTCTCGCATTGATGCCTATGGCATTACCGGGGTGCCGGCGTTTATTGTTAACGGCAAGTATCGCGTTAACGCAACCAGTGCTGGCGGTGAGCAGGCTCTGTTCGACGTGATTAATTACCTAGTAGAAAAAGAACGCGGCTAAGCTCCGCTAAAGAGAATCAATGCCCTACTCAGAAATGGTGATCGACGACGTTCGTATCGCCCGCATGAAACCTCTTATTCCGCCGGCGATCTTGCTAGAAGATCTGCCGGCAGACGATGACATGGCTGCCAGCGTGTCCGGTCATCGACAAGAGATCCAAGACATTTTGCACGGGCGTGACGATCGTCTGCTGGTGGTGGTCGGGCCTTGCTCGATCCACGATCCCGACGCCGCTCGCGAGTATGCTGGCCGACTAAAGCCGTTGGCTGATCGGATCAGCGATAAAGTCAAAGTGGTCATGCGTGTGTATTTCGAAAAACCACGCACCATTGTGGGTTGGAAGGGTCTGATCAACGATCCGCACCTGGACGGCAGTTTTGAGATTAATCAGGGTCTGCGTATTGCCCGGGGTTTGCTGCGAGACATCACCGCGATGGGGCTGCCGACGGGTGTCGAGTTTCTAGACTCGATTAGTCCTCAGTTCATCGCAGACTTGGTCAGCTGGGGCGCCATCGGTGCTCGCACAACTGAATCCCAAGTTCACCGCGAGTTGGCCTCTGGTTTGTCTGCCACGATCGGCTTCAAGAACGGCACCAGTGGGGACGTGGGAATCGCACTGGATGCGATTCGTGCGGCCAGCCACTCGCACCAATTCTTGTCAGTAACCAAGCAAGGTGTTTCAGCCATTGTGCAAACCCAAGGCAATCCAGATTGTCACCTGATCTTGCGCGGCGGCTCGGATGGGCCGAACTATGCCCCCGAGGCGATTGCTGACAGCTGCGCACGTTTGTCTGCAGCGGGCTTGCGCGGCAGTGTGATGGTAGACGCCAGTCACGCTAACTCTGAAAAAGATCATCGTAACCAGGCCCGTGTGGTTGAAAGCGTGATTCAGCAGCGTCGTGATGATCCCGCTTCCATCTTTGGCCTCATGTTAGAGAGCCACTTAGTGGCGGGGCGCCAAGACTGCAAGGATCCTTCGCAGTTGGTGTATGGACAGTCGATTACCGACGCCTGCATCGGTTGGGAAGAAACGGTCAAGCTGCTGGAGCTGTTACATCGTGGATGAATTGTGGATCGGCCAGCCTAATTACTCCTCGTGGTCGTTACGCGGCTGGCTGATCTGCAAAATTGCAGGTCTGGACCCCAACATTCATTGGGTCCGGTTTGATCAGGATGACTGGCGCGATCAAGTGCCCAGCCGTGGCTTAGTGCCCGCTCTGAAAACGGAAAGTGGTTGGGTCTGGGACAGCTTGGCAATGCTTGAAACTCTGGCCGAGCAGTCCTCAGCGTTGTTGCCCAGTGATCCGCAAGCACGGATGCACGCCCGATCCATCATTGCCGAGATGCATTCCGGATTTGCTGCGTTGCGTTCGCAGTGTCCGATGAATATTCGCGGACGAGCGAAGGATTTCGAGTTGTCTGCGGACACCTTTGCCGATATTTCTCGCGTCCAGGATCTGTTGGAGTTCGCCTTGGCGACCCATGGCGGGACGTATTTGTACGGTGAGGAGTTATCCGCCGCGGATGCTTTTTACGCGCCTGTGATGTATCGCCTGCGTACTTTTGCTCCGCCTGCGCATTGCGAGCTGGCCGATTATAGCGATCGTTTGTTGTCCCATCCGCTGCTGTTGCAGTGGGAATCCTGGGCGATGGATGAACCGGCGGTGGCGCATTACGACAAATTTTTAACACCGTAATATTCCTGTCACATTTCCCTTCTAAAGTGACGGCGTCCCATACAGGGGACCAAGAATTTTAGGAGTTCAAAATGTTTGTACGTTTCAGTGTCGTCGCGCTTGCGGCAGCCTCGATCAGCACCGCTGCCGTTGCACGCGACTATGTCAGCATGGCCGGATCCTCTACGGTTTTCCCTTTTGCCACCATCGTGGCTGAACAGGCCGGCAAAAAGCCCAGCATGAAGACTCCGGTTGTTGAGTCGGGTGGCTCCTCAGTCGGCAAGAAAGGCGCCTGCGAGGGCATCGGAACCGAATTTATCGATATCGGTAATGCCTCTAGCCGAATGAAGATAGGCGAGCTTGAGCGTTGTCAGAATAACGGCATCCAAGTAACCGAAGTCAAAGTCGGCTACGACGGAATCGTATTGGCCAACATTCGTAGCGGTGTCGAGATGGACATCACCCGCGAGCAGTTGGGTCTGGCTCTGGCTGCTAAGGTGCCGAATGCTGCCGGCACGGCCTTTATCGATAATCCCTATCAGAAGTGGAGCGACATTGACGCATCGTTGCCTGATTTCGAAATCAAGGTAATGGGCCCGCCGACTACCTCAGGAACACGCGCATCGTTTGAAGAGATGGTCAATGAGAAAGGCTTGTGTAAGAAAAATGCGGCGGCCATTGCCATCCTCAAGGCCGAAGGCAAAAAAGCTAAAAGCTGCCGAGTCATCCGCAGCGACGGCTTCTACGTTGAGGCGGGTGAGCAAGATAACCTGATCGTTCAAAAGCTACAGGAAGACGATGAAGCCTTTGGTATCTTCGGCTTCTCGTACCTGGACCAGAACTCTGATGTCGTCAAAGGCGCAAAGATTGGAGGTGTTGAGCCCACCTTTGATGCGATTGCTGACGGTGAGTACGAAATTTCCCGTGATTTGTGGTTCTACATCAAACAAGCGCACGTGGGTGTTGTTCCCGGTGTTCAGGAATACGCGATGGAGTGGACTAAGCACTGGGGCGAAGACGGCATCTTGGCCGAGGCCGGCATGATCCCGATGAGTGAAGAAGAGCGTGATCAATATGCCGAGGCGATCAAAGAGCTGACACCTTTAACTGCGGATATGCTCAACTAAGACCAATGGCTTGGTGTACTATTTGGGCCGGCGTTATGCCGGTCCTTTTCTGTTTGGAGGCAAGGAATGTCTACTGACCTGCTGATTATCCTACTGCTTGCGATGGGGGCCATGTGGTTCTTCGTGTCGCGCCGGCAAGTGGTCAGCCAATCTGGCTCGGGTGGAGTGCGATCGATGCATTCCTTGCCGCATTACTACGGCTCATTTGCAGCACTCTTGGCGGTTCTACCCGCTTTTATTTTGTTGACAGTTTGGGTGGGTTTTGAAGACAGCATCTTCAAATTGCTGGCGGCGGGTTATTTCCCTGCAGATCGCGATGCGAGTTTCAACGAAGACATTGCACTGACCCAAATCAAAAACGTATTTATCGGCATTCGCGCGGGCGAGATTCCGCCATGGATTGATCAGGCAGCCGAGGCCTGGGCTCGTTGGGATGAGATGTCTCAATTGCTAATGACTGCCTTTGTGTTGGGCTTAGGTGCTGTGCTGGGCTTGTTTGCTTACCGGCAGATCAACCCGGATTTCCGTGCGCGCAACTGGGTTGAGCGCATCATTACGATCATCTTGGCGTCTTGCTCATTGATCGCAATTTTCACGACGGTCGGGATCGTTTTGTCGGTCATCTTCGAGTCAATCCGCTTCTTTAGCATGATCTCGCCGATGGAATTCCTATTCGGGCTGAAATGGAACCCGCAGATTGAATTTGGCGAGAACGCAGGCGTGGGCGTCAGTAACTACGGCGCTGTGCCGCTGTTTGCTGGCACCTTGTTGATCAGTACCATCGCATTGGTGGTGGCAGTGCCGACCGGCCTGTTCAGCGCCATCTACTTGTCTGAGTACGCCTCGCAGCGAGTGCGTTCAGTCGTCAAACCTCTGATGGAAATCCTGGCGGGTATCCCGACCGTGGTTTACGGATTCTTTGCGGCCTTAACCGTCGCGCCGTTCTTCCGCCAGTTGGGCGACAGTGTTGGCTTGGATGTGTCCAGCGAATCCGCGCTGGCTGCGGGCGTCGTGATGGGCATCATGATCATTCCGTTTGTCTCGTCGCTGTCCGATGACGTGATCAACGCGGTGCCTCAAAGCTTGCGCGATGCGGCCTACGGGCTGGGATCGACCAAGTCGGAATCCATTCGCCAAGTAATTTTGCCGGCGGCCTTGCCCGGCATCGTAGGTGCGGTGTTGTTGGCGGTATCACGAGCGGTCGGCGAAACCATGATTGTGGTCATGGCTGCGGGTTTGGCGGCCAATCTGACAGCCAACCCGCTGGATGCGGTGACCACCGTGACCAGTCAGATCGTGACGATTTTGGTCGGTGACCAAGAATTTGACTCAGCCAAGACCCTATCGGCCTTCGCATTAGCCCTGACACTGATTTGCACGACCTTGCTGTTAAATATCGGTGCCCTGCAGATCGTGAAAAAATATCGAGAGCAATATGACTAAGCCCATGATGAAGCCTGCGGCCGCCGCTGAGCGGGTCGCAGCCGGTGTTCAAAAGCGTTATGCCGCCGAGCGCCGTTTCCAGCTGATCGGCAAGATGGCGATTGGCTTGGCGTTGGCGTTTTTGGTCATTTTGATGGCCACCATCGTTAAAAAAGGTGTGCCTGGCTTCTTCCAACACTACGTCAAACTAGACGTCATGCTGGATGCTGAGCTGCTAGATCCGCGGGGCGATCAAACGGTTGATTCGTTCTTTGATGGCAATCCACGCAAGGCTTTGCAAACCAGTGTTTATGAGCTGACCGGAGCCGAGGGGCGCAAGGGCAAGCGCGAAGCATTCAAGCTGGTGTCTGCCGGCGCCCAAGACCGGATTCGTAGCATGTTGCTGGATGATCCCAGCCTGCTGGGTCAGACGGTGTCGGTTTGGTTCTCGCTGGATGATGACGCGGATAGTTTTTTACGCGGTTATATCAGTCGTGATACCCCTGAATCGGATCGCCGCTTGAGTGATAACCAGATTGCGATACTGGACGAATTGCAGGCCCAGGGCCGTATCGATTACAAAATCAGCGATTACTTGTTCAGCGGTGCGGCCAGCCGTAATGCTGAAATGGCAGGTGTCAAAGGTGCCGTGGTCGGATCCATATTGACGCTGACGGTGACCTTGTTGCTGGCCTTCCCGATTGGGGTGGCAACGGCGGTTTATCTTGAGGAGTTCGCGCCGAAAAACCGTCTAACTGAGATCATTGAGGTCAATATCAACAACCTGGCGGCGGTGCCGTCGGTGGTGTTTGGTATTTTGGGCTTGGCGGTCTTTATTGGCTTCTTTGGTTTCCAGCGATCTTTACCCTTGGTGGGTGGATTTGTGTTGGCCTTGATGACCCTGCCGACCATCATTATTTCCTCGCGCGCCGCGCTCAAGGCAGTACCCCCTAGCATTCGCGATGCGGCTCTGGGTATGGGCGCCAGTCGGGTTCAGGTGATCACGCACCACGTGTTGCCCTTGGCGCTGCCGGGTATGTTGACCGGCACCATCATCGGCATGGCCCAGGCGCTGGGCGAGACCGCGCCGCTGCTGATGATCGGTATGGTCGCGTTCATTGTTGATACCCCCGCCAGCATGTTGGATCCGGCGACGGTATTGCCGGTTCAAATCTTTATGTGGGCGGACTTTGCCGAGCGCATGTACGTGGCCAAGACCAGTGCCGCGATTCTTATTTTGTTGACCTTTTTGATCGTCATGAACGCCTTAGCCGTCATGTTGCGTAAAAAGTTCGAGCGTCGTTGGTAGGGAGTAGTATTCTTTGGATCTAACCATGACAACACCCACTGAAAAACCCGAGGAGCGGGCAGTGCAGACAGAAAAAACCGTAGGTGACGTGCGCGTCGAGAACCCCCGTATGCAGGCCGAGAATGTTCAGGTCTATTACGGTGACAAGCATGCGATCCAGAATGTTACGATTGATATCGGCTCGAATGAAGTGATCGCGTTTATCGGGCCCTCAGGCTGCGGTAAGTCGACCTTTTTGCGCTGCTTGAACCGGATGAACGACACCATCGATATCTGCCGCGTGGATGGCACGATCAGCATGGACGGCAAGGACATCTACGACCCTAGCGTTGATGTGGTGCCGTTGCGTGCGCGGGTTGGCATGGTATTCCAAAAGCCCAACCCTTTCCCCAAAAGCATCTATGACAACGTAGCCTACGGGCCGCGTATCCATGGTCTGTGCGATTCCAAAGCCGAGCTGGACGAAGTGGTTGAACAATCACTGGTCCGTGCGGGTTTGTGGGAAGAGGTCAAAGATCGCTTGGATCAGCCCGGTACCGGCTTGTCTGGCGGGCAGCAGCAGCGTCTGTGCATCGCGCGCGCTATCGCCGTTAGCCCTGAAGTGATTCTGATGGACGAGCCCTGCTCGGCATTGGATCCGATTGCGACCGCGAAGATTGAAGAGCTGATCCATGAGCTCTCCAGTCAGTTCACGATTGTGATCGTGACTCACTCAATGCAGCAAGCCGCTCGAGTCTCGGATCGCACCGCATACTTCCACTTGGGCAAGTTGATCGAAGTCGGCCCGACTAAGCAGATCTTTACCTCGCCTCAGCACCCGCTGACCCAAGACTACATCACCGGACGTTTCGGATAAGTTATGGACCTAAAATCCTCAGATCTTAATCAGCATATCTCTAGTCAGTTCAACGAAGAACTGGAAACCCTGCGCACCCACGTCCTAAAAATGGCCGGTTTGGTCGAGCGCAACTTACGCACTGCGATCGGTGCGCTAGAGGACATGGATTCAACTGCGTTGGCCAGTCTTGAGCAGGGCGAGCAGCAAATTAACGCGTTTGAGTTGGTGGTGGATCGTGAAGTGATGAACATCATCGCATTGCGCCAGCCGGCGGCCGCAGATTTGCGGGTGGTCATGGCGGTCTCAAAGATTGTGCGTGACCTGGAGCGTATGGGCGACGAGGCCTACAAGGTCGGTCGTCTGGCTGCTGAGTTGGCATCGGATCCGCCGCCAGCATCGGCGCTGGCGCAGTCAGTCAGCCTGGGTCGTCAGGTGGCCGAGCTGGTCAAGCGTGCAGTCGACAGCTTTGTTCGTCTGGATGCCGATCAGGCCAGTGAAGTGGCTCGTGACGACAAGGCGATCGACTCGGATTACGAGTCATCCTTGCGTGCCATGGTGACCTTTATGATCGAGGATCCTCGCTCGATCGGCCGTATCGTCAAGCTGTTGTGGGTGTTCCGCTCACTTGAGCGCATTGGCGATCATGCGACCAACATCTCTGAACAGCTGATCTACGCGGTGCGTGGCACGGACGTGCGCCATAGCGACCTCAGCGAAAGCGATCTGAAGAGTATCGTCGACGAGTGAGAGGCGTACGTGCCCTGTTGCAGGGTTTTGAGTTGCTACTCACGCCGGGATTAAAACGATTCGTTTTGATTCCGGTGGCGGTCAACATCGCTGTTTTCATCATGCTGGTTATGACGCTGCTGGGATGGTTGGGTGGTTGGGTGGTCATGGCCGCTGAATTTCTACCCAGCTGGCTCGATTGGCTGACATGGTTGATCCAGCCACTGGCCTTTGTGGTCGCCCTGATTTTGTTTGTGTTCGGTTTTACCGTGATCAACGGTTTCATCGCCGCGCCGTTCTATGGCGTGTTGGCTGAAAAAGTCGAACAGCATCTGGACCCCAGTGCGGTTATTCCAGCGGAAACCCTTGGGTCGATGATCATTCGGACGCTTCATCGCGAGCTGTCTAAGTGGCTGTGGTACATCCCTCGAGCACTGCTGATCTTGGCGATTTCGTTAGTGCCCATCGTTAATCTGATCAGCCCCTTTTTGTGGTTGGGTTTTGGTGCCTGGGTCATGGTGATCGAGTATCGAGACTATCTAAACGACAACCACGGACGTGAACTCTCGCTGACCCGAGCGCAGGCTTGGGATGAGCCGATCGATTCTGGTGTGTTTGGTTTGTTGGTCTTGATGCTGATTTCTATTCCGCTGGTCAATCTGCTGGTGCCCAGTGCGGCGGTAGCCGGTGCGACGGCCTGGGGTGTTCAAAATCGAGAGCGCGCTACGCTGACTCAGATTCCACAACAGTCTTAGGCGTTTTGACCAGTCGCTCCAGCGGAAACTGGCAGATGAATTCTGATCCCTTGCCGACCAAGCTACGTACCCGAAGTTTTCCACCGTGGCGTTCAGCCACGTGTTTAACGATAGCCAAGCCCAGTCCGGTACCACCTTGGTTGCGGGCACGTCCCTCATCGACTCGATAAAAGCGCTCGGTGACTCGACGAATGTGTGAGCGTGGGATGCCGGGGCCGTTGTCTTTGACCATCAACTCGCAGCGATCCTCGCGCACCCGCCAGACCAGATCGATTTCCACGTCCAGCTGACCATAGCGCACGGCGTTAAAACTTAAATTACGCACCGCAGTTAGCAACTCGCGGTGGTTGCCATTCAGGCCTTGCTCGTCAGCTTGGATGCGAATGGTCGGGCGGTGGCCCAGTGTTTCGGCCAGATCCAGTGCTTCTTTTTGGACCTGCTCCAGCATCCCTTTAGGCTTTAGGTCCGTCGGATCGACCAGCTGGGTGCTCTCTAGGCGATTTAGCCACAGCAGATCCTCGACAATGTCCTGCATCCGGTCGGCTTGATCGCCAATCTGATCGATGGCGCGGGCGACTGGGTTGGGCAATTCTGGAGCCATTTGGTTAAGGGATTCCGCGTAGCCTTTGATGACCGTCAAAGGGGTTTTGAGCTCGTGCGAGACGTTACTGGCAAAGTCACTTCGGGTCTGTTCCAGCTGACGCAGGCGCGTGACATCGCGCACGATGATGACCTTGCCCTGTTCGCCATCGGTGAACGCGTTGTACTCAAAGGTTCGGTCGTTCTCGATCGGTGAGCCGGCCACGACCAGCTGATTGGTGGTGATCGGGCCCATCAGGGGGCCGAAGGCCGGATCGCGTAGGTAGTGATCCAACGGCTTGCCCAGATCAGGGCGTGTCAGGCCTAGGTAGCGTTCTGCGCCGTGGTTGAACCAGCGAATAGTGTTGTTCTCGCCAATCAGCAAAAACCCCCGGTCAACCGAGCGCAGAGCTGTATTAATCTGTTCCAGCTGATCGGTTAGGCGCTGCTCACGGCGTTGGGCTTGGCGAAATTGTTTTTGCAGGACGTAGGCGATGTCGCTTTCGGGGTCTTGCAGCAGCGGCAACACCGAGACATCGCGTTCCTGAATATAGCGGTGAATCAGCACTCGGGCTCGAGCGGATAATAGCCAGCCGATCAGCAATACCAAGACCGCGGACAGCAAAAACTGACCACTGGCTAGGCCCAGAACCAACCAGCCTGCGGCCATGATTAGGCCATCGCGTACCTGCGAGCGTATTGCT
>CBFHLC010000049.1:0-15171 GCA_965656605.1 Litorivicinus sp. | reverse complement strand
AGAACGTCAATGTGAATGGCCTCTCGCAAGACGCGCCGGCGCTTTTGATTGCCGCGGGCTTGGCGATGCGCGCCTTCGAGGTTGAGGGTATCAATCTGCTTGCATGGCGCGATGAGCAGCGCCAGGTACAGCAGCGCAGCTTTGCGATTACCACGGCGGTGGCAGCGTCATTGAGCGCGGCGGTGGTGTTCGGCGCAATGCAGTTTTATGACGGTGAAATTAGCGCTCAAACCCAGCGTAATAACTTTTTAACCCAGCAGATCAGTCAAGTGGATCGGCAGATCGCCGAGATTCGCGAGCTACGAGATTTACGCGGTCAGCTGGTTGATCGCATGCAGGTGATTCAGGATCTGCAGGGTCGTCGCTCGGGCATCGTGTATGTGTTCGATAACCTGGTGACCTCCTTGGTCGACGGATCGTATTACACGAGTTTGACCCGCACCGAGGACCGCTTGGCCCTCAAAGGCCGTGCCGAAAATAACAATCGCATTTCAAATCTCATGCGCTCGATCGATGGGGCCGAGTGGTTCACAGACCCCAATCTGACCCAGGTGGTAGCCGAGAAAACTGGCTCGTTACCCAACGCCTTCAATTTGAGTGTCGTGCTGGATGACCCCTCAACCCGGGAGGCGCAACCATGAGTCTGATTTCGGAACTCAAAGAATTTCGTAGCGACGATTTGGATATCAACAACGCCGGACAATGGCCGGTGTTGGTCAAAGTCGCGTTTTGGATCATTTTGTTTGTCGCGCTGTGCCTGGCTGGCTGGTGGTTTGTCGTCAAAGACAAGCAGACTCAGCTCGAAGTCGAGACGGCTCGGGAAGTGACGCTGAAACAGCAATTTGAAGCCAAGGCGTTCCAAGTGGCCAACCTGCCTCAACTGCGTCAGCAGATGAGTGACATGGAGGCTCAGTTCGGCGCGTTGCTGCGTCAGTTGCCTAGCGATACGGAAGTGCCTGGATTACTTGAGGACATCACCAGTACCGGCATCGGCGCGGGTTTGGAGTTTGACTCCATCAACCTTCAGCCCGAGGTGCAGCGTGAGTATTACGTCGAATTGCCGATTCAGATCAAGGTGCGCGGCTCGTATCACGAGTTGGGCAACTTTGTCAGCGGGGTCGCGGGCTTGCCGCGAATCGTCACGCTGCATGATTTCACGATTCAGCCAGTCTCGGGCGATCAACTCGACATGAGCATTTTGGCCCGAACTTATAGGTACCGCGATGACGGCTAGAGTCTTACTGCTTTTACTGCCGGCGTTGCTGGCCGGCTGTGGACAGGGCGCCAACCTGTCGGATCTAGAGCGTTTTGTTGCGCAGGTGAAGGCCCGTCCAGGTGGCGAGATTGAACCGGTCCCCACCTTCGAGAATTACGAGCCGTTTGTGTACCAAGCCAACGCGTTGCGTAGTCCATTTGTGGCCCCGATCGAGGTGCGCGAAGTGGCGCGTCCAGACACCAATCCGAACATCAAGCCGAATCTGGATCGCTCGAGGGAATACCTTGAGCAGTTCAGTCTGGATGCCCTCAGCATGGTGGGCACATTGGCGTTACGTGATGGCTCGAACTTTGCGCTGATTGCCGATGCGCAAGGTCAGATCAGCAAGGTCACGGTAGGCAATTTTATTGGTCAGAACTATGGCCGCATTACTTCGGTCGCGGAAGCGCGCATCGAGTTGACAGAAATCGTGCCAGATGGCGGTGAGGGATGGCTTGAACGTCCTCGCACGCTGGCTTTGAAAGATCCGACGCAATAATGGGTAAGGAAATCGGTATGAACACCCTTGTAAAAACAACCGCTGTGATCGCCGCGGTCGCCGCCAGTGTCAGCGCCTGGGCGCGCCCGGTGGTGATTACAGACTTGGCGATTCAAAGCATAGCGTCGGATCGTGTCGAGGTGCGTCTGGCTTTTGATGGGCCGGCTCCCGAGCCGCGCAGTTACACCGTCAATGAGCCCGCTCGGATTGCGATTGATCTGGACGAGACCGGCAGTGCCTTGGACAAGCGTTATTTCCAAATCGGAAGCGAGCGTGTGCGCGGCGTCACGGTGATCGAATCAGCCGGGCGTACCCGTCTGATTGTTAACTTATCCGAAATGACGCCCTTTGATCTGGCTCGTGATGGTAACCGTTTGACCCTGGCGCTGGGCGGCAGCGCGACGGTTGCGCCTAGCTTTGCGCCAACACCGATGGCGGCAGCAGTCGAGACGGCGGTCGAAAATATTGATTTTCGTCGCGGTGAGTCCGGTGAAGGTCTGGTCAAGATTGATCTGACGGATGCCTCGGTTGCGCCGCAAATTGATCAGCAGGGTGAGGTGGTTCGCATCCGTCTATCCGGCGTTGAATTGCCGCCCGCGCTAGCCCGTCGTCTGGATGTGGTGGATTTTGGAACCCCTGTGCGTCGCGTAGATGCCTACGTTGAAGAAGGCGACACCCTGATTGCGGTGCGTCCTCAAGGTGCTTTCGATTATCTGGCGTTCCAAACGGACAACACGCTAACGCTCTCGGTCTCCAGCCTGAGTGCGCAAGAGCAGCAGTTGCGTGATGAGGTCAATAAGTACACCGGGGAAACTCTGAGCCTTAACTTCCAAGATATTGAAGTGCGCAAGGTATTGAACCTGATCGCAGACTTTACCAACCTCAACTTGGTCGCATCGGACACGGTAGGTGGCAACATCACGCTGCGCTTGCAAAACGTGCCATGGGATCAGGCGCTGGATTTGGTGTTGCGTACCAAGGGCCTGGATCAGCGCCAGGTGGGTAATGTGTTGTTGGTGGCTCCGGCCGAAGAAATTGCAGCGCGTGAACAGCTCGAGCTGGAAAATCAGAAAGCCGCCGAAGAGTTGGCTCCACTACGCACCGAATTCATCCAGGTTCAGTATTCCAAAGCCAGTGATATTGCTGGATTGCTGACCGGGTCCGGAGTAGAAGGCGCCGCTGAGTCAGGCGACTCGTCGGTGCTGCTGACAGCCCGCGGCAGTGTGGCGGTTGATGAGCGAACTAATACGCTGATCGTTCAAGACACCGCCGCCAAGCTTCAAGAAGTCCGTGATCTGATGCAGGTGCTGGATATTCCGGTACGTCAGGTGATGATCGAGGCGCGCATTGTGACCGCAGAATCCAGCTTTAGTGAACGCGTGGGTGTCAAATGGGGTGCCTTGTATGAGGGTGTCGGTGGTGGTGTGGTTACGCGTGCCGGTGACAGCATCACCTCGTTAAATAGCTTGGCGGACAATGCGGCGGCGACCGACTTGTCCGGTGGTCTGGCAGCTCGTTCGCCGGCGATTGGTGCGGATGCCTTGAACGTTGATTTGTTGCCGGCCGGCGCCTCCGCGGGTGCCTTTGCGATCGGTTTGGCATCCAATGATTTACTGCTGAATTTAGAGCTGAACGCGCTGGAATCCGAAGGCCGCGGCGAAGTGGTCGCTCAACCCAAGGTAGTGACGGCAGATCAATCCAAGGCCTCGATTCAGCAAGGGGCCCAGATTCCATACAGTACGGTCAGCGATGCCGGCACGAACGTTCAGTTCCAAAACGCGGTGCTGTCGTTGGATGTGACTCCGCAGATCACGCCAGATGGCAACGTCATCATGGAGCTTGCGATTGCTCAGGACAGCGTGGGCGGTACCACCTCAGACGGTCAGATCATCATCGACACGCGTAAGCTGAATACGACTGTTCTGGTCGGCGATGGTGAGACCATCGTGTTGGGTGGTGTGTTCGAGGAAACCAGTACGAACGATGTTCAAAAGGTGCCGGTGCTGGGTGATTTGCCAGTGCTAGGTAAGCTGTTCCGCAACAAGGTAGTTATTGAAGACAAGAAAGAGCTGTTAATCTTCATCACGCCAAAACTGATTAATGATGCACTAGCGAGACGGTAATTGTCCCAACAACGCCCCCCCGTGGTGTTGCTTGGCCTCATGGGGTCAGGCAAGAGCACCATCGGTAACAGATTGGCCCAGTCACTTGACTGGGCTTTTTGCGACACGGACCACGAGATTGAGAAATCGACCGGTGCGGATATCCCTTGGATCTTCGAAAAAGAAGGCGAGGCGGGGTTTCGTAAGCGCGAGCACACAGCGTTATGCGAAGCGCTGGGCAGACGCGAGGCGGTTATCTCAACCGGCGGCGGCATCGTCGAGCTGTTAGAGAATCACGAGTTACTGCGCCAATCCGACGCGATGGTGGTCTACTTGGCTGCCGAGCCACAGGCCTTGTTCGAGCGGGTGGGGCAAGACCCTAATCGGCCGTTGTTAGCCCAAGGTGATGCTCAGGACACCTTGGCGCGTTTGCACCAGCGGCGCCATCCTTGGTATCAAGATCTGTCAGATGTCGTGATTCACACCGACCAAATGCCCCCCAAGCTCGTTGTCAGCGAGATTATTGAAAAAATGGATGCCCGCTATGCAACAAGTCACGGTTGAACTCGACGATCGCAGCTACCCAATCCTGATCGGACCCGGCTTGCTGGGTAATGGCCAACTCGCCCAGTACTTGCCCCACCGCGAAATCATGATTGTGACGGACTCCAACGTCGCGCCGCTGTACTTAGAGCAGATCACAGCGCAGCTGAGTCATGCGCGAGTATTGGTTCATACCATCCCTGCCGGCGAGGCCTCCAAGCGTCTGTCTGAGTTGGAGCTGATTTGGAGCGAGTTGCTGGAAGCCCGCTTTAGCCGAAAGTGCGCGTTAGTCGCGCTGGGTGGCGGTGTTGTCGGTGACATGACCGGATTTGCCGCGGCGTGTTACCAGCGGGGTGTGGATTTCCTTCAGCTGCCCACCACTCTGTTGGCGCAAGTGGACTCCAGTGTTGGCGGTAAAACAGCCGTTAACCACCCCCAAGGTAAAAACATGATTGGCGCCTTTCATCAGCCGGTTGCCGTGTTAATTGATACGGATACCCTGGTCAGTTTGCCTGCGCGTGAGTTTTCAGCCGGGATGGCCGAAGTGATCAAATACGGCGCGCTTGGGGATGTGGATTTTTTGCAGTGGCTGAGCGAGAACATTGTTCAGCTGACTGATTTGCAAAGCGACGCATTAGCCGAAGCAGTCCGACATGCCTGCCAAATGAAGGCGGACATCGTCGCGGCGGATGAGCGCGAGGCCGGCCAACGGGCACTGCTGAATTTGGGCCACACCTTTGGCCACGCAATCGAGGCGCAGCAGCAATACACCGGTCTGCTGCATGGCGAAGGGGTGGCGGTTGGCATGGCGATGGCCAGCGATTTGTCGCGGCGGCTGGGTTGGAGTGATGAGGCCTCGCATCAAGCGCTATTGGCTCTGTTGCACGCAGCTAATCTACCCACTCAAGTGCCCGCGTGCATGACGCCAGATAACTTTATGCATCACATGGGATTGGATAAAAAAGTTGATGCTGGCCAGCTGCGACTGGTTTTGCCAAAGCCCATGGGGCAGGCGGTTGTCACCGCCGAGTTTGATCCAGCTGCGTTGCACCAGACGCTGATTAGCTTTTGTGCCGAGGCCTCAGCATGAATTTGGTGGGCGCCTGCGCCCGGGCCGTTCCGGTGTTGGAGCAGTGGCTGCGCTTTGATCCAGGTTTGTTGAACCTGACTGGCCCTGCCGGTGTGGGTAAACGATCTGTCATCAAGGCGTTGTGTACCGATGATGTACGCCCGATTCGTCTGGTTGCCCCGCAGGAGGCGCAAAGCCTTGTGGATGCGATTGCTCGCCAACTCGGCGTCACGCCCGGTGCGCCGGCAGCCAGCATTGCTGCGATTCGTGAACAATCCGAGCAGGTCCGCGATGCGGGTTATCCGGTGCTGGTTATTATTGAGCGGGCTCATTTGCTCGCCGATGCTGCGCTGGCTTTGTTGTCCCGTCTGTCAGCCAAAACGTCTGATCAGGCGGGCTTGGCGGTGGCGCTGCTGTCGGAGCAGCCGCTGCGCGAACGCATTCGTCCTCTCGCGCCTCCGCAAACACTGATTCAAGAAGTGGCGTTGGTTGAGCTGAACTTTGATGAAGCCAACGAGCACATGGATTACTTGTTAACTCAGGGCCCCTGGTCTGGTGATGCCATGGCCAAGCTGGACCGCGCGGCAGTCTTTGAGGTCAGTGGTGGCAACTTGGCCCAGCTCGAGCTCTGCATTGAGCGACATCGAGCGGGATTGCCAATTTCAGGTCCCATCCCGGGTCGAAAGCGAGTGGCGGTGGTTTTCGGTGTGGCCTCGTTGCTGGCCGTGTTGCTGAGTGGTGTGCTGGTGTGGCAGTTGTATCAAGATGATGCCGCGTCGCCGACTCAGGCCAGCTTAGAGAGCCTTGAGGCACTGGAGCGTGAGCTGTCGCAAGCGCCCAAGGTGCCCGAGCCGCTGGCTGAGCTAGAACCTAAGCCTGAGGTGGTTGTGGATTTCTCTGCGGCCTTGGCGGATTTAAACATCGCGCCTGAAGGAGTCCCGATTGAGCGCTTGCAAAGTGCTCTGACTCCCGAGCTACAGCCCCTGTTGGCCGAGATTCCTGTACGCGAAGTGCCCGCCGTCGAAGTGGTGGTTGAGCCGGTTTCAGAACCCGCACAAATCGCTGAAAGTGCCCCCCAGTGGGCTTTTGACGAAGCGGCAATCTTGTCTGCCGCTTCAAATTCCTATACCCTCCAGCTATTCGGGACACAGAACCCTGACACTGCCCGCAGGGAAAAAACGGGTCAGTACGCCGCGCTCGATTTGAATGTCATTCAGGTCGAACGGGACGGAAGCCCATGGTACGTAGGGCTTGTTGGCGCGTTTGAATCACGCGCCGCCGCACAGAGCTTTGCTCGTGAACAGCAAATTGAAGAAGGTTTCTGGTTGCGTCCGATTGCGGATGTTCAGGATCAAATAAAAGCGGTCGCCGACTAGCGGCGACCCACCCCAAAGGCAACGACGATTGCCAGCAATGTGACCTCGCTTTATGCCAGTGCTGCGCGCTCGGCAGGGCGAGGTACCCGCTGTTGAAATTGGGGGCGATGGAGGAAACGACGTTGACAAAAGCTTTGTACACACCCGGTGAATTCCGCGATAACTGCGGCTTCGGATTGATCGCGCACATGGAAGGCCAGGCCAGCCATCGCCTGGTCTCTACTGCCATTGAATCTCTGACTTGCATGACCCACCGAGGCGGCATCGCAGCGGACGGCAAGACCGGTGACGGTTGCGGTCTGTTGCTGGCAGCTCCCAAGGCGTTTTTGGCCGAAGTCGGCGCGCAGGTTGCGGGCCGTGAGCTGAACCCATTGTTCGCCGCGGGCATGATTTTCTTGTCTCAGGACGAGGCGTTGGCAGCATCCGCGCGTGAGCGTGTCGAGGCTGAACTGACTCAGCGCGGTTGCAGTGTGGCCGGCTGGCGCGTTGTGCCCACCAATAACGACAGCCTAGGTCCGATTGCACTGGATCAGTTGCCGCGTTTTGAGCAGGTCTTCGTTGAGGCGGGCAGCTTGGACAGCCAGGCATTTGATACAGCGTTGTTTATGGCCTATCGAGCGGCTTCGCTGGCCTTGAAAGGCGATAACGATTTCTACATCGCATCCATGTCGCGCAAGGTTATCAGCTACAAAGGCTTGATGATGCCAAAGGATTTGCCATCGTTTTACGCCGATTTGGCCGATCCGCGTCTGCAGTCACACATTGTCGTGTTCCACCAGCGTTTCTCGACCAACACCTTGCCGCGCTGGCCTTTGGCGCAGCCATTCCGCATGGTCGCGCACAATGGCGAAATCAACACAATTCAGGGTAACCGCGCTTGGGCTCGCGCCCGTGCCAGCCTATTCAAGACCCCGTACCTGCCCAACATCGACGAGATTCAGCCGATCGTAAACACCGATGGCTCTGACTCATCTAGCATGGACAACATGCTCGAAGTGCTGGTCGCAGGTGGTATGGATCTTTTCCGTGCGGTTCGCATGATGATTCCGCCGGCATGGCAGAACGTCGAGGGTATGGATGCTGAGCTGCGTGCATTCCATGACTACAACTCGATGCACATGGAGCCTTGGGACGGTCCGGCGGGTCTGGTGATGACCGAAGGACGTTATGCGGTATGCCTATTGGATCGTAACGGCCTGCGTCCGGCGCGCTACGTCGTCACCAAAGACGGCTTCATTACGCTGGCCTCGGAAATCGGCACCTATAACTACAAGCCCGAAGATGTCGTAGCCAAAGGCCGCGTCGGGCCCGGGCAGATCTTGGCGGTCGACACTGAAACCGGCAAGGTCATGCACACCGCCGAGATCGACGGCAAACTCAAAACGGCACAGCCCTACAAGCGTTGGTTGCGTGAAAACGCGATCCGCCTAGAGAGCCAGCTGGTTGAAGGGACGCACCGCGTTGAAGAGCTCAAAGCCGATCTAAAAACCTACATGAAGCAGTTCTTGGTCAGCTTCGAAGAGCGCGACCAAGTAATTCGCCCGATGGCCGAGAGCGGCCAAGAGGCAGTGGGTTCAATGGGTGACGACACCCCGATGGCGGTGTTGTCTCTGAAAGAGCGCAACATTGCCGATTACTTCCGCCAGCAGTTCGCGCAGGTGACCAACCCGCCGATCGACCCGCTGCGTGAAGCGATCGTGATGAGCCTCGAAACCTGTGTCGGTGCCGAGCGTAACGTCTTCCAGGAAACGCCTGAGCACGCGGCCCGTGTGATATTGAAATCACCGGTGTTGGGGCCGTCGAAGTTTGCCAGTCTGTTGGATCTAAATGATCGTCCCGGCTTCAAACACACCGTATTGCACATGTTCTTTAACCAAGGCGAGAGCCTGGGTGATGGTATCCGTCGTTTGTGTGTCGAGGCCGCCGATGCGGTTCGCCGCGGCACCACGTTGCTGGTGTTGAGTGATCGCCACATGGACATGCCCGGTATTCGAATTCCGGCTGCAATGGTTACCGGTGCGGTTCACCACTATCTGATCGATCATGGTCTGCGTTGCCAGGCTAACTTGATCATTTCGACGGGTAGTGTGCGCGACTCGCATCAAATGGCAGTGCTGCTGGGCTTTGGTGCCACAGCGATTTACCCCTATCTGGCGTATCGCATGATCGACGACTTAGTCGAGTCTCGCGAGCTGGTCGGTGATCGCAACCGCCTGGCCAAGAACTACCGTAAATCGGTCAACAAGGGTTTGATGAAAATCATGTCCAAGATGGGTATCTCAACCGTTGCCAGTTACCGCGGGTCACAGTTGTTTGAGGCGGTCGGGTTGGGTGATGACGTCATCGATTTGTGCTTCAAAGGCGTGCCCAGTCGTATTCAGGGCGCCAATCTGGACGATTTGCAAGATGAGCTCGAGTTCACTGCCAAGCGCGCAGGCCGCGTCAGCCAAGGCATCGACCAGGGTGGTTTGCTGAAGTACGTCCACGGTGGCGAATATCACGCGTTTAACCCCGACGTGGTTCAAACCCTGCAAAAAGCCGTTCAGCACGGCAGCTATGAGTTCTACCAAGAGTATGCCGAGCTGGTAAACAAGCGTCCGGTGGCGACCCTGCGGGACTTATTTGATTTGAAAACCAGCTCGCCGATTTCGATCGACGAAGTTGAGCCTGCTAGCGAGATTTTCAAACGTTTCGATTCGGCCGGTATGAGCCTGGGTGCCTTGAGCCCCGAAGCCCACGAGGCATTGGCTCAGGCGATGAACGAGCTGGGCGCCCGCTCTAATTCAGGTGAAGGTGGCGAGGACCCTGCGCGTTTCGGCACCTCTCGCGTCAGCAAGATCAAACAGATTGCGTCGGGCCGCTTTGGCGTGACCCCACACTACTTGGTGAACGCTGAGGTGCTGCAGATCAAGGTCGCTCAGGGCGCCAAGCCCGGCGAGGGCGGCCAGTTGCCTGGCGGTAAAGTGAACCAGCTGATCGCACGCCTGCGTCACTCGGTGCCCGGCGTCACGCTGATTTCACCTCCGCCACATCATGATATTTACTCGATCGAAGATTTGGCCCAGCTGATTTTTGACCTTAAGCAGGTCAACCCCAACGCCTTGGTCAGTGTGAAGTTGGTATCCGAGCCAGGCGTTGGCACGATCGCGGCCGGTGTCGCCAAGGCATATGCTGACTTGATCACCATCTCGGGCTACGACGGAGGCACTGCGGCCTCGCCGTTGACGTCAATTCGTCACGCCGGCTCGCCGTTCGAATTAGGTTTGGCCGAAGCGCAGCAAGCGCTGCGTGCGAACGACTTGCGTGGCAAGGTGCGTGTGCAAACCGACGGCGGACTCAAGACCGGACTCGACGTTGTGAAAGCGGCGATTCTGGGGGCTGAAAGCTTTGGCTTCGGCACCACTCCGATGGTTGCGATGGGCTGTAAATACCTGCGTATCTGTCACCTGAACAACTGCGCCACCGGCGTTGCGACGCAAGACGAGTGGCTGCGTGAAGAACACTTCCGTGGCACGGTTGCAATGGTTAAGCACTTCTTTGAGTTTGTCGCCCAAGAGACTCGCGAATGGATGGCCTTGGCCGGTGTTCGCTCACTTGAAGAGCTGATCGGTCGGACCGATTTGCTGACTCAAGCCGAAGGTCTGAGCAATAAGCAAAAGCACTTGGATTTGTCGCCGATTCTGTCGAACGACCATATTCCTGCGGACAAGCCTCAGTTCTGCATGCAAGCCAAGAACGAGCCCTTCGATAAGGGCCTATTAGCCGAGCGCATGGTGTCTGACTTGCTGCCCGATATTGAGCGCGGCTCCAGCGCCGAGGCCAGCTATCACGTGACCAACTGCGACCGTTCAATCGGCGCTCGTCTATCTGGCGAGATCGCGCGTCGTCATGGCAATCACGGCATGTCAGCCAATCCGATTCGACTGAATCTGAAGGGCACAGCCGGTCAGAGCTTTGGTGTTTGGAACGCAGGCGGATTAGAGATGACGCTGGAAGGCGATGCTAACGACTACGTCGGCAAAGGCATGGCAGGCGGTCGTCTAGTGATCCATCCACCCAAGGCGTCCACCTTTGAAGCTCGCGAAACCTCGATCATTGGTAACACCTGCCTATACGGTGCTACCGGCGGCACACTGTATGCCGCGGGTCGAGCGGGCGAGCGTTTTGCGGTCCGTAACTCAGGCGCCACGGCGATTGTTGAAGGCGCAGGCGATCACTGCTGTGAATACATGACCGGCGGTCTGGTGATTGTTCTGGGCAAGACCGGTTACAACTTTGGCGCGGGCATGACCGGTGGTTTTGCCTATGTGCTGGACGAGGACCGCAGCTTTGTTGATCTGTACAACCACGAGTTGGTCGACATTACCCGCGTGGGTAACGAGGCGATGGAAGAGCATGCGCACTACTTGCGTATGCAACTGACGCAGTATGTCGAGGCCACCAACAGTGCATGGGGTCGCGAGATCTTGGCTGACTTTGAACACTTCTTGCAGCAGTTCTGGCTTGTGAAGCCCAAGGCTGCAGGACTCGATACGTTACTGCGCCAAAGCCGCAGCATGGCTCAGTAAGGAGACAATCATGGCTGACGAAAAACTCAATAACGATTTTCAATTCCGTGATGTATCCCGCCAGGATCCGTCCAAGAAACCGATGCTGATGCGCACCGAGGATTTCGTAGAAATTTACGAAACCTTCGAGCCGCGTGAGGCGTCCAACCAGGCGCACCGTTGCTTGGAATGCGGTAACCCTTACTGTGAGTGGAAGTGCCCTGTGCACAACTACATTCCCAACTGGCTGAAACTGATCAGTGAAGGGAACATCATGGAAGCGGCCGAGTTGTGTCACCAGACCAACTCATTGCCCGAAGTGTGCGGACGTGTTTGCCCGCAAGACCGTTTGTGCGAGGGTGCCTGCACCCTAAACGACGGGTTTGGTGCGGTCACCATTGGTAATGTCGAGAAGTACATCACCGACACTGCATTCGCGATGGGCTGGCGCCCGGATCTGTCCGAGCGCGTTTGGACTGACAAGAAAGTTGCCATTATCGGTGCTGGACCGGCCGGGCTGGCCGCCGCCGATATCTTGGTGCGTAACGGTGTCAAAGCGGTGGTGTTTGATAAATACCCCGAGATCGGTGGTCTGCTGACCTTTGGTATCCCTGAGTTCAAGCTTGAAAAGCGGGTGATGGAGCAGCGCCGTGAGATCTTCGAATCCATGGGCATCGAGTTCCGTCTGAATACCGAAGTCGGTAAGGATGTCACCTTCCAAAGCCTGCTGGACGATTTTGATAGCGTCTTCCTAGGCATGGGTACCTACACCTACATGAAGGGCGGCTTCCCCGGCGAAGATCTGCCGGGTGTGTTTGATGCACTTCCCTTCTTAATCTCGAACGTGAATCGCCGTTTGGGCTTTGAGAAAGACGCCAGCGATTTCATCGACATGCGTGGTCAAAAGGTCGTGGTGCTGGGCGGTGGTGACACCGCGATGGACTGTAACCGGACCTCGATCCGCCAAGGTGCCAACACGGTCACCTGCGTGTATCGTCGTGACGAAGAGAACATGCCCGGCTCGCGCAAAGAAGTTGCCAACGCCAAAGAAGAAGGCGTGCGCTTTGAATTCAACAAGCAGCCCATCGAAGTGGTCGGTAACGGCAAAGTCGAGGGTGTGAAGTTTGTAACCACCCAACTAGGGGAGCCTGATGCCAATGGACGTCGTCGTCCGGAGCCGATCCCAGGGTCTGAGGAAATTATCCCAGCAGACCGCGTTTTGATCGCCTTTGGCTTCCGCCCCAGCCCACAGCCTTGGTTCACCGAGTTTGGTATCCAAACCGATGACGGTGGCCTGATTAAAGCGCCTGAAAAGCAAAATTGCGCCTTCCAAACGACCAATCCTAAAGTGTTTGCCGGCGGTGACATGGTGCGTGGCAGTGATTTGGTGGTTACGGCGATTGCCGAGGGCCGTACTGCAGCCCAAGGCATTTTGGATTACCTAGAGGTTTAAGCATGTCAGAGTTAAAAAACGATCGCTTTCTGCGGGCTCTTAACCGTGAGCCCGTCGATGCCACCCCGATTTGGGTCATGCGTCAGGCCGGTCGTTATTTGCCTGAATATCGCGCCACCCGTGCGGTAGCCGGCAGCTTCATGGATTTGTGCCGTAACGCTGATTTGGCTTGCGAGGTCACCTTGCAGCCGCTGGAGCGTTTCGATTTAGACGCGGCCATCTTGTTCAGTGACATCCTGACCATCCCGGATGCCATGGGATTAGGTCTGGAATTCACCGCGGGCGAAGGCCCTACCTTTAGCAAGCCGTTGCGCAGCGAGGCGGACGTGGCCGCCTTGCCCAAGCTAGATGTCGAGCGGGATCTGGATTACGTCATGAACGCCGTTCGCACCATTCGAGGCGCGTTGGGTGGTCGAGTGCCGCTGATCGGTTTCTCAGGTTCGCCTTGGACCTTGGCGACCTACATGATCGAAGGCGCGGGCAGCAAAGAATACCCCCATGCCAAGGGTATGTTGTACGGCCAACCTGACGTGATGCACGCCTTGATGGATCATCTGGCTGATACGGTGGCTGAATACCTAAACGCGCAAATTCGTGCCGGTGCTCAGGCCGTCCAGATTTTCGATACCTGGGGTGGGGCACTGCCTTACGCTCAATATGCCGAGTTCAGCCTGGCCAGCATGCAGCGAGTGGTCGATAAGCTAATCCGTGATCATGACGGCCGCAAAGTGCCAGTGATCTTGTTCACCAAGGGCGGTGGCGCGTGGCTAGAGGCCATGGCGGATACCGGGTGTGATGCACTGGGCTTGGATTGGACATGTGATTTGGGTAGCGCCCGTCAGCGTGTGGGTCATAAAGTAGCCCTGCAGGGTAACTTGGATCCCGGCACTCTGTTCGGTTCAGACGAGGCGGTGGCCCGCGAAGCGCGCCGTGCGTTGGATGCATTTGGTGCACACCCCGGACACGTATTTAACCTAGGTCACGGCATCAGCCAATTCGCCAACGCCGATCGAGTGAAAACTCTGGTCGATACGGTCCATGAATACTCTGCTGACTTGCACGCTAAGGCCGGTAACTAACGTTCTTAAGCGGCAAAGCTCCGAGCAAGTGATCTAAGTTGATCAGCTGATCCACAATCAGGTGGGTCACACCTTGCTGGTGCTGAACCTGAGCGCGTACGCGCCAAAGTCGAGAAGTCAGCAATATGGGTCGAAATCTATTGACCTGATCTGGCCACAAAATCAAATTGGTGTTGCCAGTTTCATCCTCCAGGGTGGCGAACATAACGCCGCCTGCACTGCCGGGGCGCTGACGCCCAGTGACCAACCCCGCTAATGACAAAAAACGCCCATCCGGGATGTCGGCTAAGTCTGTGTGGCGCAGACAGCCGTGCAAAGCCTGTTGGTCGCGCAACAACAGCATCGGATGCGTACGCAGGGTAAAGCCAAGATTCAAATAATCTTCAAGCACCTGCTGGCCTTCGGCAGCGGGTTTAAGTTGATGGGGCTGAACGCCGACCCCGGCCTCGGCTAGCAAAGGTAGCTGCCAGGCGCTGTCAGCCATGGCCCAACGTGCCGCTTGGCGATGCTCGCCCAAACAATCCAGCGCGCCGGCCCCGGCTAGATGTTCCAGTGCCGAGGCGCTCAGCCCACTGCGCAAAGCCAGATCATCCAGCGAAGAAAATTCCCCTTGGGCTCTTGCTAGTAATAGCTGTTGGACAGACTCCTGCTTTAAGCGTTTGATGGCGCGCAGGCCGACCCGGATGGCGGTTGTGCCCTGATGTTGGCGAAGCGCGTAGTCATAATCTGAGTCATTGATATCTAGCGGCAGGATGGTGATGCCTTTGCGCTTGGCTTCTTGTAACAGCTGGGATGGCGAGTAAAAGCCCATTGGGTAGCTGTTAAGTAGCCCCGTATAGAAGGCTTCTGGCACATGACACTTCAGCCACGCAGATACGTACACCAGCAAAGCAAAGCTGGCCGAGTGTGATTCGGGAAAGCCGTATTTACCAAAGCCCTTCATTTGCTCGAACAATCGTTCGGCGAAATCCATGGGATGACCACGCGCCAGCATTTCATCGACTAGTTTGTCGCGGAAATGATCCAGTCCACCGTCTTTTTTCCACGCGGCCATGGCCCGGCGCAGGGCATCCGCCTCGCCTGGGCTAAAGCCGGCCGCCACCATCGCCAGCTGAATCACCTGCTCTTGGAAAATTGGCACACCTAAGGTGCGTCCAAGTACGCTTTGTACGTCCGCGTTGGGATAATTGATCGGCTCCAGTCCCTGGCGGCGTCGCAGATAGGGGTGGACCATGTCCCCCTGAATCG
>CBFHLC010000048.1:0-15392 GCA_965656605.1 Litorivicinus sp. | reverse complement strand
GTGTCGCCGACAAACACGGCATCGCCTACCAGGTAGCTCATGCAGGCGGGTGTGTGTCCCGGTGTATGCATGGCTTGCAGGGTTAGCTGGCCAATGTTGATGCGCTCACCATCGCTCAATAGCTGGCCAAATTGAGAGCCGTCCCGGGCGAAGTCGGATTCAGCGTTGAACAGATCGCCAAAAATGCCCTGAACCTGGACAATGTGATCACCAATCGCGATCTTGCCTCCCAGCTTTTCTTGCAGATAAATCGCGGCGCTCAGGTGGTCTGCATGAACGTGGGTTTCAAGAATCCACTGAACCGTCAACGCTTTATCGTTGATCAGCTGGATCACCGCATCGGCACTGTCCGTTTTGGTCCGCCCGCTAGCAGCCTCGTAATCCAGCACCGAATCTATGATGGCGCAGGCTTGCGTGGCTGGGTCTTCAATGACATACGTCATGGTCCAGGTGGCTGGGTCAAAGAGTGGATGAACCAATGGCTGTGTCATGGATATAGTCCCTTAATAACTTTATGGAATAACGTTATAACAAAAAGTGAAATTAATCAATTTTACCGTTACCATGCACACACAACTTTACAGGATTTAAACATGACAGAGTTTACACCAGTGTCAGCTGCCATCGGTGGCGGTTTGATAGGATTGTCGGCAGCGCTCGGGTATTTGGCACTCGGCAAAGTCACCGGTATCAGTGGAATTTTTGGCCGCTTGCTGTCGGGTGATATGGGCTTTGGCCAGTGGGGGCTGTTTTTTATGATCGGCCTAATTGTTGCGCCAGCGGTGTTGCATGGGTTGGCGCCGTCCGAGCATGGGTTCAGCCCACCTACGCCCTGGGTGGTGGTAATTGCTGGCCTACTGGTGGGCGTCGGCACGCGAATGGGTAGCGGATGCACCAGTGGTCACGGTATTTGTGGCATGGCCCGATTATCGGTGCGCTCAATCGCTGCGACCTGCATCTTTGTTGGGTCTGGTGTCGTTATGGTCTTGTTCTTGCGCCACGTGATGGGAGTGTTCGGATGATTCGTCTAGTTGCAATGTTGATGGGGGCGCTGTTCGGCGCGGGTTTGTATGTGGCAGGTATGACCGATCCGGCCAAGGTTCAAAGTTTTCTGGATATCACTGGGAACTGGGATCCGAGTTTGATCTTTGTAATGGCGGCGGGCATTCCGGTGGCCGCGATCGGGCACTATTTGATGGTGCGCCGTGGCAATACGCTGCTCAGTCAGCCGTTATTGCAAGTCGCCAAACAATCGATTGATCGTCCGTTGGTGCTAGGCAGTGTTCTGTTTGGAGCAGGATGGGGATTGGGTGGGCTGTGCCCGGGTCCGGGTCTAGCCAGTCTGTTGCTCCAGCCCACCACGGCCGTTCTATTCGTGCTGGCTATGGTGGTTGGAATGCAGTTGAACGATCGCCTGCTCAGCCGTTAAGCCTCTCTCGAATGTCTTCGATGTTCAGGCCGGTGCTGGCGACGGCCTGAATGACCGAGTCCGCCGAATCGTCGCTTGCCAGCGCCCACAGCTTGGCGCAACGGGTGCCGGTTCGGCAGTAGGTCAGCACCGGCTGCTCTGCTTCATTTAATAAAGCCGCATGCTCGGCAACGTCTAAATCGGTGATCGCCGCACCATTGACCGGCAGGTAATGAAATTTGACGCCAGATGCTTGCAGCACCTCTGCCGCCTGAGCTGACATCAGGTGCGGCTCGCCTTCTTCGTCGGGTCGATTGCAAATGACGGTTTTGAAACCTTGCTCGACCACCTCTGCCAAATCCTCTTCGGTGAGTTGATCGGCCAGGCTCAAGTTGGGAGTTAATGTGCGTAACAGCATGGTGCTTCCTTATTTACCGATGGGTGCTTTCGAAAATTTTGTTGGCGTTCGCCGCAACGAATCCCTGATACAACTCGCCCGAAGCGTCTGGGTGACGCCGAGCGAACTCATAAAAACAACTGGGGATCGAATAGGTGCCGTCCTGTAAAGCCAGATTAACTCGATCGGCCTGGGTTGACGATTGCTCGAGCAGATCCGCAGGGGTGCCTTTGATTTCACCGCCCGAAGTATTGATCTCGAATCCGGCTTGCTTCACCCACTCATTGATTTGAGACACGCTGGGGTCGGCTGCCAGGTCGTTCAGACTGACCGTGAAGTGATTGGCGCGCATGCCCCAAACCGCGAGCCAGCCGGCGTACTCTGATTCATCGGCTAGCTGCGTGTACTGCGCATGACTGGGGGCGTCCCACAATCGGCCTGCATAGAAAATGCTGGGATCCAGCGCTGCGGGTTGGATTTGTTCAATCATTGGTTGCAGTAACGCTTGCGCAGAATCGGATAGCTCCGAGCGTTTGAGCTCGCTTAAAAAGATTTTTGGCTGCCCGGGACAGCTGTACGAGCCCGCCACCAGTTTTTTTGCGCTGAAATCGTAGTGTTGTTGAAACCGATATCCCAAGGATTCCAACACGGGTGTCAGGTGCTCAATATCGATCGGGCAGTTATCGAAGGTACGAAACGCCACGTGGTCGTTGATCGGCGTCTCGCCGCGTTGGGCTAGCATGGCGTGAACGCCCTGGGCCTGCGGTGTCACCGACAGATACTGCTGCCACAGATGATTGAAAAACGTATCAGGACTCACTTAACTTTCCGTTAATTCACGGGCCAACACGCCATGGCGCTCGACCAAGGTGGGCCAGTCTAGTGTGCAGATTTGGTAATCCTGTACAACCGCGCGGCCTTGAATCAGCACATCGCTAGGTCGTAGAGGTCCGCACAACAGCAATGCAGCGACCGGATCCCAGGTGTCTGCGCCTGGTACTTGGCTTACATCGTACAACCCGAAGTCCGCCTGCATGCCCACGGCGATCTGTCCGATGTCATCGCGCCCCAGGACCTCGGCGCCCCCGCGGGTCGCGATCTGCAATGCTTCGCGGGCGCTCATGGCATCGGCGCCAAGTCTGACTCGTTGTAGTAACAGCGTTTGCCGAGCCTCGTTCATCAAATCGGCCGCATCGTTCGACGCACTGCCATCCACGCCCAACCCCACGTGGACGCCTGCATCGCGCATCTCGCGGATCGGGGCGATGCCCGATCCTAGTCGCATATTTGAGCACGGGCAGTGCGCAATCCCGGTGCTGGTGCTGGCGAACAGGTCAATCTCGGTGGCGTCTAGTTTGACGCAGTGGGCGTGCCACACGTCTGCTCCCACCCAGCCCAACGATTCGGCGTACTCGCCCGGGCGACAACCGAACTGGGCTTGTGAGTAGGCGATGTCCTCATCGTTTTCAGCCAGATGGGTGTGCAAACCAGCGCCCAGCTCACGGGCTAATACCGCTGCATCGCGCATCAACTCGCGACTGACTGAAAAGGGGGAGCAGGGTGCCAGTCCTACTCGAGTCATGGAGCCGGTCGAAGGGTCGTTGTACTGGGTCACGACATCTTGGCTATCTTTTAAGATCGCGTCTTCTGATTCGACCAGCGCATCTGGCGGTAGGCCTCCATCGGATTCGCCGATGCTCATCGCACCGCGGGTCGGGTGGAAGCGCACGCCAATCTGCAGCGCGGCCTGAATGCTGTCACTGAGGTGGCAGTCGTTAGGGTAGATGTAAAGATGGTCACTCGAGGTGGTGCAACCGCTCAGCGCCAGCTCGCCTAAGCCAATCTGAGTCGAGACCCGAATGTGTTCGCTGCGCATGCGCCCCCAAATGGGGTACAGACGCTGCAACCAGCCAAATAACAATGCGTCCTGTGCGCCGGTGACCGCACGGGTCAGATTTTGGTACAGGTGATGGTGGGTGTTGACCAGGCCAGGCAGCAATACTTTGCCACGGGCATCCCATTGCTGATCCGAAGGCGGGAGCTGATCTGCGGGGGCGATTTGGGTGATCACGCCGTCTTTGATGTGCAAGCTCATGCCGACCAGCTCGTCGCCCGCATCGTTCATCGTGACGATGATTTTCGGATTTAGGATGTTAACCGTGTTCATGGGTATCTGTTTCGCGCCTTAATTGAATTTATTCAAAATTATTTATGATCCGAGGACCCAAGTTGATTAGACTACGCGCTTGTGACTGCACCTGGAAACCTGATGGCCCAGTTCACCCCCAGATTAAGGGTCGATTCGATCCGTAAAGCCTTCCCTGGCGTTGTTGCGAATGACGACGTCAGCTTTGAAGTTGCGCCCGGGCATATCCACGCCTTGTTAGGCGAGAATGGCGCGGGCAAATCCACGCTCGTGAAAATGATCTACGGCGTGATGGCGCCAGATGCCGGTTTTCTGAAAATCGATGGCAGCACCTTTGCGCCCAGCAAGCCGGCCGAGGCCCGCGCGGCGGGTGTTGGCATGGTCTTTCAACACTTCTCTTTATTCGATGCCCTCAGTGTGGCGGAAAACGTGGCCCTGGGTATCCCGGCGGATTTGGCGGCCGGCGACTTAGACAGCCGGGTGGCAGAATTGTCGAACAACTATGGCTTGCCGCTGGATCCTAGTCGCCGAGTGGGCGATCTGAGTGTCGGCGAACGTCAGCGTGTCGAGATCGTTCGCGCCCTACTACAAGACCCTAAACTGCTGATCATGGACGAGCCCACCTCGGTGCTGACTCCACAAGAAGTCGAGCGTCTGTTTGAAACCCTGAACCGTCTGCGCGACGAGGGTCGCAGCATTTTGTACATTAGCCACAAGCTGGACGAAGTACGCCAGCTATGCGATCAGGCGACTTTGCTGCGCGGCGGAAAAGTGGTCGGGCACTGTGATCCTGCAACACAAACCTCGACGTCATTGGCTGAGTTGATGATCGGCGAGCGACTGGTGCCGGCGGCAGCAGCGCAGAACGCCACGTCCGGTAAAATTCGACTGCAAGCCCGCGGATTGACGCTGGAATCAGAGTCCAGCTTTGGCGTGGGTATTCGCCAAGTCGATTTGCAGGCCAAAGCAGGGGCGATCCTAGGCGTTGCCGGTGTTGCGGGTAATGGTCAAGAAGTCTTGGTCCAAGCTTTGTTGGGCGAGCGATCGGTGACGGGCGGCTCACTGGCGTTGGATGACCGCGACATCACGGCGTTAAGTTCCAGCGACCGACGCACTCTAGGTCTGTGCGGCTGCCCGGAAGAGCGCCTGGGTCACGCAGCCGCGCCGGCGATGAGTCTGGCAGAAAATACCCTGCTCTCGGCCCGGGAGCGACAAAACCTAGCCCCCAATCAGTGGATTCAAAGCACTGGCATCAAGGCCTTTGCCGAACAGGTCATCACGGCATTTGATGTCAAAACACCCTCAGCCGATACCGCAGCTTCCAGCCTCTCCGGTGGAAATCTGCAAAAGTTCGTGGTGGGTCGAGAAGTGTTACAAAACCCCGACGTGTTTGTCGTGTCGCAGCCGACTTGGGGTGTTGATGCACACGCGGCGGCTCGTATTCGCAGTGCCTTGGTGGATTTGGCCAAAAATGGAGCCGCGGTGGTGGTGATCAGTCAGGATCTGGATGAGTTGTTAGAAATCTCGAACGAGGTCTGTGCAATTTTCGAAGGCCGTCTGAGTGATCCCATCCCAACCGAACAAGCCTCGCCAGAGCGACTGGGTCAGATGATGTTGGGGGCCGCATGATTTATTTGCAGGCACGCGAGAACCGTCAGACCTGGTTGGACTGGGCATCACCTGCGATAGCGATCGGACTGACGCTGATTTGCAGCAGCTTAATGTTCCTGGCTTTAGGGACCGATCCGTTCGAGGCGCTGGCGGTGTTCTTTATTCAACCGCTCAGCTCAATTTACGGCGTGTCCGAATTAATCCTAAAGGCGACACCGCTGATTCTGATCGGTATTGGGCTGTCGTTTGGTTTCCGAGCGGGAATCTGGAATATCGGCGCCGAGGGTCAATTGGTCATGGGCGGCGTAACCGCCGGAGCCGTGGCGTTGGCACTGTATGACGTCGAATCGGTTTGGGTGCTACCAGCCATGGCCATCGCGGGCATCTTGGGTGGGCTGTTCTGGGGTGGAATCCCGGCGCTACTTAAAACTCGCTTCAATACCAACGAGATCCTAACCAGCTTAATGCTGACCTACGTGGCGGGCCTGTTTCTTAGTTTGATGGTGCACGGGCCGCTCAAAGACCCGGACGGATTCAACTTCCCCGAGTCGCGCCTGTTTCATGATGCCGCCTTGCTGCCGACCCTGTTCGAGCAGGGGCGCGCCCACATTGGATTTATTGTCGCGCTGATCTTGGCGCCCATTGCAACTTGGCTGACCTCGCGTCACTTGCTGGGCTACCAGCTGCGAGTTCAGGGCCAAGCCCCGCGGGCTGCGCGGTTTGCTGGGTTCAGTCAATCCAAACTGATTTGGTTGAGCTTTGCGCTGTCTGGCGGCCTGGCCGGGCTCGCAGGGATGATGGAAGTGTCTGGCAGTGTTGGCCAGCTGGTGCCGGTGATCAGTCCCGGATACGGATTTACCGCCATCATTGTGGCCTTTTTGGGCCGTCTGAACCCACTGGGTATTGTCCCGGCCGGTCTATTGATGGCGTTGTCCTATATGGGTGGCGAAAACGCCCAGATCTCGTTGGGGCTACCCAACGCAGTGACTGGAGTGTTTCAGGGAATGCTGTTGTTCTTTTTGTTGGGCAGCGCGGTGGTTAGCGAATACAAGATTGTGTGGGGTCGCAAGTAATGGATTACGGATTTCTGATTCCTGCTTTTCAGTCGATCATTATCGCCTCGACCCCTCTGGTGTTTGCGGCGATGGGTGAGCTGGTCTCTGAGCGCGCCGGTGTGTTGAACCTAGGCGTCGAGGGCATGATGATCATGGGCGCCGTGGTCGGTTTCGCGGTGGTGATCGCAGGCGGCGGTGGTGCGCTGGGCTTTGCCGCCGCGGCGGTGGCAGGGGCGTTGATGGCCGCGTTGTTCGGCTTTTTGACCCTAGTGATGTATGCCAACGCGGTGGCCACTGGCCTTGCTTTAACCTTGTTTGGCCTGGGCTTAAGTGCGCTGGTGGGATCACAGTTTGTCGGTCTGTCTGCCGAAGCGTTTGGGAAAGTATCAATTCCCGTGCTATCCGATATTCCTGTCTTGGGGCCGTTGCTGTTTCAGCACGACATCATGATCTATGTGTCGCTGGCCACTGCAGCGGCCCTGGCGTGGTTTTTCCGCTCGACCCGCGCGGGTCTGATCGTACGAGCGGTTGGCGATGATCATGACGCAGCCCATGCAATTGGTTATAACGTGGTGGCGATTCGGTTCGCGGCGGCCTGTGCCGGCGGTGCACTGGCAGGTGTCGGTGGCGCTTACCTGTCGATCGTCCAGACACCGTTGTTTGTCGAAAATATGACGGCAGGACGGGGTTGGATTGCCCTGGCGCTGGTGGTGTTTGCCAGCTGGAAAGTCGGGCGAGTGTTGCTGGGCGCCTATCTGTTCGGCGGCATTACGATCATCCAGCTACACGTTCAGGGGTTTGGTATTTCGATTCCCTCGCAAATATTGTCGATGTTGCCGTACCTGGCCACCGTCATCGTGCTGACATTTATTTCAGCCAAAGGAATTCAGGCTCGCTCCGGCGCGCCTAGGGCTTTGGGTCAGACCTTTAAAGTGACCCATTAAACTGTCTCAATCGAGGAGATAATCAATGCAGTTGAAAAAGTGGATGGCAGCCGCCGCAGCAGGCGCGTTGTTGAGCACCAGTGCTATGGCAGACGACAAAGTTAAAGTCGGTTTTGTCTACGTTGGCCCCGTATCTGACGGTGGTTGGACTTACGAGCACGACCAAGGCCGCCTGGCGGTTGAAGCCGAGTTCGGTGACAAGGTTGAAACAACCTACGTTGAAAGCGTATCTGAAGGTCCTGACGCTGAGCGTGTCATCACGCAGCTGGCTCAGCAGAACGACATCGTGTTCACTACCAGCTTTGGTTACATGAACCCCACGGTAAAAGTAGCTAAGCGCTTCCCTAACGTGAAGTTCGAGCACGCCACTGGCTTTAAACGCGCTAACAACGTTGCGACTTACGGTTCTCGCTTTTATGAAGGCCGTGCGGTCATCGGCACCATCGCGGGTGAAATGACTAAAACCAACACCATTGGTTACATCGCCTCTTTCCCGATTCCTGAAGTCATTCGTGGCATCAACGCAGCCTACTTGGCGGCGAAAAAGGTCAACCCTGACGTCCAGATCAAAATTGTTTGGGTGAACAGCTGGTTCGATCCGGGCAAAGAAGCGGACGCGGCTAAGGCATTGATCGACCAAGGCGCTGACATCTTGATGCAGCACACCGACTCAGGTGCGCCGATGCAAATCGCTGAACAGCAGGGCATCTTTGCGTTCGGTCAGGCGTCTGACATGAAGAACTTTGGCCCGACGGCGCAGCTAAGCGGCATCATCGATGACTGGCGTCCCTACTACATCCAGCAAGTCGGCAAGTTGATGGATGGCAGCTGGGAAAGCACCGATACCTGGGGTGGTTTCGACACAGGCATGGTCGCTTTGGCGCCCTTCGGTGACGCAGTTCCTGCCGAGCTAAAGGCTCGTGCACTGCAGATTCGTGATGACATCGCAAACGGCAACTTGCACCCCTTCACTGGCCCTATCAACAAGCAAGACGGCAGCGTCTGGTTGGCAGAGGGTGAAGTAGCTGATGACGGTACTCTGCTAGGCATGGATTTCTATGTCGAAGGTATCGAGGGCAGTGTTCCTAATTAAGGGATAGTGTTTCAAAAAGCCCTGGCTATTGCCGGGGCTTTTTTTTGCCAGCCCGAAAGCCTAGGATCGAACCATGAACGTCGCTTTCTTACTGAACTCCAAGGCCGTCAGGGTCGAACTATCTGACCCTCACACCACTACTCTGAATTGGCTCCGTGAAAAGGGCCACGTCGGATCGAAAGAGGGCTGTGGCGAAGGCGACTGCGGTGCCTGTACCGCGGTCATGGGCGAGTTGGTCGATGGTGAAGTCGTGTTGTCACCGATCAACACCTGTATTCAGCTGCTCAGTCGGCTAAACGGTCGCGCGTTGGTCACGATCGAGGGTGTGCAAGACACGCCGCTACAAGCCGCATTGGTTGATGAACATGCCAGTCAGTGCGGTTACTGCACCCCGGGCTTTGTGATGAGCATGTACTACGGAATTAATGCCGCGCCGCCTAAAAACCGTGAGGAGGCCTGCGACTTAATTGCAGGGAATCTGTGCCGCTGCACCGGGTACCAGGGGCTATTACGGGTCGCTATGGGCCTGCAGGACATGAAGCCCGATTACTTAGCGCCGATGCAACATGCGCTAAAAGCACTGCGAGCGCCGGTTTTGAAATGGCAGCCTCATCACCTACATGAGGCATTGGAATTACGCTCGCGCTATCCCCACGCGCAGATTGTGGCCGGCAATACCGATGTGGGTTTGTGGATTACCAAGCGCCAAGAGCGATTTGATCAGGTATTGATGCTGCACGAGATCGCTGAGCTGCATCAGATTCATCGCCAGCCTGACTCGATCCAGCTGGGCGCCATGGTCAGTTATGCGGCTGCATTGCCGGCACTGATCGATGAATGGCCGCAGAGTGCGCGCTATCTCAAGCGTATTGGTTCGACCCAGGTGCGAGCGGCCGGAACCATCGGCGGGAACATTGCCAATGGATCCCCGATTGGGGACATGCCGCCGATGCTCATTGCGCTAGAGGCACAGGTGGTTTTGGCGAGTGTCCGCGGCCAGCGCTCGTTACCATTGGAGCAGTTCTTTTTAAAGTACGGTGTGCAGGATTTGGCGGTGGACGAGTTACTGATCCGTCTGGATGTGCCGGTTGGCGATCGTGTCCTTCATTGCGCCAAGTTGTCCAAACGGGCCGACCAAGATATTTCGGCGGTTAGCCTGGGTCTAAGTGGGCGAGTGGTGGACGGCTGTCTGCATGATCCGATTGTTGCGATGGGCGGCATGGCCGGCGTGCCCAAGCGGGCGAGTCATTTAGAGGCTGCTATCCATGGCCAACCCATTGAGCAGATTGATTTCGAAGCGCTGGTTCAGGACTTCCAGCCGATGAGTGATGCGCGAGCCAGTGCCGAGTACCGACTCAAAGCGGCCCAAGGCATGGTCAAACGTGGCCTGATGGAGCTGTTGGTATGAGTAGCGTTCATAAAGCGCGGGCTCACGAAAGCGCAGTGGGGCACGTGAATGCGACCGCCCGTTATGTTGATGACGAGCCTGAATTGGCCGGCACCCTTCATCTGGCGCCGATCCTAAGTACCTGCGCCCATGGCTATATTGTCAGTCGTGATTTCGGCCGGGTCCGCGAGTGCCCGGGGGTCGTTGCCATTTTCGATGCGGCATCGATTCCAGGTGAAAACGATGTCAGTCCCGTGGCCGGCGATGATTGGCTATTCGCCGAAGAGCGCGTTGAATACGAAGGTCAGCTGATCGCAGTCGTGGTAGCCGAAAGCCGAGCCCAGGCGCTGTATGCCGCCAGTAAAGCCCAGGTCGACTACCAGCCACTGCCTGCGGTTATTAGCTTGGAGGAGGCGATCGAAAAGGCCACTCTGATTCAAGAGCCGTATCGAATGGCCAAAGGCGATGCGCCAGGGCAACTGGAGAGTTGCGATCAAACCGTATCAGGGTCGATCACGATTGGTGGGCAGGACCACTTTTATTTAGAGGGGCATGCGGCTGCCGCCTATCCCGGCGAAGAGGGCGCACTGCGTGTGCTGTCTTCTACCCAGCATCCCAGTGAAGTCCAGCACGTGATTGCCCGTGTGCTGGGGCGTGCCCAACATCAGATTGATGTTCAGGTCCGACGTCTAGGAGGTGGCTTTGGCGGCAAGGAAACCCAGGGTAATGGCGTAGCCGCAGCAGTCAGTCTGGTGGCCCAAGCACTTAACCGGCCGGTCAAATGGGTGTTGGATCGCGATCACGACATGCGCATGACGGGCAAGCGTCATGACTTTCGGATTGATTATCAGGCGGGCTTTGACGCAGAGGGCCGTATTCACGCCCTGTGCGTGACCCAGCATGTTCGTTGCGGCAATTCGATGGATTTAAGTTCGGCCATTGCGGACCGGGCGATGTTCCACGCGGATAACGCCTACGCGATCGATCATGTGCAGGTCGACAGCCTACGCTACAAGACCAATACCGTCAGCGCCACGGCGTTTCGCGGGTTTGGCGGCCCTCAGGGCATGCTGGGTATGGAGCGAGTGATTGAGGCCGTCGCGCATCATTGCCAGCTAGATCCCGTCGATGTGCGCCTTAAAAATCTGTATCCCTCGGCGCCTAATGTCCAGACGACTCATTACGGCATGGCGGTGCAAGACTCGGTGCTGCAACCGCTGATCAGTGATTTATTGCAGTCCTCAGACTACCGCGCCCGGCGAGCTCACATTCAAGCGCACAATCAAACCAATCCCATGATCCGCCGTGGTATCAGTTTGACCCCAGTTAAGTTCGGCATCTCGTTTACCACTACGCACCTAAACCAGGCCGGCGCCTTGGTTCACATCTATCAGGATGGATCGGTTCAGGTGAATCATGGTGGAATCGAGATGGGGCAGGGTTTGTACACCAAGATTGCGCAGATCGCCGCCAGTGAGCTGAGCGTTGATCTAGACCGCATCCGGGTTACTCAAACGCAAACCGATAAAGTCCCCAATACATCGGCTACCGCGGCCAGTTCCGGCGCTGATATGAACGGCCAGGCGGTTGCTCGGGCTTGCCAAACCTTGCGTGATCGACTGACGGCATTTGCTGCAGAGCACTGGCAGTGCGCCTTGAGTGAGATCCGCTGGGGCGTTGATCGTCTGTATGGGCCGGAGCAGCAATTTAGCTTTCCCGAGCTCATTTATCACGCGTATATGAATCGCATATCCCTGTCTGCCACCGGGTTTTACGCCACGCCTGATATCCATTGGGATCGCGAATCTGCCCATGGCCGCCCCTTCTACTATTTTGCATATGGCGCGGCGGTCACCGAGGTCAGCGTGGACACGCTAACCGGCGAGAACACAATCGAGCGCGTGGACATCCTGCATGACTGCGGGCGCTCGCTAAATCCGGCGATTGATTTGGGCCAGATTGAGGGCGGGTATGTCCAAGGTGCTGGCTGGCTGACGATGGAAGAGCTGGTTTGGAATGATCACGGACGCCTGATGACGCATGCGCCCTCGACCTACAAAGTGCCTTGTGCCAGCGACACTCCACCGGATTTCCGAGCTGAAATCTGGTCGCCGGGGCAGAATCGCGAACTGAGTATCAAACGTTCCAAGGCCGTGGGCGAGCCACCCTTGATGCTTGGAATGTCGGCGTTTTTCGCACTGGAACATGCCATTACCCTAGATCACTATCCGGCGATCGCATCACCGGCTACCGCCGAGCGGCTTTTGATGGCCCTATGATTCAGTTTCAGCATCAGGGCGCGGCATTTTTGCGCCAGCATCCGGGTGCCTGTTTGGTGGTGGTGACGCAGGCCAAGGGGTCAACGCCCCGTGCGCAAGGAGCGTGGATGCTGGTCAATCCAACCCAGCAGTTGGGCACGATCGGCGGTGGCGCCCTGGAGCATCAAGTCTTGCAGCTGGCCCGCGAGGCTCGCGAGCCATTCGAGCGCGCATTCAATTTAGGGACCGCCATGAATCAATGCTGTGGCGGTTGGATGCGCTTGGAGTTTTGGCCCGCGCCGGATCTGGCGCAGTTACCTCAATTACCTAGCGGTCAGCACTGGGTTGCGCCGGATGATCATGTGCAACTGCATGTGCACGGCGCGGGGCACGTCAGCCGGGCGTTGGCCGACTTAATTGCACCGCTACCGGTGCAGCTATGTGTGATTGACTCCCGTCCCGAGTATTTGCAGCAGCCTTGGCCCGCTGGAGTGCAGACCTGCATGGATACGCCAGAGTCCCGTCCGGATGCGGTGATTATCATGACCCATTCACACGAGCTGGATCAGCAGCTATGCCAGCACTATTTGGCGGATCCACCCGTATTTTTAGGATTGTTGGGATCGCACAGCAAGGCCGCCAGCTTTGCCAGTCGGCTGCGTAAGCAAGGGCTGGATCCAACGCCGATCGTCTGTCCGATTGGCGATAAATCGTTAGGCAAAGAGCCCGGCGTTGTTGCGCTGAGCCTGCTACATCACTTGTTACAACATCGAGAAAGCGTTTAATGAAATTAGTACTGGGTCACTGGATCGCGTTTGATGACAACAACGATCTGATCGACCACCCCGGTGGGGCATTGGCGATTGATCAGGGGGTGATTGTGGCCCGCGGCAGTGCAGATGAGTTGCGACGGGCCTACCCGAACGCATCGATCGACGACCATGGCGAGCAGTGGTTGATGCCAGGGTTTGTCGACGCCCACGTCCACTACCCCCAGCTGCCGATCATCGCCAGTCACGGCGAGGCGTTGCTGGAATGGCTCGAGCGATACACCTTCCCCGAAGAGTCCAAGTATCACTATCTGGATTACGCCCGAGCCCAGGCGCAAACCTATCTGGATCAGTCTCTGTCCTACGGCACGACGTCGTCTGTGGTGTTTGCCACCTCGCACGCCACCTCGGCCGAGGCCTTGTTCGAACAGGCCCAAGCCCGGGGTGTTCGCTTGGCGACGGGCAAGGTGTTGATGGATCGTAATTGCCCAGACAGTCTGCGGGATACCGCGATTACTGGCTTTCAGGACAGCGAGCGCCTGATTCGACAATGGCATGGGGTCGATCGGTTGGAGTACGCGATTACTCCTCGATTTGCGCCGACCAGTACGCCGGATCAGCTGGCGGCCTGTGGCGCGCTGTGGGATGCCTACCCGGGTGTCCTGATGCAGACCCATTTAAGCGAGAACGAGGGCGAGCTGCGATGGGTGGCCGAGCTGTTTCCCGGCTCGGCCGATTATCTGGGGGTCTACGAGCAGTTTGATTTGATTCGCCCCCGAGCATTGTTAGGGCATTCGATTCATTTGTCCGGACGTGAAGCCGCCAGCGTCAAAGAGCGCGGCGCTGCATTGGTGCATTGCCCGACATCGAATCTATTTTTAGGCAGCGGCTTGTTTGAGTGTGTGGCCCATCAGCAGGCCGATCAGAAAATTGCCTTGGCCAGTGATGTGGGTGGCGGTAGCTCGTTGTCGATGTTTGCAACGATGACAGCGGCCTACCAGGTATCCGCACTGTTGGGCCGCGTGTTGAGCGTGCAAGACCTGCTTTATCACGCCACCTTAGGTGCGGCTCGTGCGGTGGGTTGGTCTGCGACCGGCAATCTGGCGGTTGGGTTTGAGGCGGATGTCTTGGTGGTGGATCCGAAGGCGACGGCGATGTCAGAACAACGGGTGTCGCGAGCACAGGATCTGCATGAGGCCCTGTTTTCGCTGATAGTGCTGGCGGATGATCGTCACATCCGCCGGGTCTATCTGGCAGGGAGTTAGTGGTTCTCCCACGCCTCTTCTTTGTTTTCCAGCAGCTGCGGGAAATGCCGAAGTAGCGTTTCTTTTGCTTCTTCAACCAGCGAGGCGTACTCGCCCGACTTTTGCGCTTCTACCGTCAACGCAAACAACTCGGTCATAGTTTGATGAGCGTGGCCGCTGAGGCTGGCCTGTGCGCTGGGTTCGCCGCGATGAGCAATCAATTGCTGAAGCAGTGCTTGTACTTTGCTGTTGGTGCGTAGGGCTCGTACTTGCAAGGTTTCTTGAGTCATACAACCGCCTCCTAATGTTTCTACTGATGGAGCGTAAGTGTAGTTGCCCGGAGGGTGCCTTACTGGGACGTAGGTACCAAAGCACGTTGAACCATTGCCACGGCGCGCACTCCAAGGGACATCGACACAGGAGCGCAATATGCAACGCAGAAAACTGAGTTGGATTGGGCTGGTGATGTCGCCTGTGGTGATGGCGGCGGATGCAGGACGTGCCGGCTATATCAATGCAGTGGATAGCAACTGGTCGGGCGTGTTGAACTAGGTCCCAAAGGCCCGCAAGGTCAGGCTAATGCCTTGGTTTCGCACGGCCATGATCGCTTGGTACTCAGGACCATTGGCCCAGCGCTCGGCCAATTCGAGGCTGGGGAACTGCAAAACGGCGACGGCGTCAAAGTCCGGTAGCTCGTTTTCATTTGAAAAGGTCGCTTGCTGTGCGCCACGCCCCAGCACCTTGCCCTGATAGTTTTCCATGGTGGCAGGCACTGCCAGACGGTACTCATCGAAAGCCGCCGCATCTTTGATGTTCAGCAGTCCAATTAGTGTGCAACTCAATGTTCTGTCCTTGGTTATTGTTATCCAAGGTCAGTTTGGTCGAGATTTTATCCGTTGGGAATATAGGCGTTAGTGGGGTGTGGGCCGTCATTCCTTATAGAAGCGACCTCAGAACGAAGTGAGCTGATGGCGCGCCCGACAGGGTGAGAAGGGGTTTCGAGACGCCCTGCGTCGAGCCTTCGAACGCACACAATCTGCGATTGTGGGCCGGCATTCCTTAGAGAAGCGACCAGAGAA
>CBFHLC010000047.1:0-15553 GCA_965656605.1 Litorivicinus sp. | reverse complement strand
ATTTCCCTTTCCCTTTCCCTTTCCCTTTCCCTTTCCCTTTCCCTTTCCCTTTAAAAGCTTTTGTCTTTTTCAAAGGCGGGCAATTGGTAGTTGCCGGCGAAACAAACGTCGCCCGAACGGCTGTGAAGCACTATTGTGATGGTCGGGTAGTTGCATCTGCCCTGATCAATAATTGCCTATCCCTTTCTGGCATCGCTTCACCCAGTGAAGGCGATGATTTGATTTCGCCTTGGCGTGCTTCGCCGTCTCTGATGGATGAGCGGCTTTCTGTTCTTGACGCATGCATCACAAGTCCTTATTATCCGCGCTCCTAAGATTTTAGGCCTATAGCTCAGCTGGTAGAGCATCGGTCTCCAAAACCGAGGGTCGGGGGTTCGAATCCCTCTGGGCCTGCCATATTCACGCTGATGCGGGACGCTGCGTCAGCTTTTTTGTACGTGAGAAGAAATGAGCACAAACACTGAAGCACAATCATCAGGCGCTCTAGATTTCGTCAAGTGGATCGTTGTGGTCGCACTGGTCGGCGGTCTGGCGGTTGGCAACGCGTACTTTAGCGGCGAATCAATCCTTTATCGCGCGCTCGCTGCAGTGGCTATCTTTGCCCTGGCGGCGTTTGTTGCTCTTCAAACCGTGAAAGGTCGTGCTTTTGCTGACCTGATTCGCGAATCGCGCGGTGAATTGCGCAAGGTGGTTTGGCCAACTCGCCCTGAGGCTACCCAAACAACCTTGATTGTTATTGCTGTCACTTTGGTTATGGCGCTCCTGATGTGGGGATTAGATTCCTTGATCGGGTGGGGTGTTTCCTCCGTTATTGGTTAAGAGAGAACTATGAAACGCTGGTACGTCGTACAGGCCTTTTCGGGCTATGAAAAACATGTAATGCGCTCTTTGACCGAAAAGGTCGAGCTGGCCGGCATGCAGGAAAAATTTAGTCAGATTCTGGTCCCCACTGAAGAAGTGGTCGAGATCCGTGATGGCAAGAAGCGCAAGAGCGAGCGCAAATTCTATCCCGGCTATGTCATGGTCGAGATGGAGATGGATGACCAGAGCTGGCACTTGGTCAAGAGTGTGTCGCGCGTCTTGGGCTTTATTGGTGGTACTGCCGACAAGCCTCGTCCGCTGAGTCAGGCAGAAGCTGACGAGATTCTGAATCGCGTGAGTGTTGATGCTGACAAGCCGCGTCCAAAGACATTGTTCGAGCCCGGCGAAATGGTCCGAGTTATCGATGGTCCCTTCGCCGACTTCAATGGCGTCGTCGAAGAGGTCAACTACGACAAGAGTCGCCTGCAAGTGGCTGTCGTTATTTTTGGTCGATCAACCCCGGTCGAGCTTGAATTCGTTCAAGTCGCTAAAGGTTAATCGTTTAACAGCGGCCTAGCCGCTACGGGGAGCCCTCGGGCGTTTGTACCCAAATAGGAGAAAATCATGGCTAAGAAGATTGAAGCCTACATCAAGCTGCAGGTTGCAGCAGGCCAGGCGAACCCCAGTCCGCCGGTCGGTCCCGCGCTAGGTCAGCACGGCGTGAACATCATGGAGTTTTGTAAGGCGTTTAACGCACAAACTCAAAGCGTTGAAGCGGGTCTGCCGATTCCGGTTGTGATCACTGTATACAGCGATCGTAGCTTCACGTTCGTCACCAAGACTCCGCCGGCTTCAGTTCTGCTGAAAAAAGCGGCAGGTCTGAAGAGCGGTTCTGCGCGTCCTAACACCGAGAAAGTCGGTACGGTTACCCGTGCTCAACTTGAAGAAATTGCAACGACTAAAGAGCCCGATATGACTGCGGCTGACATGGATGCTGCGGTCCGTACCATTGCTGGTACTGCGCGCTCCATGGGTCTGAATGTAGAGGGTCTATAAGATGGCAAAGTTAACTAAGCGCCAGAAGGCAATTGCTGAGAAAGTTCAGCCCGGCCAGACTTTTGCATTCGCAGACGCAGCAGCTCTGTTGGCTGAGCTAAGCACGGTTAAGTTTACCGAGTCAGTAGACGTCGCTGTGAACTTGGGCGTTGATGCTCGTAAATCTGACCAGGTGGTTCGTGGTGCAACTGTACTGCCTAACGGTACCGGTAAAGACGTTCGTGTGGCGGTTTTCACTAGCGGCGCCAACGTGGATGCTGCGAAAGCGGCTGGTGCGGAAGTCGTTGGTATGGAAGATTTGGCCGAGCAGGTTAAGGCCGGCCAGATGGACTTTGATGTCGTTATCGCCAGCCCTGACGCCATGCGCGTTGTAGGTCAGTTGGGTCAGATTCTCGGTCCCCGCGGCCTGATGCCTAACCCTAAAGTGGGTACGGTTACACCTAACGTTGCTGAAGCGGTACAAAACGCTAAAGCGGGTCAGGTTCGTTACCGCGTAGACAAAAACGGCATCATCCACGCCCCGGTCGGTCGTGTTGGATTTGAGCCCGCTAAGTTGCAAGAAAACCTAGAAGCGCTTTTGTCTGACTTGCGTAAGGCTAAGCCTGCGTCAGCCAAGGGTGTTTACCTGAAGAAGATCACCCTATCCAGCACCATGGGTCCGGGTTTGATCATCGACCAGGCGTCACTAGCCGAGCGCTAGTCACTGATTTTGGGGGTTCTGGTTTGGCATTGTCGAATCAGAGCCGTCCAAGACCGCAGGTGCGAAAGCTTAATTTCCTGCGCAGGCGGTGTTCCCCATCGAATTTCGATGAGAGCACCAAATAGGGTGCCCTAGTTCACTAGGGTGTTTTCATCAATGAAACAGGAGAGATGCCCATGGCATTGCGACTAGAAGACAAGCAACAGATTGTTGCTGAAGTCAAAGAAGTTGCGTCAGGCGCTCTGTCTGCTGTCGTTGCTGACTACCGCGGTATGACCGTGGATCAACTGACCGACTTGCGTGCGAAAGCGCGTGACGCTGGTGTGTACTTGCGCGTTGTGCGTAACACATTGGCTCGTCGTGCAGTAGTTGGTACCGAATTTGAGTGCATGGATCCGGCGTTAGTCGGTCCTAGCCTGTTTGCATTTAGCCTGGAAGATCCAGGTGCTGCGGCTCGTCTGTTAAAAGACGCCGTAAAAGATGTAGACCAGCTCGAAGTCCGTGGTATTGCCCTTGGCGGCAAGCTAATGGACGGCAGCCAGTTAGACGCGGTAGCGAAGCTGCCGACCAAAGATCAAGCAATCAGCATGCTGATGAGCGTTATGAACGCGCCCGTCACCAAGCTGGCTCAGACTTTGGATGCAGTACCGACCAAATTGGTCCGTACCGTTGTCGCCGTAAAAGATCAGAAAGAAGCCGCTGCGTAAGCAGTGCGACCCATATTTGGAGAATTGAAAAATGGCAATTGCTAAAGAAGACATTTTGAACGCCATCGCTGAAATGAGCGTAATGGAAGTTGTTGAACTGGTTGAAGCTATGGAAGAGAAGTTCGGCGTAACCGCTGCTGCTGCTGTTGCCGTTGCTGCACCTGCCGCTGGTGGTGATGCTGCCGCTGCTGAAGAGCAGACTGAATTCGACGTGGTACTAACTGGCGCTGGCGAGAAGAAAGTCAACGTGATTAAAGTTGTACGTGGCGTGACCGGTCTCGGCCTGAAAGAAGCCAAGGAAATGGTCGACGGCGCTCCCGCTACCGTTAAGGAAGGCGCGAGCAAGGATGAAGCTGAAGAAATTAAGAAGCAGCTAGAAGAAGCAGGCGCTTCTGTAGAGCTGAAGTAATACTCTTCGCTTAATTCCGAGTATAGGCTGGTGGCGTTTTTGTCACCGGCCTTTACTCGTCTCTAGGGTTCAGTTGAGCAGCTAGAGGTCGACCGGGCGTTACGGATAGGGCGTTTTGGGCGTGTTATCCGTATCCCCCGGGATAAATTATCAAGGACCGATATTGGTCCGGAAACTTGAGCAGAGGCACATTGATGGCTTACTCGTATACCGAAAAGAAGCGCATTCGTAAGGACTTCAGCAAACTTCCACAGGCTATGGAAGTGCCGCCATTGTTGGCGATTCAGCTGGACTCTTACCGTAAATTCCTGGAATCAGGCGGTGTGGCCACCACCGAGAGCGGCAGCGGCTTAGACGCGGCGTTCCAGTCTGTATTCCCGATCAAAAGCGTTTCTGAAAACGCGGTGTTGGAATATGTTAGTTACCGTCTAGGCGAGCCCGCCTTTGACGAGAAAGAGTGCATCCTGCGTGGCGATACGTTCGCGGCGCCTTTGCGCGTTAAAACTCGTCTGGTGATCTATGATAAAGAGTCCAGCACTCGCGCGGTCAAAGATATTCGCGAAGAAGAAGTCTACATGGGTGAAATTCCCCTGATGACCGATAACGGTACCTTTATCATTAACGGTACCGAGCGTGTCATCGTGTCTCAGTTGCACCGTTCACCTGGTGTGTTCTTTGAGCACGACAAGGGCAAGACCCACTCGTCGGGCAAGCTTTTGTATAGCGCACGGATTATTCCCTACCGTGGTTCTTGGTTGGATTTCGAAATGGATCCCAAGGACTTGGTGTTCGTCCGTATCGACCGCCGTCGTAAGCTGCACGCCAGCATTCTGTTGCGTGCGATGGGCATGTCAGAGAAAGAAATTCTCAATCAGTTCTTTGACAATACCGGCTTCAAGCTGCTGAAAAACGGCGCCAACATGGAGCTGGTTCATGACCGTCTCCGTGGCGAGACTCTGTCGTTCGACTTGGTCGATAAAGGCGGCAAGGTATTGGTCGAGGCTAATAAGCGTATTACGGCTAAGCACGTACGCGATCTCAAGAAAGCAGAAATCACGACATTGCCCGTGCCGGACGAGTATCTGCTCGGCAAGATTTTGGCTGACGATCTGGTCAATAAGAGCACAGGCGAGCTGCTAGCTGCGTGCAACCAGCCAATCACGCCTGAACTGTTGGAAGCGATGCGTGAAGCTAAGGTCACCAAGTTCGAGTGCATCTACACCAACGATCTGGATCAGGGTGCCTTCGTCTCTGACACATTGGCTGCCGATCCGTCACGCGATCAGGCCAGCGCCTTGGTCGAGATTTACCGCATGATGCGTCCTGGCGAGCCGCCAACGGACGAGTCTGCTAAGAAGCTATTTGACGGCTTGTTCTTTGATGCTGATCGTTACGACCTGTCAAAAGTGGGTCGTATGAAGTTCAACCGTCGGGTTGGCAAGAGCAAAGAAGAGGGTGGTGACACCGACACCGGTGAAATGGTGCTCAACCGTGACGACATTTTGTCTGTCATGAAAACTCTGATTGATATCCGTAATGGGCGCGGCAGCGTTGATGACATCGACCACTTGGGTAACCGTCGTGTTCGTTGTGTTGGCGAGATGGCTGAAAACCAGTTCCGTGTCGGTCTGGTCCGTGTCGAACGTGCTGTTCGCGAGCGTTTGTCACAAGCGGAAAGTGAAGGCCTGACGCCCAAAGATCTGATCAACGCCAAGCCCGTCGCGGCCGCGGTCAAAGAATTTTTTGGCTCCAGCCAGCTGTCTCAGTTTATGGACCAAAACAACCCCTTGTCGGAAGTCACGCACAAGCGTCGTGTCTCTGCGTTGGGGCCGGGTGGCTTGACTCGTGAGCGCGCTGGTTTTGAAGTGCGTGACGTACACCCCACTCACTACGGTCGTGTTTGCCCAATTGAGACCCCTGAAGGTCCGAACATTGGTCTGATTAACTCGTTGGCTACTTATGCTCGAACTAACGAATACGGATTCCTAGAAAGCCCGTACCGTAAAGTGGTCGACGGCAAAGTCACTAACGAGATTGAATACTTGTCGGCGATCGAAGAGGCCGAGCAAGTCATTGCTCAGGCGTCTGCGAGCATGAACGACAAAAACGAGCTGACCGATGAGTTGGTTCAGGTTCGTTTTGAGAATGAATTTACGGTTCAGCCGCCTGAGAAGGTCACCTTCATGGACGTAAGTCCTCGTCAGGTTGTCTCGGTAGCTGCTTCATTGATTCCGTTCCTCGAACACGATGACGCTAACCGTGCCTTGATGGGTGCAAACATGCAGCGTCAGGCTGTGCCGACATTGCGTGCTGAAAAGCCACTAGTGGGTACCGGCGTAGAAGGCACTGTCGCAGCCGACTCAGGCGTGTGTGTGGTGGCTCGTCGTGGTGGTACGATCGAACGTGTCGACGCCAAGCGTATCGTGGTGCGTGTCAACGACAGCGAAACGACCTTGGGCGAAGCGGGTGTAGATATCTACAACCTGACCAAGTACACCCGTTCGAACCAAAATACCTGCATGAACCAGCGTCCGATTGTGTCGCCCGGAGATAGCGTGGGTCGTGGTGACATCTTGGCTGATGGTCCTTCGGTGGATCTAGGCGAGTTGGCGCTGGGCCAGAACATGCGCATCGCGTTCATGCCTTGGAACGGTTACAACTTCGAAGACTCGATTCTGATCTCAGAGCGTGTCGTCCAAGAAGACCGTTTTACGACCATTCACATTCAGGAACTTACCTGTGTGGCTCGTGACACCAAGTTGGGTTCAGAGGAAATTACCTCTGATATTCCTAACGTCGGCGAGTCTGCATTGGCTAAGCTAGACGAGACGGGTGTTGTCTACATTGGCGCAGAAGTCGGTGCCGGCGACATCTTGGTTGGTAAAGTGACACCCAAGGGTGAAACTCAGCTGACGCCTGAAGAAAAATTACTGCGTGCAATCTTCGGTGAGAAGGCCAGCGACGTTAAGGACAGTTCACTGCGTGTGGGTTCTGGCGTTAAAGGTACGGTCATCGACGTTCAAATCTTTACCCGTGATGGTATCGAGAAAGACGAGCGTGCGATCCAGATCGAAGCAGGTCAGTTGGACGAAGTCCGTAAAGACCTGAATGAAGAGTATCGCATCGTTGCACAAGACGCGTTCAACCGTCTGGCCACGTTGCTAGACGGCCAGGAAGTGGTGTCTGGCGCTGGTATCAAGAAAGGCACAAAGATTTCTCGCGACATCTTGGCCTCTTTAGAGCAAGGCGACATCTTCAAGCTGCGCATGAAAGACGACTCGTTGAACGAGCAGATCGAGCAGTCAGAAACTCAGCTAAGCGAGCTAAAAGCGAGCCTAGACAAGCGGTTTGAAACGAAGAAGGGTAAGTTGTCTACCGGTGATGATTTGGCGCCTGGCGTCCTGAAGATCGTCAAGGTTTACGTCGCAGTTAAGCGTCGTATCCAGCCCGGTGACAAGATGGCTGGTCGTCACGGTAACAAAGGTGTCATCTCGGTCATTATGCCGGTTGAAGACATGCCGTTTGACGAGCACGGTGAGCCAGTTGACATCGTTCTGAACCCCTTGGGTGTTCCGTCACGTATGAACGTGGGTCAGGTGCTGGAAACTCACTTGGGTTGGGCCGCTAAAGGCTTGGGTCGCAAGATTGGCGGAATGCTCGAAGCGAAGGCCGAAGTAGCCAAACTGCGGAAGTTCTTGGACGAGGTCTACAACAAGGCTGACGACAGTCTGCGTCACGAAGATCTGGACAGCTTTAGCGATGAAGAGATCATTGACTTGTGCAAAAACCTAGAAGGCGGTGTCCCGATTGCGACCCCGGTATTCGACGGCGCCAAGGAAAGCGAGATCAAGAACCTGCTACGTCTGGCGGACTTGCCTGATTCAGGTCAGTGCACTTTGTATGACGGTCGTACCGGTGACTCTTTCGAGCGTCCCGTCACGGTGGGCTACATGTACATGCTCAAGTTGAACCACTTGGTCGACGACAAGATGCACGCACGTTCTACCGGCTCTTACTCGTTGGTGACGCAGCAACCGCTGGGTGGTAAAGCTCAGTTCGGTGGTCAGCGCTTCGGTGAGATGGAAGTCTGGGCATTGGAAGCGTACGGCGCGGCTTACACCTTGCAGGAAATGCTGACGGTGAAGTCGGACGACGTGAACGGCCGTACCAAGATGTACAAGAACATTGTCGATGGAAACCATCAGATGGAGCCGGGAATGCCCGAGTCCTTCAACGTGTTGGTCAAAGAAATCCGTTCGCTCGGTATCAACATCGAGCTAGAAAACGACTAAGGGGCACAGAGACAGAAATATGAAAGACTTAATGAATCTGCTGCGCCAGCAAAGCGCGACTAACGAGTTCGACGCCATTCGCATCGGCCTGTCCAGCCCCGAAGAAATTCGGAGCTGGTCATTCGGCGAAGTGAAGAAGCCCGAAACCATCAACTACCGTACGTTCAAACCCGAACGCGACGGCTTGTTCTGTGCCCGTATCTTTGGGCCGGTCAAGGATTACGAGTGCCTGTGCGGTAAGTACAAGCGTCTGAAGCACCGCGGTGTGATCTGTGAGAAGTGTGGCGTTGAAGTCACACTTGCCAAGGTCCGTCGTGAGCGCATGGGTCACATCGAATTGGCCAGCCCCGTTGCTCACATCTGGTTCTTGAAATCTCTGCCTTCGCGCATTGGTTTGATGCTGGACATGACGCTGCGTGATATCGAGCGCGTACTGTACTTCGAAGCCTACATGGTGACCGATCCGGGTTTGACCAGCTTGAGTGCTGGCCAGGTTTTGAGCGAAGAGGAGTACTACACGCTAACCGAAGAGGAAGGTGAAGAATTCACCGCCTTGATGGGTGCAGAAGCTATCCAGTCTTACATGATCGACATGGACCTGGACGCCGAGATTGCTCAGTTGCGTGAAGAGCTCGAAAGCACTGGCTCTGAGACTCGTATCAAGAAGATCGCTAAGCGTTTGAAGCTGCTTGAGGCCTTCCAGACATCGGGTAACCGTCCTGAGTGGATGATCATGGAAGTGCTGCCGGTTCTGCCGCCAGATTTGCGTCCTCTGGTCCCGCTAGATGGTGGCCGTTTCGCCACGTCAGATCTTAACGATCTGTACCGTCGCGTGATCAACCGTAACAACCGTTTGAAACGTCTGCTCGAACTGCGAGCGCCTGACATCATCGTGCGTAACGAAAAACGTATGTTGCAAGAGTCAGTCGATGCGCTGCTAGACAACGGTCGTCGTGGTCGCGCCATCACCGGCTCTAACAAGCGTCCTTTGAAATCTTTGGCCGACATGATCAAAGGTAAGCAAGGTCGTTTCCGTCAAAACTTGTTGGGTAAGCGAGTCGACTACTCTGGCCGTTCGGTCATCGTGGTAGGCCCAAGCTTGAAGCTGCACCAGTGCGGTCTGCCCAAGAAGATGGCACTCGAGCTGTTTAAGCCGTTCATCTACAGCCGTCTAGAGGCGATGGGTCTAGCGACGACCATCAAGATGGCCAAGAAGATGGTCGAGCGCGAAACCGCTGAAGTGTGGGATATTCTGGCTGATGTGATTCGTGAGCACCCTGTACTGCTTAACCGTGCGCCGACGCTGCACCGTTTGGGCATTCAAGCGTTCGAGCCGATGCTGATTGAAGGCAAAGCTATCCAGTTGCACCCCCTAGTCTGCGCGGCATACAACGCCGACTTTGACGGTGACCAAATGGCGGTTCACTTGCCATTGACGCTAGAAGCACAGCTAGAAGCTCGCGCGTTGATGATGTCGACCAACAACGTGTTGTCGCCCGCTAACGGCGAACCCATCATCGTACCTTCGCAGGACGTTGTATTGGGTCTGTATTACATGACCCGTGAGCGTTTTGGTGCTCAGGGTGAAGGCATGGTCTTCAGCTCAACTGACGAAGTGGCTCGGGCATACGGCGCCAAGAAAGTTCACCTGCAAGCCAAGGTTCGGGTTCGTATTGACGAAATCGATATCGATTTGCTGGGTAATCGTCGGGAAGAGACTCGTATTGCCGACACCACCGTGGGTCGTGCATTGCTGTCGAACATTCTGCCTGCAGGACTAGGTTTCGATCTGGTTAACCGCGACATGACCAAGAAAGCGATCTCTTCGTTGATCAACGAATGTTATCGCCGTGTCGGTCTGAAAGAGTCGGTTATTTTTGCTGACCAGCTGATGTACACCGGTTTTGCTTACGCTACCCGTTCTGGTTCGTCGATCGGCGTTAACGACTTTGAAATCCCGGATGCCAAAGCTCAGATCGTTGGCGAGGCTGAAGCTCAGGTCAAAGAGATCGAGCAGCAGTACGCATCTGGCCTGGTAACTCAGGGCGAGAAATATAACAAGGTCGTCGACATTTGGGCCCGTGCGAATGACATGGTCGCCAAGAAGATGATGGAGCGTATCGGCAAAGAAACCGTCATCGACAAAGACGGCAACGAAGTCGAGCAGCCTTCATTCAACAGCGTATTCATGATGGCCGACTCAGGCGCTCGTGGTAGCGCGGCGCAGATTCGTCAGCTGGCAGGTATGCGTGGTTTGATGGCACGTCCTGATGGATCGATCATCGAGACGCCTATTACCGCGAACTTCCGGGAAGGTCTGTCAGTACTTCAGTACTTTATTTCGACTCACGGTGCTCGTAAGGGTCTGGCCGATACGGCATTGAAGACGGCGAACTCGGGTTACTTGACTCGTCGCTTGGTTGACGTGGCTCAGGACATGGTGATCACGGCTGAAGATTGCGGTACCGAACACGGTGTGGAAATGACGCCTCTGATTGAAGGCGGCGACGTGGTCGTGCCTTTGGCTCAGCGTGTGTTGGGTCGTGTGGTGGCCGAGGACATCATCGACACAGCGACCGGCGAAGTTCTGTTTGAACGCGGTACTTTGTTTGACGAAGACAAGGTCTCTAAGCTGGACGGCATGGGCGTTGACCGTATTTTGGTCCGCTCGCCGATCGTCTGTGAAGAGTCCCATGGTATCTGTGCGGCCTGTTACGGACGTGACTTGGGTCGTGGCCATCAGGTCAACGTCGGCGAATCTGTCGGTGTTATTGCGGCCCAGTCAATTGGTGAGCCGGGTACCCAGCTGACCATGCGTACGTTCCACATCGGTGGTGCGGCCAGCCGAGCGTCTGCTGCTGACCGTATCGAAGTGAAGCACGGTGGCCAGATCAAGTTGAATAACTTGAAGACCGTTGAGCGCGAAGACGGCAACTTGGTTGCGGTTTCACGTTCAGGCTCGTTGGTGGTTACCGATGCGCAAGGCCGTGAGCGTGAATCCTACAAGCTGCCTTACGGTTCTGTGATTTCAGGCAAAGAAGGTTCGGTCGTAGAAGCCGGTGCACCGGTTGCGACCTGGGATCCCCACACGCACCCATTGATCACTGAGAAGGGCGGTATCGTTCGTTTCAATGGCATGGAGCAGGGCATCACCATCAAGGTTCAGACCGATGAGCTAACCGGTATGAGCATGATTGAAGTGCTAGAGGCCAAAGACCGCCCAGCGGCGGGCAAGGACCTTAAGCCTCAGATCATGTTGTTCGCCGAAGGCGCCAAGAAGTCTGATGAGCCGATCGCGTCTTACCAGCTTCAGGGTGGTGCTTTGGTATCGCTGTCTGATGGCGATAAGGTTGGCGTAGGTTCTGTTATTGCGCGTATGCCGCAGGAAGGCTCGAAGAACCGTGACATTACCGGTGGTCTGCCGCGTGTTGCTGACTTGTTCGAAGCACGTCGTCCCAAGGGCGCGTCAATTCGTGCAGACATCAGCGGTATCGTCAGCTTCGGCAAAGAAACCAAAGGCAAGAACCGTCTGGTGATTACACCCACAGACGGCGCTGAGCCATTCGAACGTCTGATTCCGAAAGAGCGTCAGCTCAGCGTTTATGAAGGTGAAGAAGTGGCGAAGGGCGACATCGTTGCTGACGGCCCGACCGATCCTCATGACCTGTTGCGTCTGCTGGGTGTCAGCGAGCTGGCTCGTTACATCACTAACGAAATCCAAGAGGTTTATCGCCTCCAGGGTGTTGTGATCAACGACAAGCACATCGAAGTCATCATCCGTCAGATGTTGCGCAAGACCGAAATCACGGATTCAGCTGACTCTAAGCTGATCACCGGTGAGCAGGTTGAGTACCAAGACGTGAAGCGTGTCAACGCTGAGCTTGAAGCAGCGGGCAAGTACCCTGCTAAGTACGATCGTCTGTTGTTGGGTATTACCAAAGCATCGCTGGCAACCGAGTCATTCATCTCTGCGGCTTCGTTCCAAGAGACGACTCGAGTGCTGACCGAAGCGGCGGTAACTGGCAAGCGTGACCATTTGCGCGGGCTCAAAGAAAACGTGGTTGTGGGTCGCTTGATCCCAGCCGGTACGGGCTTGGCCTACCACGCAGAGCGTAAGCGCAAGCGTGCAGCTGAGACAGAAAGTGGTTCAGGTGGCGTGACCGCGGCAGAAGTTGCAGCAGCGTTGGCTGAAGAAATTGGGGATCTGACCGGCGGCCTGTAACAGGTCAAAAAGGGCGGCTGGTTGACGGTCGCCCGGTCAATCTCTACTATGCGCGCCTCGACAAATCCGTATTGGGTCTGTCGAGGCGTAATTATTAATGGCAGGAGTCAAATATAGATGGCAACCATCAACCAGTTGGTGCGTAAGCCCCGCAAGCGTAAGGTCGTAAAGACTGACGTGCCTGCGTTGCAAGCGTGCCCCCAGCGTCGCGGTGTGTGCACACGCGTTTACACCACGACACCCAAGAAGCCTAACTCAGCACTACGTAAAGTATGCCGTGTTCGTCTGACCAACGGTTTCGAAGTCACCAGTTACATCGGTGGTGAAGGTCACAACCTACAAGAGCACAGTGTTGTTCTGATTCGCGGCGGTCGTGTAAAAGACTTGCCGGGTGTTCGATACCACACCGTTCGCGGTACCTTGGATGCGTCAGGTGTTTCTGATCGTCGTCAGGGTCGTTCGAAGTACGGTGCTAAGAAGCCCAAAAGCAAATAATCGCTGAATTAAATTAATCCAGAATGCCTAGGTGTTCTGAAGTAAGGCCCGGGTGAATTACCGGGGTCCCTGAAGAAGGAAATAGATATGCCAAGACGTCGCGTCGCCGCCAAGCGGGAGATCCTGCCTGATCCTAAGTTTGGTAGCCAACAGCTAGCTAAGTTCATTAACCATGTCATGGTTCATGGCAAAAAATCCGTAGCCGAAAAGATCGTTTACGGCGCACTGGACCGTGTCCAAGAGCGCACCGGCAACGATCCCTTGGAAGTATTTTCAAGCTCGCTAGAAGCCATCCAGCCGATGGTCGAAGTTAAGTCACGCCGTGTCGGTGGTGCTACCTACCAGGTGCCCGTCGAAGTGCGTCCTAGCCGTCGTACTGCTTTGGCAATGCGTTGGTTGGTGGACTTCTCACGTAAGCGTGGCGAGAAGAGCATGGAGTTGCGCCTAGCTGGCGAAATGATGGATGCGGTCGAAGGTCGTGGTGCTGCTGTTAAGAAGCGCGAAGACGTTCACCGTATGGCTGAAGCGAACAAGGCGTTCTCGCACTTCCGCTTCTAAGTTAGCCGTAACAAGGGGCCTAGTTAGGCTCCTTGTTCTTATCTCGGAGAGATTATCGTGGCACGTACCACCCCTATCGATCAGTACCGTAATATCGGCATCGCAGCGCACGTAGACGCGGGTAAAACCACGACTACTGAGCGAATCCTGTTTTACACCGGCATCAGTCACAAGATTGGTGAAGTTCACGATGGCGCAGCCACGATGGACTGGATGGCGCAGGAACAAGAGCGCGGTATTACTATTACCTCTGCTGCAACGACCACGTTCTGGTCTGGCATGCAGAAGCAGTTCAAAGAACACCGCATCAACATCATTGATACCCCCGGTCACGTTGACTTCACCATTGAAGTAGAGCGCTCTATGCGTGTACTTGATGGCTCGGTTGTTGTGTTCTGTGGCTCTTCAGGTGTTGAGCCGCAGTCTGAGACCGTATGGCGTCAGGCTGACAAATATGGCGTTCCGCGTATTTGTTTCGTGAACAAAATGGACCGTGACGGCGCAGACTTTATGCGTGTTGTTGGTCAAATCCGTAACCGCCTTGGTGCGACCGCTGTTCCTATGCAATTGAACGTCGGTACGGAAAAAGAATTTAAAGGCGTTATCGACCTGCTGAAAATGAAGTTCATCGCGTGGAGCGAGGGCGACATGGGTGTTTCTTTCGAATACGAAGATATTCCCGCTGATTTGCAGGACGAGTGCGAGCAACTTCGTGAAGAGATGATCGAAGCGGCAGCTGAAGCAACTGACGAATTGATGGACAAGTACCTAGAGGGCGGTGAGCTTTCTGAAGAAGAGATCAAAGACGGTATCCGTCAGCGTACTCTGCGTCAGGAGATCGTTCCTTGCTTCTGCGGTTCTGCGTTCAAGAACAAAGGCGTTCAGGCTGTCCTAGACGCGGTCGTTGAATATTTGCCCGCTCCCACAGACGTAGCCGCAATTACTGGTCTGGTTGATGACGAAGTTGAAGAAACTCGTCCGCCTTCAGACGAGGAACCCTTTGCATCATTGGCGTTCAAGATCGCAACCGACCCCTTCGTTGGTACTCTGACTTTCTTCCGTGTTTATTCTGGCGTCCTGAATTCAGGTGACAGCGTATTCAACTCGGTTAAAGGCAAGAAAGAGCGTGTTGGCCGTATGGTTCAGATGCACGCGAACAGCCGCGAAGAGATCAAAGAAGTACGCGCCGGTGACATCGCCGCCGCTGTTGGCCTGAAAGACGTGACCACCGGTGACACGCTGTGTTCACAGGACAAGCCGATCGTTCTTGAGCGTATGGAATTCCCTGAGCCCGTGATCAGTGTAGCGGTGGAGCCTAAGTCAAAGGCCGACCAAGAGAAGATGGGCATCGCACTGGGCAAGTTGGCTCAGGAAGATCCCTCATTCCGCGTCAAGACAGATGAAGAAACGGGTCAGACCATCATCTCGGGTATGGGTGAGCTTCACCTAGACATCCTGGTTGACCGTATGCGCCGTGAATTTAACGTCGAAGCGAACATCGGTGCGCCTCAGGTTTCATACCGTGAGTGCATTCGTAACGCGGTTGAAGTCGAAGGTAAGTTCGTACGTCAGTCAGGCGGTCGTGGTCAGTACGGTCACGTTGTCGTCAAGATCGATCCGCTTCCCCTGGATAGCGAAGAGAACTTCGAGTTCGTTAACGAAATCGTCGGTGGTGTGGTGCCCAAGGAATACATCCCTGCGGTCTCTAAAGGTATCGAAGAGCAGATGAAGAATGGCGTTATCGCCGGCTACCCTCTGCTGGGTGTTCGCGCCACTTTGATCGACGGCTCATACCACGATGTCGACTCTAACGAGATGGCATTTAAGATCGCGGGTTCTATGGCAATGAAGAAGGGTGCTCTTGAAGCGAACCCTGCGTTGCTCGAGCCCATGATGAAAGTTGAAGTCACTACACCCGAAGAGAACATGGGTGACGTGATCGGTGACCTTAACCGTCGTCGCGGCCTAGTAGGCGGTATGGACGATGGCGTTAACGGCATCAAGATCGTGACAGCCGAAGTTCCCTTGTCGGAAATGTTCGGTTATGCAACGGATCTGCGTGGCTTCACTCAGGGCCGTGCGTCATACAGCATGGAATTCAAACAGTACGCCGAAGCACCGTCTTCAGTGGCTGATGAAATCATTAAAAAGAACAACGGTTAATAGGAGCCTGACTCATGGCAAAAGAAACCTTTGAACGTTCCAAGCCCCACGTAAACGTGGGCACCATTGGTCACGTTGACCACGGTAAAACCACTTTGACAGCCGCGTTGACTCGCGTATGTGCAGAAGTATTCGGCGGTACAGCTCAGG
>CBFHLC010000046.1:0-15992 GCA_965656605.1 Litorivicinus sp. | reverse complement strand
GCTTAGCGAGAAATGCTCTGCATGAACGCGTCCTGACGGCCTTCGGCTACGCCGGCCCACAGGTTCTGGTCTTTCTGGAACGCAACCATGTCGTCGTAGATGCGCTTGAAGTCAGGGTTAGACTCACTCAGTTCAGCGTAGGTTTCCTGAGCGGCAGCGTAAGCTGCTTCTAACACGTCACGAGGGAAAGCACGCAGCTTGGTGCCGCCTGCGATCAGCTCTTTCAGAGCAACGGGGTTCTTAGCGTCGTAAGAAGCCATCATGTCAACGTTGGCGCGTGTTGCAGCGGCTTCGATGATGTTCTGGTATTCAACGGGCAGTGCGTCGAACTTCTCTTTGTTGATGTAAACAGACAGGTTAGGACCTGCTTCCCACCAACCCGGCGTGTAGTAGTACTCAGCCACTTGGTTAAAGCCTAGCTTCTGGTCATCGTGAGGACCGATCCACTCAGCTGCATCGATGGTGCCTTTTTCCAGCGAGGGGTAGATGTCTGCACCGGGAACTGACTGAGGTACAACGCCCAGCTTCTCGATGATCTTGCCGCCCATGCCGCCGATACGCATTTTCAGACCTTCTAGGTCCGCAACGCTCTTCACTTCTTTGTTGAACCAACCGCCCATCTGAACGCCGGTATTACCCGCGGGGAAAGGTACGATGTTGGATTCAGCAAACAGGTCTTGGATCAAGGTTTTACCGTTGCCGTAGTTCCACCATGCCTGGAACTGACGGTAGTTCATGCCGAACGGTACAGTTGTATCCAATGCGTACGCTTCGTTTTTGCCAAAGTAGTAGTAAGAAGCGGTGTGGCCCATCTCAACCGTGCCGTCGCTGACTGCGTCGAATACACCGAATGCGGGGACCAATTCACCACCCGCGAATACACGGATTTTGAATTTACCGTTGGTCATGCGCTCGACTTCTTCGGCGAAAGTGACAGCACCTTCGTAGAATTCAATGGTAGGTGGTACTGAAGTGGCCAGACGCCAGTTCAATTCGGGTAGTGCGTGGCCATCAGCCATCGCGGGGGCGGCAACCGCGCCGGCAAGTGCTGCGGCTACGATCAAATCACGTCTCTTAGTCATGACTTATTCCTGTTTACTAGTTTTATTTGTAGGACGTCCATGCCGAGCGATTCCGCTCGAGCGCCCTGAGTCTTACTCAGCCGAATAGACAATGCAATCCCTTGCATTCGACGCTGTAGAGTCTGCCCAAAGCCAATTGGTCTGACCAGTTGCCCGAACCTAAAGTCTAAGACCTTAGCAATTGGTCTGACCAATGAACCAAACATTTGCATATCCGCTTCACGCTCGGCAATCTACGCACTGCCCAAGGCTGGGCTGGCCTGTTAGTTTCATGGACGTAGAGCACTTCGTGGCTAACAACAATGAAAATGCGGAGAATTCCATGTTTCAAAAACTGATGCGTGTGTCCTCAGGGATCGACGCACTGAATGAATTTGTCGGCGGCTGGGTCAAGTGGTTGATTCTCGGGTCGGTGTTAGTTAGTGCCGGCAACGCAACCTCGCGCTACACCATCGGCATGGCATCCAACGCCTGGCTGGAGCTGCAGTGGTATTTCTTCGCATCGGTCTACATGCTGGCGGCCGGGTACACACTAAAACGTAACGAGCACGTTCGCATTGACTTGGTCAGCTCGCGCTTAAGTGCTCGTACGCGTAACTACATCGACGCCTTTGGTATGGCCATCTTTATCATGCCGGTGACGCTGTATATCTGCCTTGAATCGATCCCGAACTTTTGGGAGTCGGTACTCAACCAAGAGATCTCGCAAAACGCCGGTGGCCTGATCCGTTGGCCTTTGCGTATGTTAATTCCGGTTGGATTCGCCCTGCTGTTCCTGCAGGCCTTTAGTGAACTGATGAAACGCATCGCCTTTCTACGGGGCGAAGGCGATGACGTGTTGGCACACGGCGGACATGCCGAGGTCGACATGGGTGATTTAGACGTAGAGGAGCGTAAATAATGGAAGCTTTTCTACAAGCTAACCTGGCGCCGGTCATGTTCGGCACCTTGATCTTCTTTTTGCTGTCCGGTTTCCCGGTAGCGTTTTCCCTAGCCGCCAACGGCGTGCTGTTCGGCCTGATTGGTATCGAGCTGGGACTGTTGGATTTCGTTCTGCTGCAGGCGTTACCTGAGCGGATCTACGGATTGCTTCAAAATGACACGTTGCTGGCCATCCCATTCTTTACCTTTATGGGAATTCTGCTACAAAAATCGGGCATGGCCGAGGATCTACTCGAGTCTGCCGGTCAGCTGTTTGGCCCACTGCCCGGTGGCCTGGGTTACGCCGTGATTCTGGTCGGTGCCTTGTTAGCCGCCACCACCGGTGTTGTCGCAGCCTCGGTGATCTCGATGGGTCTAATTTCGCTACCGGTGATGATGCGTTATGGCTTTAACAACGGCGTGGCCGCTGGCCTGCTGACCTCAGCCGGATCACTGGCTCAGGTAATCCCGCCCTCGCTGGTGCTGATCGTACTGGCCGACGTACTGGGCGTATCCGTGGGCGATGCCTACCGCGGCGCCTTGGTTCCGTCGTTTTTGATGGTCGGCCTGCTGCTGGCTTACGTCGCCATGCTGTCGGTCTTTAAGCCGCACCTGGTGCCCGCATTGCCGCCAGAAGCTCGAACGGTACGGGGTTTTGCTCTGTTCAAATCGATCATGATCTCGATGGTGCCTCCAGTCTTTTTGATCTTCTTGGTGCTGGGCACGATCTTTGTGGGCTGGGCTACGCCCACTGAAGGCGGTGCAATGGGTGCCGTCGGCGCTTTGATCCTATCAGTACTGCGCAAGCGCCTGAACCGCGAGACCCTGTCTGCCGCGATGGACTCCACCGCCAAACTGGCCACCTTCGTGATGTTCATTTTGGTGGGCTCGTCGACCTTTGGCCTGACTTTCTGGGGCATCAACGGGGACTTGTGGATCAAGGAATTGTTGCTGCTGGTTCCCGGTGGCGAAACCGGCTTTATGATCTTTGTGTCCGGCTTGGTGTTTGTCCTGGGCTTCTTTATCGACTTCTTCGAGATCGCCTTCATCTTGATGCCGTTGATTGGTCCGGTCGCCGAGTACATGGGCATCGACATGATCTGGTTCCTGGTATTGGTCGGCATGAACATGGCCATCAGCTTCCTGACGCCGCCCTTTGGTTTCGCACTGTTCTACCTGCGCAGCGTAGCGCCGAGGGTGCCCTACGTGGACAAGTTGTCGGGTAAAAAGATCCCGGCCATGACCACCGATCAGATCTACAAGGGCGTGCTGCCGTTCATCGCGATTCAAGTGTTCAGCATGATCTTGATCTTCTTGAACCCCCAGTGGGTCGTCGAAGAGAAAGTCGAGATCAGCCAAGAGGCCCTGGATGCCGTGACCTTTGATATGGGCCCGGATGACGATGGCGGCTTGGGCGGCTTTGGCCTGCCTGGGGACGAGGACAGTGGCGGGGAAATCCTGCTGCCGGGCTTGGGCAACTAAGCAAACTGCTCTATGCTGAAAAGGCTCGCCATTACGGCGGGCCTTTTTTAATTAGAGCACAGCAAGATGTTGGAAGAACAAGAACAAAATCCAACACCGACTGGCGAGATCATCCTGCAAATCATGGCCCGCAGCCGTGACACCAACATGTTTGGGGATATCTACGCCGGCTGGTTAGTGGATCAAATGGATCAAGCCGCTGAAATGGTCGCCGCCAAAGCCGACCGCGGACGCTGTGCGACCGTCTCAATTGAAGCGCTGGATTTCACCTCTCCGATTCCCCTGGGTGCCCGGGTCGAGATCTATGCCGAGCCCCCAATTATCGGTCGCACCAGTATCACGGTGCCGCTAGAGGCCTGGGTCCGTCATGCCGACGAGAGCCTGATCAAGGTAACGCAAGGGCGCTGGGTATTGGTCTCTATCGCAAGCGACGGACACATCAAGGCGCTATAGCCCGATTAAGTTCGCGTAGGCTGCAATCAAAGTTTTCTGACCGTGGGACTCAAAATTCACGGTCACCTTGGTCTGTGGTCCGGTGCCTTCAAAATTCAAAATAACGCCCTCGCCGAACATACGGTGCTCGACTCGCTGACCCAGCGACAGGCCAATATCCGCATCCTCGCCGATGGTCTTCCATGGAGCTGCGCCGGGAACAATGCGCGCACCACCACTGGACATGGGCCGGCTGATCTTGGCGTTCATGCGAATCTCTTGCATCAACTCAGGCGGGATTTCCTTTAAAAAACGTGACCGGGCGTTGTAGGTGTCGACGCCGTGTAGACGACGGCTCTCGGCGTAGCTTAGGTATAAGCGCTTCATCGCCCGAGTAATCCCGACATAGGCAAGACGGCGCTCTTCCTCTAGTCCGTCCGGATCCTCCATCGACATCTTGTGCGGGAACAAGCCCTCTTCGGCCCCCGCTAAAAAGACCACCGGAAACTCTAAGCCCTTGGCACTGTGCAAAGTCATCATCTGGATCGCATCTTCGAACTCATCAGCCTGGCGGTCCCCAGCATCCAAACTGGCCTGCGCTAAAAACGCGCCCAACGGATCGCTCTCGGCATCGTCTGGCTCAAAATCGGCACAGGCTGATACCAGCTCTTTCAAGTTCTCGACTCGCGTCCGTGCTTTCTCGCCTTTTTCAGCGCCGTGATAATCAATCAGCTGGGATGCCTCGAGCACCTTGCGGGTTTGCTCACCCAAATCTAGGCCTAAGGTGTCGCTTTCCATTTGAGCAATCAAATCGGTGAAATGGGCCAGTTGGGTGCGCGCCCGAGCAGCCAGCACGCCATTGGCCAGTGCGAACTCTGCCGCGGACCACAGTGATTTACCCTCGTCCCGAGCAACCATGCGGATCGTCTCTAGGGTTTTCTCGCCAATACCCCGCGGCGGCACGTTGACCACACGCTCAAAGGCCACGTCGTCCTGACGATTCAGCACCAAACGTAAATAGGACAGGGCGTTTTTAATCTCGGCGCGCTCATAGAATCGCTGGCCGCCATAGATTCGATAAGGAATCTGAGCCCGTAAGAAGGCCTCTTCTAGTGCACGGGACTGAGCGTTCGAGCGATACAACACCGCCACATCGCTACGTGAATTGCCCTCGCTGACCCAGTTTTGAGCGGTGTCGGCAATAAAACGGGCCTCGTCCTGCTCGTTAAATGCAGCATATAGGCGCAGCGGCTCACCCTCGTTGTCTTGGGTCCATAGCTCTTTGCCCATGCGTCCGAGGTTATTCGAGATGACCGCGTTAGCCGCGTCCAAAATATTGGAGGTGGAGCGGTAATTACGGGTCAAACGAACCGTCACCACCGGCGCGAAGTCCTGTTCAAAAGCGCGGATGTTCTCGACCCGCGCGCCACGCCAGCGGTATATCGACTGATCGTCATCACCCACCGCCATGACATGGGTATTGGGTCCGGCCAGCAGACGCAGCCAGGCGTACTGCACTGCGTTGGTGTCCTGAAACTCGTCGACCAAGATATGCCGAAAACGTGACTGGTAGTGCTGCAGCAAAGCAGGGTTGTCGCGCAGCGTCTCGTGAGCACGCAGCAGCAACTCACCAAAATCGACCAGCCCCTTGGCTTCGCACTGCTCTTCATACATCGCGTAGATGTCAATCAGCCGGTCGTTGTAATAGTCACCCCGCGCCTGAACGTGAGCCGCACGACAGCCCTCGTCTTTTTGCGAATTGATAAAGCCGACCGCCTGACGCGGCGGAAACTTTTTGTCGTCTAAGTTGAGCTCGGCGATGATGCGTTTGACCGTTTTCAGCTGATCATCGCTGTCCAGCACCTGGAAATGCTGCTCTAAATTGGCCTCGGCCCAGTGGGTTCGCAAGAACCGATGACACAGCCCATGGAAGGTACCAACCCACATCGAACGAGCCGAGCGCTGGGTGAGCGTCTCTAAACGACCCTGCATCTCTTTTGCGGCTTTGTTGGTAAAGGTCACGGCCATGACCGAGTACGGCGACAGATCATGCATCTCCATCAGCCACGCCACCCGATGCACCAACACACGAGTTTTGCCAGAGCCGGCCCCGGCTAATACCAACAGGTTTGTTTCTGGAGCCGATACGGCGTCGGATTGAGCTTCGTTAAGCTCAGCGAGTAAGGGATGCGTCATGGCGTTATGGTACCGAAATACTGGGGATTTGTTCAGTAGCCACTTAGACAAAAGTTACCGTATCTTTTGCGCGAATCGTATTGGTGAGAAATGTCGATTAGTGCACACTCCACCAAATGTTAAGTAAGCCTCCGCTTCATCACCTGGCAGGGTCCTTCTTCCTGCTCATGTACCTGGTTCAACAGTACGTGATACTGCCGCTCGAACGCCTGATCACCAGCGACCAAGCCCTACTAGCCAGCTATTTATTCCTGCCCGCCGGGGCCAAGGTCGTCGCGTTCTATGTCAGCCGCTGGAAATCATTGCCTAGTTTATTTGTCGCGCTACTGGTGTGCTACTGGGCGTTTTATCTGCCACCGGGATCCTCGCTGTGGCTATTGGTGTTTTTAAGTGCGGTCTCGACGTTGGCCTTACCGCTGATGTATCTGGCGGCCTGCCACGGCTTTGGTTTAGATTTGTTTAAAGGTCGACGGGGCGGGCCGCATTGGTTTGCACTGTTAACCTTGGTAGGACTGGGATCCGTGCTAAACGGCTGGGGCATGAACTTTGCCTGGAACAGCGCACCGGATCCTACCTTGTTACTGCGCTTTGCCGCCGGTGACGTTGCCGGCACGGCCGCCTTGATGACGCTGGCGATGTTCGTGATGCGCCGCCTGCGGCTTAGGGCTTAAGTCGCCAAATCAAACCGCCGGCCACCAAACCCCAGAACGCACTACCCACCCCTAAAATAGACACGCCCGCGACGGTCACAACAAAACAGACCACCGCCGCCTCGCGTCCGCGATCGTCATAAAACGCCCCTTTTAATGCCCCTGCGGTGGCATTGATCAGCGCCAACCCCGCAATCGCAGGAATTAAATTGGCCGGCGCGGCCAGTGCAATCGGGATCATGACCGCGCATCCCAGCCCCATCAAAATAAACACGACGCCCCCTGCGATCACCGCCCACCAACGGGTGTCCTTGGGCCCCACCCCGGGGTTGGCGCACATCGCGCTGGTCAATGAAGCCAGATTGATGTGGTGGCCGCCAAAGAAGCTGGCTACGGCGCTGAATAAGCCGGTACTTTTTAAGATCGGTGAGAGCGGCGGCTGGTACCCATATCCTTTGAGTACTGCCATGCCGGCCAAGTTTTGGCTAGTCATGGTAATCAAATACAACGGAATCGCGATTCCGACTAGGCTGGACAGACTAAAGCTGGGGGTCAGCGTCTGAAAGGGCGTGAGTTGCCAGACCAACGAGTCTGGCCAGTAGCCACCCATGAACATAACTACGCCGGCCGCAGCTAACGCCGCTGGCACCGCCCACAGACTGCTCACTAAACCGACCAAAAACCACGTCACAATCACAGGTGCCACCAATGCCGGTGCATCGACTAGGCTATGAACCGGAATCAGGCAGATATTTAATAAAATGCCCGCCAGCATCGCGCTGGACAATGCACTGGGGATCGCCTCAACCGCCTGCCGCAGCGGGCTAATCCAGCCGGTCACGGCAATCGCCAATGAGCTGATCAGAAATGCGCCACAGGCTTCTGGAAAACCACCGGCTGGGGCGGCGATGGTGGCTAGAAACGCAGCACCTGGGGTCGACCAGGCCAGCGCCGCCGGCATTTTTAGATAAAGGCCCAGTGCAATACTCAGCAGTCCCGTTGCGATGTTCAAAATACCCAAGCCGATCGCCGCCTGGGTAGCACTGGCGCCCATCGCCTGCAGACCCGACAGCACGATGGCAAAGGAGCTGGCAAAACCAATCAGCGCCGCCAGCGACCCGGATATCAGCTGCGAGCTACTGATCATGAATCAAGCGCTGTGAGTAGACCGACACCGCATCCTTGTCATAGCCCAGAGCTTGATAGAACACCTCGGCGGGATTGCCCGATCGCACCATCAAGTTCAGTTTTGGACAGCCCTGGGTATGCAAGTAATCACAGGCCGCTTGCATCAAGTCACGGGCTATTCCCTGTCCTTGGTATTCAGGATCAACCGCCAAATAATTGACGCTGCCGCGATGCCCGTCGTAGCCGACCATGATGCTGGCGACGATGGTTGAACCTCGCTCTAGCACCCAGAAAGGCGAGCCATGTTGTTGCTTGCGCCGAATGTCACGCTGCGGGTTGTTTTGAGGTCGGGTCAGATCGCACCGAATCCACAAATCAATGACTTGGGACTGATCCGCATCGCAGTAATCACGCACGGTATACTTCGCTTTATTATCAAGGGGACACGCCATGAACACTCTGTATCACAACCCACGCTGTAGCAAGTCGCGCCAGGCCAAAGCCCTGCTTGAAGAGGCCGGAGTAGAGTTCACTGAATGCCTGTATCTAAAGGCCGAACTGGACGCTGATCACTATGCCCAACTGCTTCAACAGCTAGGCGGAAACCCGATCGCGCATCTGCGCAAAGGTGAGGCAGCCTTTAAAGCGCTGGCACCAGACGCGGATGTGGAACAGATCGCCGAAGCCCTGGCAAAGGACCCTATCTTGCTTGAGCGGCCCTTGCTGGTGACGGACAAAGGCGCATTGGTGTGCCGGCCACCCGAGAAAGTAACCGAGCTGATCTAAATATTCTTGCTGGCCGCGGTCAGCCCGCTAAGCGAGATTTCAAGCACTTGAACCTGCGGGTTACCAAACGCACGAAAACCGAGCTTGGCGATGCTGCCCGCCTTTAGCGCGCCGAATAGCTCGTCAGACAACGGCAACACACCTGCGCAACCTTGGGGCACACAGGTCGAGTAACCAAAGCGGATCTCGTCGGCGTCATCAATTTGAGCGACCAAACCGGAGCGTAAATCCATGCCCAACGGCAGGGCAAATTCGATAAAGCGCTCATCGTTTACCCGGCTTAGGGTGGCCCGCAAGATGGCTTGTGACTGCTCGCCCTGTGTGACGCTAAGCACTTGGATGGCTTCACAGCGGTATTCATCCTCCTCGCCGATGCATACTTCAACCCAGTCTTTGTGGCGCGTCTCGACGACTTCAGGCTCGGCCAAGGCAGGGAAGGCCAGCAAAGCGGTGATGAGCAACAGACGAGTCATATTAAGCCTTCTTTACAAATTTCGATTTCAACATCATGGAGCCCGCACCATCGACTCGGCAATCAATATCGTGATCGCCTTCGACAAATCGTCCGATTTTGGCTTTGGTTCCGATTTTCAACACCGTTGAGGAGCCCTTGACCTTGAGGTCTTTGATCAAAGTCACCTGATCACCCTCGGCCAGTGGGTTGCCGTTGGCATCACGGATATCCACGGCATCCTCGTCGGCCTCGCCCTCAATCCATTCATGTCCGCACTCGGGGCAAATCCATTGGGTTTGGTCTTGATAGGCGTATTCGCCTTGGCATTTGGGGCAGGTGCTCATTCCTAGGTCCTGGGTTGCTTCCTTTCGTGGCTGCATTCTAACGCATCGCTCTAGGTGAGTGTGTCGCCCTGTTTAAGCCCAAAGCCACGTCGATACCCACCCAGGATCAGCACTTTCGCTACGTATGGAACGGCGCCAAACAGAAGATTGTCTCAATCTTGTGTATCACCGAATTTGACGAGGCTACTCGACCGTTACTGACTTAGCTAAGTTGCGCGGCTGATCCACATCGGTGCCCTTTAACAGCGCCACGTAGTAGCTCAGCAGCTGCATCGGGATCGTGAAATAGATCGCACTCCAACGACTGGCCACGCTGGGTAGGCGAACTACCCGAATCGAGTTGTCGGTGGGCAGTTGGACGTCCTCATCGGCAAAGACGTACAAGCGTCCGCCACGAGCTTTAACTTCTTCTAGGTTACTCAGCAGCTTCTCGACCATGTCATCTGAGGGCGCCACTGCCACGACTGGCATCTCTTCATCAACCAACGCCAACGGCCCGTGCTTCAACTCACCCGACGCGTAGGCCTCGGCGTGGATGTAGCTGAGCTCTTTAAGCTTCAGCGCGCCCTCCATCGCCACGGCATAGTTTGCGCCGCGACCCAGAAACAGTGCGTGGTTGCGATCGGCAAAGGCCTCAGCCATCTCTTCAATCGGCTGAATGTACCCATCCAAGATGCGCTGGACCTGCGCCGGCATAGCCGCCAGCTCAGATACCCATTGCGCCTCTTGTGCCGCATCGGGTTTGCGCAGACGTTTCAAAGTCAACGAGAACCAGGCCAATGCAGCCAGCTGTGCCGTGAAAGCCTTGGTCGAGGCCACGCCGATCTCGGGGCCAGCATGGGTCATCAACACCAGCTCGGACTCGCGAGTCAGGCTCGAACCAGGCACGTTACATACCGCCAGCTTGCCAATGTACTCATCCCCCAGGTTACGCAAAGCAGCCAAGGTATCCGCCGTCTCACCGGACTGTGAGATCGACAGGAACAACGAGTTTTTAACCGGCGCCACGGCGCGGTAGCGAAATTCCGAGGCAATCTCGACCTGACACGGGATGCCAGCCATCTCTTCAATCCAGTATTTGGCGACCACGCCGGCGTAGTAGCTGGTACCGCAGGCTACGATCGAGATCGCCTCAACCTGATCCAGTAAATCCAACGTGCCTGGACCTAAGATCTCGGGCAACACGCCGTCAGCGGTAAATCGGCCTTCCAAGGTGGCTGCAATCGCGCGGGGCTGCTCGTGGATTTCCTTGAGCATAAAGTGACGGTAACCGGCCTTGTCCGCCGCATCCGAGCCATGCTCATAGCGCTGGATAGTGGCTGGCATCTGCTCGCCGCTGGGCGAATACACCTCAAGGCTGGCCTGGGTCAGGCTGACCGTCTGCCCTTCATCGATGTATACAAAACGGTCGGTGACGTGCAGCAACGCCAGTGGGTCTGAGCCCAAAAAATGCTCGCCCATTCCTACGCCCACCACCAGCGGGCTGCCTTTGCGGGCGCCCACCACACGGCCAGGCTCAGCGGTACAGGTAATGGCCAAGGCATAGGCACCACGCAGTTGGGTCAGCGCTTGGCGCAAGGCCGCATGCAAATCCCCCTGATACAGGGAGTGGATAAGGTGAGCGACCACTTCAGTGTCGGTGTCGCTGCTGAAAGCATAGCCCTGGGCGTTCAGTGATTGACGAATCTCGTCATGGTTTTCAATGATGCCGTTGTGCACGACCGCCACCTGATCGGCCGAGACATGTGGATGGGCGTTGGCTTCGTTCGGAACGCCGTGGGTGGCCCAGCGGGTGTGCGCGATACCGACCTGCCCGTCCACGGGCTGCTCGGCCAGCTTTTCCTCAAGCGCCGCCACCTTGCCAGCGGCACGAATCCGCTGCAGACCTTGGGCGGTATGCAACGCGACACCGGCTGAATCATAGCCGCGATATTCAAGGCGCTTTAGGCCCTCAAGTAGGATTTCCTGAACACCACGTTGAGCCGTGGCGGCAACGATTCCGCACATCTACTTATCCTTGGTCGGGCGCTGGAAGCCCGGTAAATTCATTTGCTTTGAGCGTGTCAGCGACAATCCCGCCGGCGCATCTTTGGTGATCGTCGAGCCCGCACCAATCGTGGCACCCGGGGCCACTCGAAGCGGTGCGACCAAGGCTGAGTTCGAGCCGACAAAGGCATCAGCACCAATCTCGGTGTGGTGTTTGTTGGCGCCATCGTAATTACAGGTGATGGTCCCGGCCCCGAGATTAGCGCGCTCCCCCACCGTGGCATCCCCAACATAGGTCAAATGGTTGGCCTTGGCTCCGGCCTTGAGGGTGGCTTTTTTAATCTCGACAAAGTTACCGGCCTTGGAGTTCTCCTCCATCACAGCGCCAGGGCGCAGCCGCGCAAAGGGGCCAATATCCGCGCCCGAATGCACCGTCGCCCCTTCCAAAACGCTGTACGGCTGAATCGTCGTATCGCTCGCAATTTGGGTGTCTGTCAGGATGACGCCTTGGCCTAACACCACGCGGTCACCCAATTCGACGGTACCGGCAAACTGGACATCCGGATGAATGATGCAGTCACGTCCGGTTAGAACTTGCCCTTGAATGCTGACCCGAGCCGGATCAATCAGAGTGGCACCGTCGCGCATCAGGCGCAGGCGCTCACGTGCTTGAAACGTCTGCTCCAACACCGCCAGTTGGGCACGGTCGTTAGCACCCAGGATGCTTTGGCGATCGCAGGTCACAACCGCGCGAGTCCGCTGGTTGGAGGCCACGGCTAAAGCCAAGCAATCGGTGACGTAATACTCACCCTGAGCGTTGTCATCCGAGAGTTGCGGCAAATAGGCAGCAAAGCTGTCCGTGGGGGCACACAGCAACCCCGTGTTGATCTCGCAAATCGCGCGCTGCTGCTCGCTGGCGTCTTTTTGCTCAACAATGGCAACCGGCTGGTTCTCGTCACGGATAATCCGCCCGTAACCGGTGGGATCATCCAGCTCGGCAGTCAACAGGGCATAGTCGCCGTTTTTAGCGGCATCAATCAGCGCATCGATATCCGCACGCTCGATCAGCGGGCCATCGCCATACAGCATCAGGGTCACGCCGCCAGGAGTAAGTTTTGGCAAAGCTTGAGCCAGCGCATGGCCCGTTCCCAATTGTTGAGTCTGTTCAACAAAGACCAGGTCTTGGCCCGATAACTCGGCGCGGACCTGCTCTTGCCCGTGTCCGACCACCAGAATTGTACGATCTGCGATATCCGCCACCGCATTGATCACATGTTGCACCATCGGCACACCGCCAATCTTATGCAGCACCTTGGGCACATCTGATTTCATACGACTGCCCTGTCCGGCAGCCAGAATTACAACGTCTAGCATGGGAGTCCTTTCAACATCTGACTCATTGTACGAGGTTTAGGCATCAAACCTCGACTAATCGAAGGGTGATGAACAAGTTTTCATCCAATTTCAGATCGCCGACCTTACGTACTTGCGCCTTAATGGGTAGCGAATAACGGTTACGAGCCTTATCCGGAAACAGGGATGTCCGCCAAACCTGATCCGCCTGCGGGATTAGCGGGCATAAAAAAGGCGCCCAATGGACGCCTTTTTCGGTAACCCCGAGGACTTAAAGTCCGCAGGCCACGTCACTTCAGAATCAAGCGGTAACCGGCGCCTACAACGGTTACTAGTCGTTGTGGTTTTTTAGGATCGACCTCGAGTTTTTTTCTTAGCCGGCTGATTAACACATCAACGCTACGATCACTTGCGTGCTCATCGCGTTTACGAGAGATAGCGTTGAGCAGATCATCCCGACTAACAACAACCCCACGCGCATGAACCAACGCCAACAACAGATCCATTTCTCCTTGCGTGATTGAAACCGGCTGTCCCTCAGAATCGAACAACTCTCTTGATGCTGGCTTCAAAGTCAGAAAACCAATCTGGATAACCCTTGGCTTTTGGGATCGTTCAAGCAAATTTTGCGATCTAAGCACCAACTCTTCTGGATGGAAGGGCTTGCACAGATAATCTGCGACACCGGCCTTTAGGCCTGAGATACGGTCTAAATCACCGTCGCGTGCAGTCACCGCAATAACCGGAGGAGCCGAACACTGCTTGATGGTATCTAACAGATCTAGGCCATCGCCGTCGGGCAGATTTAGATCCAAAACGACCAGGTCAAACGTCTGGCTCTGTAGATGAGACAGAGCCGATTTAACTGTTTGCGCCTCAAGCACTCTAAAATTTGAAGCACGCAGGTAGGGAACCAGCAGCATACGCTCGACATCATTGTCTTCAATTAACAAAACTCTTGATAGATCCATCTTTGGTTCCACCCCAATCTTGAAAGCAGCCAGCTCTACTCTTTGCCTTTACTGACTTGGCAATCATCACTAAAAGCATGCACTTTTAACCAGGCTATAGCCTGTGCTTGCTCATACCTTAACTCCGTTAGATTACCCGTAATCTGGCCATAGTGTTGGATCTGCCGCTCAAATCTGGATGCCACTCGATAGACACGATGAAACGTCCAAAGGCCGGCGACACCCTTGAGCTTATGCAAAGATTTCAATTTAGCGTCTTCTGGGGACTGGCCTATCTCGAACAACAACTCTGAGATTTGCTGTCCAACCGCCTCAATCGCTTTGCTAAAATCGGCCGTGCCCATTACCGCCCGAAAGTTTGCCAGGGTCGGCGCGTCCAAAACAGGACGCCGATCATGATGCATTGCATTGCTCAACGCGGTGCTCAGCTCCGCATCTCTGTACGGCTTAGTCAGAAAGCCATCGAACTCCTGCATCGGATAAAGCTCTCTCACTGCCTCAAGGGACATAGCCGAAAAGCCAATCACAGGGACGCGTCCAACGGATTGAGGCAAGGCACGAATCTGGCGCACGACATCCAAACCGCTCTCATGCTCAAGCTGCATATCCAAAAACACTACATCCGTGTTAATGGCGAGCGCTTGAATGGTCTGATCCCCGTTATCCAAACCCAGCACTTGATGTCCGTGCGTATTCAGGCCTTGAGCCAAGATCATTCGATTCACTGCGATGTCATCAACGACAATACAATTCAAGCAATCTGAGGTTTTTCTGAGCGCACTTTGAACACTCGAAAAGACTGAAGGTAAGCGCAAAGTGAACGTCGTTCCTTGACCAACCTCACTGGATACATCCAAAACCCCTCTCATCTCGTCTGTTAACGTTTTGCAGATTGATAACCCCAGACCCAACCCTTCTTTTTCAGGCTCTTTATGTGCAGCCTGATAAAACGTGGTGAATATCCGCGACTGCTCGTCCTGCGGTATGCCGCAGCCGGTGTCGCTAACACGAATCGTTAGGAACTGTGAATCAGTTACATCGGTTACACCGATCTCGATCGAAATTGACCCGAATTGCGTGTGCCGGATCCCATTATCCAAAAGGTTCATTACAACACGTGAAACCTTTCCTGCCGGCAACGACCAGATGGACGCTACATCAGGCGCTACGCGAATAGAAAACTCCAAGCCTTTAGACTTTATAAAAGGCTCGTACAACCCTTGCAGCTCTGCAACAAAGTCAGAGACCACAAGCGTTTCGGTTACCGCCGTCTTTTGGGGGCGCTCTAGTTCAAGCACACCATTAGCCAAGCGGTTGATAGACTTGACCGCATGCATTGCTTGCTCGGTCCACATTGCCTGGCTCTCAGATAGCGGGTCTTTTCGCAAGCCTTTTATCGATCCATTGATAATATTCAGAGGCGTTCTAAGGTCATGGCTGAGCATCGATAAAAACTGCCATTTAACCTTCGATGCTTGGTTCGCTTGCTCATTTGCGTTAACCAGCTGAATTTCGGTAACGCGCTGACTTAACCATAGAAACGCCAACATCAGCGCCAAGTGCAACGCGAACATCACTAAAACAATGACCCCGTGAATCGGGGCAGAGCCCAGGAAAGCCTGTGGCGCAGTATCTCCGATAGTTACCCACGCACGAACTAAAGACAGCAGCGCGTATGTGATGCACAAGCCAGCAATTAGAAGGGCGGGACCCTTGCTGCCTATTGACAGGCCATGGCGCCTTACGATCAGCTGATACGCAGCCAACAACATAAACAGACTAAAACCGACGGCGTAGACCAAGATTCGAACATCCGTTCGCTCTTGAATCAGGTGATACCAGCCGATCAGGCCTGCAAAAACCGCTATGGGAAGAATGATTGCCGCCCACGAGAACGGTCGGTGTAGTAGGCGATAGCACGCTGCCCAAGTTAAAACAGCCCATACAAAGGCCAAGGTGTTTCCCACGATAATCGATAGCGTATCAGGCACGATTCCACGCAACATGATCAACGCGAGCCCCATCATTAGAGTGACGTTTGAACAGGTCACAAACCCCAGATAGCGACGATGATTTGAGTTCAGACACGTAGCGGAGAGTGCAAGTACACCCACAAAACAGGCGAGCCACCCCGTTAGGAGTATCGAGCGGATGTCCAGCTCGATCATAATTTATAGGCTCGGCCAAGCACCCTTAGCACTTCACTG
>CBFHLC010000045.1:0-16015 GCA_965656605.1 Litorivicinus sp. | reverse complement strand
GCACCCCGGAACATCCAGTCGTACATCAAGTTGGCCAGCACCTGGGTGTCCCACTGACCATTGGTCATGGCCAGTACAATATCGAACACCTTGAGCACCAAGATGGCGATGGTAGTCCAGACCACCACGATGGTCGGCATGATTTGTGGAATGGTGATTTTAAAGAAAATTTGCACCTCGGTGGCGCCGTCAATAATGGCCGCCTCGATGGTTTCTTCGGGCACACCGCGCAGGGCAGCGCCCAAGATCACCATGGCAAACCCAGTCTGGATCCACACCAGAATCACCATCAACAGCAAGTTGTTCCAAAAAGGGACGCTCAACCAGAACTGCGGCTCTCCACCAAAGGCCACGACAATGGCGTTCAAAATACCAATCTGAACGTCCCCCTCACCGTTGTAATGGTAGATGAACTTCCAAATGACGGATGCGCCGACAAAGCTGATCGCCATGGGCATAAAAATAATCGACTTGGCGATCGTGCCGTAACGTGAACGATCTGCCAGAACCGCAATCAGCAAGCCAAAGACGGTGGCCAAGGTGGGCACCACCAACAGCCACAACACGTTGTTGCGCAGGGTGACGTGGAATTCTGGGTCGTTAAATAGCCAGGCGTAGTTTGCAAGGCCGATAAACTCGCTGCTGTTTTCGTTTTTAAACGATAACCACAGCGTCTCAAATACTGGATATACCAGATACAAAAACAGGAAGAAAAGGGCGGGGCCTACAAAAAGCCAAGGTCTAATTTGCTCTCGCAATACTTCTTTGTTGGCACGTTTTGAGCGCGACATGATCGCGTCCAAAATGCCGTTGGAGATCCAGAAGTACGCCAGGATTCCGAATACGCCAATGGCGATCGCAATAATGGCTGAGGTGATGTGCTCTGACATTTTGTAGATACCGGTCAGTAATAAAGACAGCCAGGGGCCCGAAGGCCCCTAACCGAAGGGGTGATTAATTACTTAATCGCATCCCAGCTAGCTTGGATTTCGTCTGCAACCTGCTGCGCGCTCTTGCCGTTGGTGTAGTCCACCATGCCGGTCCAGAACGAGCCTGCACCGATGGCGCCGGGCATCATGTCTGATGCGTCAAAGCCGAAGGTGGTGGCGTTCAAGAAGATTTCACCCTGCTTGCGCAGCAAGTCAGAGCTGTATGCTTCTAGGTTGGCGCCTGAATGGGGCGTCAGGAAGCCTTCACCGGCCATCCATAGCTCGTGAGCGATAGGGCTAGTTAGGTAGTCCATGAACACGTGGGCTGCTTCTGATTCGTTCATCATGGTCAACAGCGTGCCGCCGCCCAATACAGGCTTGCCTAGGTCCTTGCCTTCATACGCAGGGAAGTAGAAGAAGTCGACGTCAGTACCGACGTTGTTCTTCTGAGGCTCTTGGAAGAACGCAGGGATGAACGATGCCTGGCGGTGCATGTAGCACTTAGCCGGGTTCGCGAACATGCCGTTGGGGCTGTCTCCAAAGAAGATTGAAGCCAGTGAGTCAGCAGAGCCGTCCACGTAGTCGTCGTTCAGAGCAAAGAAACCAAAGGTTTCAATGGCGTTGACGATGCGAGGGTCATTGAAAGGAATTTCGTTAGATATCCACTGGTCATACACGCTCTTGGGCTGTGTGCGCAGCATGATGTCTTCGATCCAGTCGGTTGCAGGCCAGCCCGTTGCGCCGCCTGATTCAAGGCCGATGCACCAAGGCGTGCCGCCGTCGTCGACGATTTGGTCTGTTAGAGCAATCAGCTCTTCCATGCTCTGAGGAATCTCGTAGCCGGCTTCCTCGAAGTTCTCTGGCACGTACCAAACCAGTGACTTCAAGTTGACGTTGTAAGCCAATCCGTACATGTTTTCGTCGCCGTTAGCGCCGGCGTAGGTACCCAGATCTGCCCAGCTCTGGCCAGCGGCATAGTCTGTCAATACGGCGTTCTTAACGCTGTCTCGCAACGGAACCAACTCGCCCTGAGCGGCCAGCTCAGACACGGTGCCTGGCTGTGGCCATGCAGCGATGTTCGGGCTGTTGCCTGCTTTCATGTCAACCAGTACCAGCTGCTCAAAATCGTTCGAGCCGTTGTACTGAACCGAAGCTCCGGTGGCGTTCTCGAAATAGGCAATGACGGTTTTCAGGTTTTCTTCGTCACCTGAAATCCACGGGCCGTCAAAGCGGATTTCTTGGCCGCTAAGATCCATGCCTTCAAATTTGCTCAGGGAATCCCAAGAAAAACGGGCGTCGTCTTTTGAGAAGGGTAGGTGGCCACCTGCAGTGGCTGCAGTGCTTAGGACTGCAGCACTGACAGCAACGGCCAGTGTTTTACGCATTGACATAATTTGCCTCATTGTTGTTTTGGTGTGGCGGGGTTATTGCTTCTGGCACCCAATCCCGCCCTTGGATGCTCACAATTTTTTAGGCGACCTGCGCGGTGGTGTGATGCGGTGCAATCGCCTGATCGTCAGCATCAAACAGATGCACGCGATCAGCCGGAATGCCAACTTTGATGGCATCTCCACGGGCCGGGCAGTTTTCGCCATCGACTACCAACACCAGCGGGCCGTCTTCGCAATCCACGTCCATGTATAGCATCGCCTGATCGCCTAGGTGCTCGACTACGCTGACGTTGGCCTGAATGAACCACTCGCCAGAGCCGTCGATGGTTAAGTGTTCCGGGCGAATGCCCATCGACACAGCCGGCTTGCCTTGGCGCGCTACCGTGGCGCTGACGCCGCTCAGCTCGATGGTTATGCCCTGCTCAGACACCTCAGAGGTGACCGGTAGGAAATTCATTTTGGGACTGCCGATGAAGCCTGCGACAAACTTGTTGGCGGGGTGGTGATACAGATGCAGCGGGGCTCCGACCTGCTCAACCCGACCGGCGCTGAGCACAACAATTTTGTTGGCCAAGGTCATGGCTTCAATTTGATCATGAGTCACGTAGATCATGGTGTTTTTCAGCTCGCCGTGCAGGCGGGCGATCTCGATCCGCATTTGCACTCGCAACGCGGCGTCGAGGTTGGATAGCGGCTCGTCGAATAAAAAGACTTTGGGCTCGCGCACGATGGCCCGGCCAATTGCAACTCGCTGGCGTTGGCCACCGGATAGTTCTTTGGGTTTGCGGTCCAACAGAGGGTCCAGCTGCAACGTTTTGGCAACACGCTCAACACGCTCTTTGATGTCGGCTTTGTCCAGTTTCGCTAGGGTCAGGCCGAACGCCATGTTCTCGCGAACGGTCATGTGGGGGTATAGCGCATAGCTTTGAAACACCATGCCGATACCGCGCTCTTTGGGTGTTTTATCGTTAACCCGCTCGCCGGCGATATTCAGATCGCCAGCGCTGATGTCCTCTAGACCTGCGATGACGCGCAATAGGGTTGATTTGCCGCAGCCCGAGGGGCCAACAAAGACGACGAACTCGCCGTCTTGGATGTCCAAGTCGATGTCATGAAGGGCGTGAAAGGGGGTCTTCCCTTCGTAAATCTTGTTAATTTTAGAGAGTTCTACGGATGCCATCGCGAGCGAGTTCCTAACGTCTACTGTTATTATTTAGCGACCCTATCAGGATCGCTTTCCGAATTCATCGTATGGATTTTATTTCGTGGCGATAGCGACCGCTTCCCGAGCCAATTGCTCGATTTGCTGGGGTGTGGCGCCGGCGGGTGTCAACCAAGTTCCGCCTGCACACAGCACGTTGGGTAAGTTCAAATAATCCCTCAAGTTGCCAGGTTTAACACCGCCAGTCGGGCAGAACACCGCGTCTTGGATCGGCCCGCCAAAAGACTTCAGGGCCGCGGCGCCGCCGTTGATCTCTGCAGGGAAGAATTTGAATGCATTAAATCCGTATTCCATGCCGCGCATGATCTCGCTAATCGTCGCGGTACCTGCCAGCAGGGCGCATTGAGTATCGACAGCCGCTTTCCACAGCTCGTCCGTAGCACCCGGGCTAACCACGAAAGTCGCCCCGGCTTTTAAGACCTCATCCAGCTGCTTGGGGTTTAAGACCGTGCCGGCGCCAACGTGGGCGTCAGGGAAGGCTTCGCTAACGGCTTTAATACAGTCCAGCGCAGCGGGTGTGCGTAGGGTGATTTCCAGCACGGGCAAGCCGCCTGCGATCAGGGCTTGGCTGTGCTCCAAGGCTTGGTTAACCGAGTCAAATGCCAAAACAGGAATGACGGGAGCTTGTTGCATGAGTATTCTGGGTTGCATAAGTAGGTATCCGCTCGGTTATCAAATTACGTATTTCCCCAGTGTACGAGATGTTTTGTAGTAAAAAAACTACGCAAACGTTATGTTGGTGGGCGAAGTAGCTGTCCCTTGGAACAATATGTTGTATTTAGACAAGCAGCAGGAGGCTGGAAATGCTTGAGCGGATCCGCGCAGAGCGAGACTCGTTGAACCGATCTGAACGTAAAGTCGCAGATGTCATCCTAAAGGATCCCGAGGGCGCGATTCGTAGCTCGATCGCAGCGTTGGCCAAACTAGCCGACGTCAGTGAGCCAACGGTCAACCGTTTTTGTCGCAGTTTCCACAGCACCGGATTCCCCGATTTCAAGCTGGCGCTGGCGCAGAGCATGGCCAGCGGTACGCCGTTTGTTAGCCGCGTGGTTGATCCTGATGACCAGGCCAGTGACTACACCGACAAGATTTTTGCTGCATCCGCGGCTGCGATCGAAAATGCCCGACGGCAAATCAACACCGACGACATCGAACGCTCGGTCGATCTGCTGATTCAGGCGCGTCAAATTCTGTTCTATGGAATGGGCGCCAGTGCCTCGGTGGCTGATGATGCCTACCATAAATTTTTCCGCTTCAACATTCCGGTCCAAGCCTGCAGCGACAGCCTGATGCAACGGATGCACGCTGCGACCTTGGGTGTCGGTGATGTAGTGGTGGCGATCAGTCATACTGGGCGGACGCGCGGGATCATCGAGTCGGCCAAAATTGCACGGGCTAGCGGTGCCAGCGTATTGGCACTGACGCGGGGAGGCTCGCCACTGGCGGCTGAAGCCAGTATGACCCTGGGCATCGATCCACCCGAGAACACCGACTTGTATTTGCCGATGGTCAGTCGTCTGGTTCAGCTGACGTTATTAGACGTTTTGGCGACTGGTGTGATCCTAAAGCGCGGTGCAGACTTCGCCTCGCATTTAGAGCGGGTAAAAGACGCTTTAAAGGACACACGAGTTAACGATTAAGGGACGACATGAAAACCTGGCACATTGCCGCCATCTCGGCGCTGTTACTGATGGGCTTGATGAGCTGGCCCTTCATCCGCGGGCACCTGGGATACGGCACCCACGTCCCGACTAATGCTCCGATCGGCGGCGACTTTGAGCTGACCCGACAAGATGGGCGTGAAATGAAGCTGTCCGATCTCGGTGCAGATCAGTACTGGGTCGCCTTCATGGAGCCCAAATGTATCGATTGCCCCGCAGAGCTGCGCCGAGTTGAATCCTTGGCTCTGCCCGGTCAATTAGTCGTAGTCTCGGCCGATCCTGAGTTAGATCCCGGTGCTTTGGGTCGCTGGGTTAATCAATATGCCACCAGTGCCGTATCTTTTGGTGGCGGACGTAATGCTTTGGCCAAAGCCATTGGGCGCTACCGTCTGCCGGCGGTTGTCACGGAGGCTGGGTTGGACTACCCCATCCGCTGGTATCAGATGGATTCCACTGGCACTTTGATTCAATTGCACGCGGCCGGCTTCACTCGGTAGTACCATCCACTAATGGCTAATCGGGATTTTCTGGCCAAACCCCTATCCTGCTGAGCAGATCGAAAGGATCCGATCCTTTTCACTTCTTTTGATACAGCAGGAAAAACAACAATGAGCGATAAGAATCATTATCCAGTTCCCCAGCAGTGGGCCGACACGGCCTGGGCCGACGAGGCCACCTATCAGGCGATGTATGACGAATCGGTCAACAACCCTGAAAAGTTTTGGAGCGAGCAAGCTCAAAACATCAACTGGATGACGCCGTTCACCAAAGTCAAAAACACTTCATTTGAACCTGGCAACGTCAGCATTAAGTGGTTTGAAGACGGAACGCTTAACGTTGCAGCTAACTGCCTGGATCGCCATCTGGAAACCCGTGGCGATCAGACGGCCATCATTTGGGAAGGCGACGACCCAAATGCTGACGAGCACATCACCTATCGCGACCTGTACGAGCGTGTCGGTAAATTCGCCAACGCTCTGAAAGCGCAGGGCGTTAAAAAGGGCGACGTGGCTACTATTTATATGCCGATGATCCCTGAAGCCGCCGTGGCCATGTTGGCCTGCGCGCGCATCGGTGCGGTTCACTCGATTGTATTCGGTGGCTTTAGCCCGGATGCGTTGTCGGTTCGAGTCGAAGAATCCAACTCTAGCGTCATCATTACCGCCGACGAAGGTCGTCGCGGTGGCCGTCGCGTCGCACTGAAAAAGAACGTCGATGCGGCGATCGATGCGATGGAGAACAGCGCACTGGTCAAGAGCGTTGTCGTGGTTAAGTGCACCGGTGGCGACATTGCGTGGGACACCGGACGCGATCACTGGTATCACGACTTGGTAGCCGAGCAGAGCAGCGAATGCCCTGCCGAAGAAATGAACGCCGAAGATCCCTTGTTCATCCTTTACACCTCAGGTTCAACCGGCAAGCCCAAAGGCTTAGAGCACACCACCGGTGGCTACATTGTGTATGCAGCCATGACTCACAAGTACGTCTTTGATTACAAAGACGGTGACGTTTACTGGTGTACGGCTGACGTCGGCTGGGTTACCGGTCACAGTTACATTGTTTACGGCCCGCTGGCGAACGGCGCGACCACGCTCATGTTTGAAGGCGTCCCGACTTACCCCGATGCCAGCCGTTTTGGCCGAGTGATCGAAAAGCATAAGGTCAATCAGTTCTACACCGCACCGACGGCAATTCGTGCCTTGATGCAAAAAGGTGATGACGTGTTGGGCGGGGCTGATTTGTCTAGCTTGAAGCTGTTGGGTAGTGTCGGCGAGCCGATCAACCCTGAAGCATGGCACTGGTATAACCGCGTGATGGGTGAGGAGAACTGCCCGATCGTTGATACCTGGTGGCAGACTGAAACGGGCGGCATCATGATCGTACCGCTTCCGGGTGCAACTGCGGCCAAGCCAGGTTCGGCCACGCGTCCGTTCTTTGGTGTTCAGCCGGCATTGGTCGATAACGAAGGCAACCTGCTAGAAGGCGCGACTGACGGTAACCTGGTTATCCTAGATGCGTGGCCTTCAATCGCCCGCTCTTGCTGGGGTGATCCCAAGCGTTACGAGGAAACCTATTTCTCGACGTTCAAGAACATGTACTTCACCGGCGACGGTGCTCGTCGTGACGAAGACGGCTACTACTGGATTACTGGCCGAGTCGATGACGTGATCAACGTGTCAGGTCACCGCATGGGTACCGCCGAAGTTGAATCTTCGCTGGTTGCGCATAGCTCGGTCGCTGAAGCCGCAGTTGTGGGCTACCCGCACGAGATCAAAGGTCAAGGCATCTACGTCTACGTGACACTGCAAGAAGGCGTCGAAGCCACAGACGAGCTGCGTAAAGAGCTGGTCAAGCACGTGCGCACGGACATCGGGCCCATCGCATCGCCGGACTTGATCCAGTGGGCACCGGGTCTACCCAAAACTCGCTCAGGCAAGATCATGCGCCGCATTCTGCGCAAGATTGCAGCCAACGAGCATGACCAATTAGGTGATACCTCAACCCTCGCTGATCCGGCGGTGGTCGATGACCTAGTAGAAAATCGAATGAACCGATAAGATCGGTTGATCGGAAAAGCCCGCTTGGTGATTCACCGGCGGGCTTTTTACTTTAAGGACGACAGAGAACTCTCAAGATGACAAAAATTCTCGTAGCTGATGACCATCCTCTTTTCCGGGCCGCTTTAAAGGGTGCCTTAGCCTTCTTGCCCTCGGCCACCATCCTAGAAGCCTCTAGCATGGCAGAGGTACAAAGTTCGGTGTCTGATCACCCTGATACCGATCTGGTGTTGTTGGATTTGAACATGCCTGGGGCGAATGGGTTTTCTGGGCTGGCCTTCATGCGTGGGCAATTGCCCGAGATCCCTGTGGTCGTGGTGAGTGGTTCTGAAGATGGCAGCACGATTAATAAGTGCATGGATCTGGGTGCCAGTGGATTTATTCCCAAAAGCGCGCCGTTGGATACGCTATCTATGGCGATCGAGAAAGTGCTGCAAGGCGAGGAGTGGTTGCCCGAAGGGGTTGATCTGGCGGCGGAGTCATTCAGCGATGAGGAAGCCCGCTTGGCCCAAGCGATCAGCTCGCTGACACCCCAGCAGTTTCGAGTCATGTCGATGCTGACCCAGGGTCTGTTGAATAAGCAGATTGCGTACGATTTGGAAGTGTCCGAGGCTACGATCAAAGCCCACGTGACAGCGATTCTGCGAAAGTTGGGTGTTAACTCGCGTACCCAGGCTGTGATTGTTTGTCAGCGTTTAGATTTGGCTGACTTTCAAGCGCCTTAGTCGTCGTCGAGTACGGGTGGCGGCCAGCCACCTAGCTCTTTCCAGCGATTGACAATCGCGCAGAACAAATCCGCCGTGCGCGCGGTGTCATAGCGGGCACTGTGCGCCTCGTGACCGTCAAAATCGATGCCGGCTGCTCTACACGCCCGCGCCAAAACCGTTTGTCCCAACGCCAATCCACTCAGTGATGCCGTATCAAAACAGCTAAACGGGTGAAATGGATTGCGTTTGATTCCACTGCGCTCAACCGCGGCATTTAAAAACGCCAGATCGAAATGCGCGTTGTGTCCGACCAGTACCGCACGGGTGCACTCGTAGCGTTTTAACGCATTGCGAACCGGTTTGAAGGCGGCACCCAAAACTTGATCCTCGGGTTGGGCTAACCGCAAGGGGTGGTAAGGGTCGATGCCGGTGAATTCGAGACTTTTCGGGTCCAAGTTGGCGCCCTCAAAGGGGACCACATGGTAGCCGGCGACCTCGCCGGGATAGCACAGGCCGTCTTCGTCCATTTCGATCGGACAGACAGCGATTTCCAACAGCGCATCCGTGGCTGAATTGAATCCGGCGGTTTCGACGTCGATAACGACGGGTAAAAATCCGCGGAATCGTTCTTTGAGCGAGCTTTGCATAGGGGCGCAAGTCTAGCGACTTGCGGGGCAGGGCGATAGGTTGAGTTTTTATCGGTTTGGCCGATATCTCCTGCATGACGATGAAAACTTTACTAACCGCGGTATCTGTTTTGTTTAGTGCAACGGCGTTGGCGCAGGTGATTTATTCCAATCCACCCTATTTGGCTGAATGGCAAGTTCAGTCCTCGCCGATTCGTTGCGAGTTGGCTCAGCCGATTGACGGCTATGGCCGTGCGGTGTTCTCGCAAGATGCCGGGCGCACCGCCACCTTCGAGTTGGATGCCTTTCGCCCGATCCATCCCAATGGTGTTGGCCAGCTGGTCGCGCGTCCAGGCTCTTGGAGGCCCGGTGACAGCGGCCGTGACCTATTGGAAGTCAAAACCCGTTCGGCTCGGCCGTCGCTGCAAATTCGCGGTGACAAGGTGCAAACCACGGTCAATACCCTATTGGATGGCTGGCAGGTCGTACTGACCGAGGGCCAGAACGAAGTGCGTCTGCAACCGGCACGGTTTACCCCTGCTTATCGGGATTGGGTGGCTTGCTTGGGCGAGCTGCTGCCGCGCAACTTTGCGGATGTAGAGCGTAATGTTTTGTACTTCGAAAAAGGGCAGTCCCGTTTGACCGAAGAGGATCGCGGTATTTTGCAAACTATCGCCGATTACGTTCAGCTGGACTCGGCGATTACCGGCGTATTTATCGATGGGCACACCGATGATGGCGGTGGCTTTCTAGAGAACGAAGACGTCTCGCGCCTGCGTGCGGAACAGGTGGCTCGATATTTGGAGTCCGAAGGCGTTGATCCGGGAGCTGTGCTGGTGCGCTTCCACGGTGAATACTATCCGGTCGCATCGAACACGACACCCGAGGGGCGCGCGGCCAATCGCCGGGTTACGCTGCGGCTTGAGCGCAATGGCGTGCCACCGCGTCAACGGGAAACCGTGGTGGCATATGATCGGCAGGTCGAGAATTCACCGCCACGATTACCCCCAGGATTGGATGACTAGAGCCTGACAAATCGGTAGCATAGCGCGCCATTCGTACAGGAGATTGGCGTGAGCAACATCAACAAAGTCGTATTAGCCTATTCAGGCGGTTTGGATACTTCGGTCATCGTGAAATGGCTGATGGAAACCTACAACTGTGAAGTCGTCACCTTTACCGCAGATATCGGTCAGGGCGAGGAAGTCGAGCCCGCTCGCGCCAAGGCCGAAGCCCTTGGGGTCAAAGAAATCTACATCGAAGATCTGCGCGAAGAGTTCGTACGTGACTTCGTCTATCCCATGTTCCGTGCCAACACCATCTACGAAGGCGAGTATCTACTAGGCACGTCGATTGCGCGTCCCTTGATTGCCAAGCGTCTGGTCGAGATTGCCGAAGAAACCGGTGCGGATGCGATCAGTCATGGCGCCACCGGCAAGGGTAACGACCAAGTTCGTTTCGAGCTGGGTGCATACGCATTGGCTCCCGGCATTTCAGTGATCGCGCCTTGGCGTGAGTGGGATCTGAACAGCCGTGACAAGCTGATGGCCTATTGCGAAGAGCATGGCATCGAAGTCGACATGAAGCGCGGCAAGAAGAGCCCCTACTCAATGGATGCCAATCTGCTGCACATCAGCTACGAGGGCGGCATCCTAGAAGACCCTGCCAGCGAGAGCGAAGAAGATATGTGGCGTTGGTCGGTTAGCCCCGAAGCGGCGCCGGATCAGGCCACCTACATCGAGCTGGGCTTTGAGAATGGCGATGCCACCACCCTGAACGGTGAAGCGTTGTCGCCGGCAACCATGCTAGAGACGCTGAACAAAATCGGTGGCGAAAACGGCATCGGCCGTACCGATATCGTCGAGAACCGTTACGTGGGCATGAAAGCACGCGGTTGCTACGAGACCCCCGGTGGAACCATCTTGCTAAAGGCCCACCGTGCCATCGAATCGATCACGTTGGATCGTGAAGCAGGCCATCTGAAAGACGAGCTGATGCCGCGTTATGCGAATCTGATCTACAACGGGTACTGGTATTCACCTGAGCGCAAAGCGTTGCAGGCGCTGATTGATCAGACCCAAGAAGTGGTCACGGGTTCCGTGCGTCTGAAGTTGTACAAAGGCAACATTATGATCGTAGGTCGTGCTTCAGATAACAGCTTGTTCGATGGCAACATCGCATCGTTCGAAGACGATGGTGGCGCATACGATCAGGCCGATGCGGCTGGATTTATTAAGCTGAATGCACTGCGCTTGCGCATTGCGGCTGGCTTAGGTCGCTCGGTTAAGTAATAACCATCGAGCTTAAAGCAGCCTCGCAGCCTTAGGTTGCGGGGCTTTTTTATGCCTCGTCCAAATAGTCCCGCTTTTCTTTGAACTCGCACAGATCCTCGATCAGGCAGCGTCCGCACTCGGGCTTGCGTGCTTTGCACACGTAGCGGCCGTGTAGGATCAACCAATGATGGGCATCGATCAGAAATTCCTTGGGAACGAAGCGCATTAGCTTGTCCTCGACCTGACGAACTGTCTTGCCCGGCGCGATCTTGGTGCGGTTACTGACCCGATAAATATGCGTGTCCACAGCCATGGCAGGCTGGCCAAAAGCGGTGTTTAGTACCACATTGGCGGTTTTCCGGCCGACGCCGGGCAGACGCTCGAGCGATTCACGATCCTGAGGCACGACGCTGTCGTGCTCCTCAACTAAGATTTTGCACGCGGCGATGACGTTCTCTGCTTTGGAGTTAAACAGCCCGATGGTTTTGATGTACTGCTTCAGGCCGTCAACGCCCAACGCATAGATGCTCTGTGGCGTGTTGGCCACAGGAAACAGCTTGCGGGTGGCTTTGTTAACCCCCACGTCGGTGGCCTGTGCGCTGAGGGTAACCGCCACCAGCAGCTCGAATGGCGAGCTGTATTCCAGCTCGGTCTTGGGGCTGGGGTTTTGCTCGCGCAAGCGCGCGAATATTTCATGGCGCTTGGCGGCGTTCATGAAACGTCACCGGTGACTCGGACTCGCTTGCTGCCCGCGACCACCTCGACTTGATTCATCCGTTTTTGGCGGGCATCCATGGCCTGCTTTGCGGCGATTAAGAATCCCAACAGGATAAACGCACCCGGCGGTAGAATTGCGATCAGTACGCCAGGGTAGGATTCGGGTAAGACTTGAATTCGCCAGTCCCGTGCGCCTTCGCCAAACAGCAGGTGCGCGCCATCCAGCAGGGTGCCTAGACCCAGCAATTCACGCAGGGCACCCAGCACGACCAATACGATCAAGAAACCGATCCCCATCATGAATCCGTCGACCACGGCCGGCCAGGGGGTATTTTTGCGCGCGAATCCGTCGGCTCGGCCCAGGATGGCGCAGTTGGTAACGATCAACGGAATAAACAGGCCCAACACTTGATACAGCGAGTAGGCAAAGGCCTGCATTAGTAGCTCTACACAGGTGGTAAAGGCCGCAATGATCAGCACGAACGCAGGCAGGCGCAGGTGGTCCGCTACGTGATGTCGGATCAAGCTGACGCTCAGGTTTGAGCCCACTAGAACAAACAAAGTGGCCAGACCTAGTCCTAGCGCGTTGATCACCGTGCCGGATACCGCCAGCAGTGGACACAGACCCAGCAACTGAACCAGCGCTGGATTGTTCTTCCACAGCCCGTTCCAGGCCAGTGTTTGTAGGCTATTGCTCATTGAGTGCCTCTAAAATTTGAATGCGCCCTTGGGACTCAAACCACACCAGGGCACGCTGTGTGGCAGCAATCACCGCGCGCGGCGTGATGGTGGCACCGGTAAAGGCATCAAAGGCGCCACCGTCGGGTTTGGGCGCCCATTGCTCAATCTCGGGTTGGCCTAGACGCGTGCCATTAAAATCCAGAATCCAATCGCTTTTGGCGATATCGATTTTGTCGCCCAGTCCAGGAGTTTCGCGGTGCTTGACGACCCGCAGTCCGGTGACAGTGCCGCTCATATCAACGCCCAGCACCATGTGAATGGCACCGGAGTAACCATCGTTGGCTATCACCGGTAGCGCCACGGCGGTAGGGGCCGAGTCCAGTACCGCGACACTGGCCTGCCATGGGTCGCTCTGTCCCAGTGGCGCGGTCGGGGGCAGCGTGACTTGGCTATTTAGAAGATCGTTGTCATGGGCGGGCAAAACTTGAGTCAGGGCGGCGATGGCGACTGCTTTTTCATTACGCTCGATTTGCTCTGCCGCGAGTTGCCACGTCAGTGCCACGGCGCCTGCGGTGACCAAACCAAAGGCAGCCAGTGCCGCCGCACCGCGGCTAATCATAGCCAGCATCATGAGCGTTTCTCCAGAACCGGACCGCGGCGAGCCGCTTTGTGCCCGTAAATTCGAGGTCGGGTGTACTGATCCAGCAAGGGGGCGCACAGATTCATCAGCAGCACGCCAAAGGCGATCGCATCCGGGTAGCCGCCATAGGTTCGAATCACCCAGGTCAGCACGCCAGCACCTAGGCCAAAGGCCAGTCGACCTCGAGGGCTGGTCGCACCACTGACGGGGTCGGTGACGATAAAGAAGGCTGCAAACAGCGTGGCGCCGCCCATCAGATGCAATGACAGGGGGACGCTTTGATCGGCATCAAAACCAAACAGGCCTGCCGGTATAGCGATACCCAGGATCAGGCCCACCGGAGCCTGCCAGTACGTGATTCGCTTGAATAGCATCAATGCGCCACCGGCCAACCACGCCAAGCCCAACCAGGTCCATGCGCCAGTTAAGCTGCCGCTGAATACTTCGGACTGCAGAATTTCGGCCTGGGTTAGCCGCTGCACCTGATCCTTGTAGACGTCCAAGGGGGTCGCGCCAGAATATCCGTCGATCCCTGCAAAGATGGCGCTCAGCGTTTGTCCCGGCGATGGCGTCTGCTGAGGATTGACCCACGTGGTGCTCATGGCGATCGGGAAGCTGATCAGCAAAATGGCGTAGCCGACCATCGCAGGGTTGAAGGGGTTATGACCCAGCCCACCAAACAGCTGTTTGGCCAAGCCAATGGTCAGTAAGGCCCCGACGATGGGAATCCAAAACGGAGCCAATGGCGGTAGACTGACGGCCAGCAGAGCGCAGGCCAGCACGCCGCTCAGATCTTGAATGACCGGCTTGGGATCACGGCCGCGCAGTTTTTGAATACCTGCCTCGCAGGCGACTCCGGTGGCAATGGCCAGCGCCAAGTTAATCAACACGCCAATGCCAAAGGTCCACAGCATGACCAGCACGCCCGGGATGAGGGCGATTAATACCCAGCCCATGACCTGCTGGGTGGTGCGCGGTGCCGTCTTGTGAGGGGAGGCGCGACCGATCATTCGCTGGCCTCCTTTTTCTTTTTAGCGCGTTCGAGTGCGGCTTGAACCTGCGCCTTGCGTGGGTCCTCACCGGCTTGGGCTTGTTCAATTTGTTTGGCGCGGGCCGCACGCTTGGCCGCTCGGGCAGCTTGTTCAGCCTCTAGACGGGCTTGACGCGCTTCGAAGCGCTCGCGCGCTCGATCTGACTTGGCGGTGTCCAGTTTGCGCTGGCGCAGGGTGTCTTTGCCGTGGCGATAGTAGCTGACCAGTGGAATATGGCTGGGGCACACGTAGGCGCAGGCACCGCATTCAATGCAGTCCATTAAGCCCTCGGCTTCGGCCCGTTCGGTGTCCTCGGCTTGAATCTGCCAGAACAGGCTTTGCGGTTGCAGTGCGGCGGGGCAGGCGGTGGCGCATTCCCCACACCGAATGCAGGGTTGCTCTGGCGGTGGGCTGGGGATCTCTTCGGCGCGGGCGACCAGCAAACAGTTGGTGGTTTTCAAAATGCCAGCTTGGGTGTCTTGGACTTCAAAGCCCATCATCGGGCCGCCCATGACGATCCGGTCCGCGTCATCGCGCAGGCCAGCTTGGCTCAGGCAATGATCAATCGGTGTTCCCAAGGCAACCCAACGGTTCCCCGGCTGATCTACACCGGTTCCGGTTAGCGTGACCATACGATGGGTCAGCGGACGGCCGTCTAGTACAGCGTCAGCCACGGCTACCAAGGTGGCGGGATTGTGCATGTGATAACCCAGGGCAGCCGGCCGTTGTCCCGCTGGGATTTCTTGACCGGTAATCAGCTGGATCAGTTGTTTTTCGCCGCCGCTGGGATACTTGGTGGGGCAGACCCAAATGTCGGCGGCCAGATCAGGTCGTGCGGACAGGGCAGACTCGATCGCTGCAGTGGCCTCGGGCTTGTTGTCCTCAATGCCGACCCACAGCTGAGTGGCACCCAGCAGGCGCATGACGATTTCGGCCCCTTGCACGATGCGCTCGGATTGCGTGCGGGTTAGGACGTCATCACAGCTGATGTAGGGCTCGCACTCGGCGATATTGATAATCAGCGTCTGGGCTTGGGTGCTGGCAATTTTTGCATGGGTTGGAAAGCCTGCGCCGCCCATTCCAGCGATGCCAGCCCACTCGATCCGCTCAAGCACCTGTTCTTGGGGGCTGTCGGCCGTCAGCGCAGGTAGTGGTGTTTCCCATTGATCCTGAGAATCCGGAATCAGTGCTAAGGCAGGGCCCTGGGAGGCATGAGCATCGGCACGGCTGGCTTGCTCAATCCACTCGACTCGACCCGAGGTGGGGGCGTGCCAGGCTTGGGCAAAGCGCCCATCACCGCGGGCAATGCATTGCCCAGCCAGAACGTGCTGTCCATCTTCGACCTGTGGGCGCATGATTTGAGCACCGCTGTGTAACGAAAAGATCAGTCGGTCAGCCAGCTCGATCGGCTGCGGTGGAATTTGGTTGGATAGCTCTTTTTGCTCAAGCGGGTGGATGCCACCGACCAAGGCGTAGGGCGTTGGTTGAATCATACTCGCTCCAGCTGACCACGCAGGTCGGTCACAATCAAATCCGGTTTCGGCCAGACGCTCGGGCGGGCCAGCTCGACCATGTCGAT
>CBFHLC010000044.1:0-16291 GCA_965656605.1 Litorivicinus sp. | reverse complement strand
CCTCTATGCGCCACTTCCGTCACTAAGGGATATTGATATGAAAGCACTGATTATTGGTAGCGGCGGTCGTGAACACGCCTTGGCTTGGAAACTGGCCCAGGACAGCGCCATCACACAGGTGTTTGTGACTCCAGGTAACGCAGGAACTGCGCTGGAAGACAAATGCCAGAACGTCGCCATTGGCGTCGGTCAGCTCGATAAACTGGCAGACTTCGCACAGGACAATCAGATCGATTTGACGGTGGTTGGCCCCGAGGCACCCTTGGTCGAGGGCGTGGTAGATCTGTTTGAATCGCGCAATCTGGCCATTTTCGGCCCCAGCCAAGCGGCCGCTGAACTCGAAGGTTCAAAAGCCTTCACCAAAGATTTCTTGGCGCGCCACCGCATCCCAACCGCGGCCTATCAGAACTTCACAGAAATCGAACCGGCTCTGGCGTACTGCGAAACACTAGGCGCACCGCTGGTCGTTAAGGCCGATGGTCTGGCCGCCGGCAAGGGCGTGATCATCGCGCAAACCGTTGCCGAGGCGCAGGACGCAGTCCGCGACATGCTAGCAGGGAATGCCTTTGGTGAAGCCGGACACCGGGTTGTAGTCGAAGAGTTTCTGGACGGCGAAGAAGCCAGCTTCATCTGCATGGTAGATGGCCTAGATGTTCTGCCCATGGCCACCAGCCAAGATCACAAGGCCGCGCTTGAAGGCGATTTGGGACCTAACACCGGTGGCATGGGCGCCTATTCGCCCGCTCCCTGCGTAACTGACTCGATGTACGACGCGATCATGGAGCAAGTCATTCATCCGACGGTGAAGGGCATGATGGATGAGGGCCGCCGTTATCGAGGATTTCTGTACGCCGGCATCATGATCTGTGATGGCGTCCCTAAAGTGCTCGAATATAACTGCCGTTTCGGCGACCCCGAAACTCAGCCGATTATGATGCGGATGCAATCGAACTTGGCGCCGCTGCTGCTAGCTGCGATCAACGGAAAGCTAGCCGATCAGCAGTGCGACTGGGACCCCCGTGTCGCCTTGGGCATCGTTCTGGCGGCGCCCGGTTATCCTGGCGACTACCCAAAGGGCAGTCCCATCGTCGATCAAGGCGTGGATAGCGAGACATGCAAACTGTTTCACGCAGGCACGGCTGATCATAACGGCCAGGTAGTCACGGCCGGCGGACGAGTGCAGTGTGCAACCGCGCTGGCAGACACCGTACAACAAGCGCAGCAAGAAGCCATCGCTCGTGCCCAAGCGGTCAGCTTTGACGGGCTGTGGTTTCGTCGCGACATCGGCCACCGTGCGATTGCTCGCGAGGGCTAGATGAAGTGGCTGTTGGGGCCTGGCGCGCATCATTTGCTAGCGCCCCTGCACCACCATGACCTGCTGGCAGCCCGAGTCGACACGCCCGAGCAGGCCTGGGCGTATCAACAAGAGCTTAATGGGGCCGAGCGGCTATGGCTGATTGGCCACCAAGACAGCCTTCAACGCTATTGCCTGCCTCCTTGGCAAGGTCTTTATCATCTGGTCGCGTTAGTCGATCACCCACCCACTCCCCAGCTTAGATCCGAGGCGATTGCCTTTGTCGGCTCAAGTATGCGGGCCGGCGCTCTGGCTGAGTTTTGCCACGCGCTGCAGTGGCCAGCCACTTGCACAGAAGCAGGCACTCAAGTCTCCAGCATGCGCGGCCAGGTCAGCTGGCAGGGTCAGCCTGGCGTGCCATCGTGCTTGATGGCGCACAACCAAGGCCAACCGGTGCCCGTTTCGGACCAACCCGGCCAGCGCTGGCCCTCTGCACAGTATTGGAATTTACAAGCCTTGCCGGCCGGTCTACCGTTACTCATGGACGACCAATGGATGGCCAATCGCTGCACATTGGACGCATTAGCCAACATAAGAGAGAGCCGTGCGCAAACTTTGTAATCTAAACGACATCCCCCTGGATCAAGCCCGCGGCTTTGCGGCCAAAGGTGGCCCCATTGTGGTTCACCGAGACGCATTAGGCGTGCGGGCCTATCGCGATTCATGCCCCCATCTGGGGATTGATTTGGCGTGGAATCCGGACAGCTTTATGGATGGTGATCAGCAGCACATCCAGTGCGCAACCCACGGTGCCTTGTTTGAGCCGCGCACCGGCGAGTGCGTGTTCGGCCCCTGCGTTGGAAAGTTCCTGCAGCCCTTTACCATCGAAGTTCGCGATCAAGAGATTTGGGGCTAGCGCAAGCGGCTAGGAGCACCCATCTCCACACTGTCCCAGGTCAAGTGCGTTGCCCACTGCCAGATCTCGACACCGGCGTTGACAGCGCGATCCAAGGCCTGTGCATACGCAGGATCTATCTCGGCAGCCGGTCGGATGCAATCAATGCCGTTATGCATGATCACGTACATCAGAACGGCTCTCTCACCCGCCTCTGCACGCTCGCTTAACACCTGCAGATGCTCACTCGCCCGCTTGCTAACCGCATCGGGAAAGGCGCCCTGCCCACCGCCCAAGGCCAGCGTGACACCTTTCACTTCGACCCAACACCGCTGATCGTCTTGCTGACCGCAAAAATCAATGCGCTTTGCACCCAGCTTCACTTCCGGTCGCCAGTGATATTGATCATCGAATTGATCAATCGCCGCGGCCACCCAATGATTGGCAGCCGCACTATCAATACAGGCCAATCCCAGCTGGGATTCAATCAGCATCCAGCGGCCCGCAGTTTTGGTGCCTTGCGTTGCGCGATAAGCAATGCGACTACCCGGATCTTTTAAACCGGTCATTGCCCCCGTGTTGGGACAATGCAGCGTCAAACCCGATTCAGTATCGGCCAGAAAACGTTTATAGCGCTGGGCCAGAACGTCTTTTGTTAGATCAAAAGCAATCTTCATAAGATACTGCGAATACGCTCGACCGCCTGCTCCAAACGCTCTCTTGAATCAACGTAGGCGATCCGCAGGTGAGTGGTGGCATACGCTGGCCCAAAGTCGTTACCCGGCGTCGTAGCAACCCCGGCTTGCCGCAGTAAACGCTGGGCAAACTCGGCTGCATTATCGGCTACATCGCTGATGTCCACAAATAGGTAGTAAGCACCTGCGGGCGTCGAGTCGACCTGAAAACCTAAGGACTCGAGGGCCGGCACCAAGTAGTCACGACACGCCTTTAATTGCAATCGGCGAGATTCAAACTCAGCCTGCGCCGCAGGCTCAAAGCTAGCCAGCCCCGCAACTTGAGCCACCTCTGAAGGACTGATGTAAAGATGCTGGGCCATATTAGTCACCGCTTGCTGGGTACCCTCGGGACACACCATCCAGCCCAAGCGCCACCCTGTCATTCCGGCATACTTCGAGAAGCTATTGATCACCCAGCTATCCGGATTGACCAGGGCTGTGTGCGCCGCTTCGTCATAGGCCAGGTTCTGATAAATTTCGTCGACGATTAAATGGCCCCCGTTAGCGCTCACCGCTGACTGCATAGCGGCCAGCCCTGCGGCGCTCACCACGGTACCTGTGGGATTGGATGGCGAGGCTACCAAGGCCGCACGAGTTTCGTCACCCCAATGGTTCTGAATGTCGTCGGCACTCAACTGATAGCCGTGCTTGGACGAACAAGGAATCAAGCGTGCATTCGCATCGACAAAACGCGCGAATTGACGATTGCAAGGGTAGGCCGGATCAGCCATCAGAATTTCGTCACCCGGATCCAAAATAGCCCCCATCGCCAGCAACAAAGCGGCCGACGCGCCTTGGGTAACAATGATCCGCGAGGGATCTACATCTAGGCCGAATCGGGTCTGGTAATCCCGGGCGATGGCTTGACGCAAATCCGGACGACCACCCGCCTCGGTGTAACGAATAGGCGATTGCGTTAAATAGTCTTGCACGCTTTGAAGCACACTCGGCGCGGTCGAGAACTTCGGCTCTCCCACCTCTAAGTGAATGATGTCATGGCCCTGGCGCTCCAACTGATTGGCCTGCTCGATAATTTGCATCACCTCAAAGGGCTGAATCGCGAGTGCACGACGCGATAAGTGGTTGACCTTAGTCGAATCCCGTGACATTTCATGGACCTTAGTATTGAAAATTTATACAGGCGTCACTATACATAAGCGCGCCCAAATGAGATGTGTTTGGGATCAGTAGGAGTTATCAATGAGCGCCACCGCAGTCAAAGACGAATCCTTGCTAGGGCAATTTGCGCCGTATCAGCAGGGTAAACAAGAAGAATACATGAGCGATGAAATGCAGGATCACTTCCGCAGCATTTTATTGGACTGGCAAGGCCGCCTGATGAAAGAGGTCGATCGCACTCGAAGTCATTTGTCTGAAGATGCGACAAACTTTGCGGATCCCAGTGACCGAGCGACGCAAGAAGAAGAATTCAGTTTAGAGCTGCGCACACGGGATCGTGAACGCAAACTGATCAAAAAAATCGAAAAGACAATCGGCCTGATCGACGAGGGCGATTACGGTTACTGCGAGACCTGTGGAATCGAAATTGGCGTTAGGCGATTAGAAGCGCGCCCCACAGCGACCTTGTGCATTGACTGCAAGACCCTTGCCGAAATCAAAGAAAAGCAAGTCGGCGGCTGACTATCGGGGGCGCTTTGCGCCCTCACCGACCGGCTATTTGCATCTGGGGTCTTTAGTCGCGGCCCTAGCCGGTTGGTGCGACGCCCGCAGCCATCAAGGCCTGTGGCATCTGCGAATCGATGACATCGACCCACCTAGAGATGATATCCAAGCTAAATCATCCTTCGCTCCGATGCTGCTCGCTCACGGCTTGGAGTGGGATGGTGAGATCCTCTTCCAAAGTCAACGCTTCGATGCTTACAGAGCCGCACTGACTAACATCGACAGCTATCCCTGCAGCTGTTCCCGAAAGCAGATCGCCGCGCGCGGGCAGCATGGACCTGACTGCCACTCGAACCAGCCACCGTTTGCCATTCGCGCCACATCTCATAACGAGGTGATCTGGCGTCGCGACGACCTACCCAGCTATCACTTGGCCTGTGCGATGGACGAGATCCATCTAAACATCACCCATGTTGTTCGGGGTGCGGATTTGGACTTTGCTCAGGACATCCAACGCAGCTTGATTGAGCAGCTGGGCTATCAGGCCCCGACCTATCGAAGCATTCCTTTGGTCTACGGATCCAGCGGTCAAAAATTATCCAAGCAAAACTTGGCAGCTCCACTGACTTTGGATTTAGTGGATGAACAGCTTGGCGCCGCTTTGAAGCACCTATTCCCTCGGCATTCGTTCACCGGCAGTGTAACGTCCCGCCTGACACAAGCGATTGACGCTTGGACGGAGTGTTATGCAGCCTGAATCCATCACGATCATTGCAATCCTTTGCCTAACTTTAGGCTTGGTATGGTGGTCAGCCTCAACTGGTCGGCGACGCGCGCTGGAGCATCAGCGACTGCTGTTGGACCGCCTACCGATGGGCTGCCTTGGTTTGGATCCCGCCCATCGCGTGTTGCACATCAATCCCCAGCTGCATCGGATGCTGGACATTCCACCGGCCAGCCTTCGCGGCACCCGTCTGCGCGATTTGCCCGCACCTTGGGGCGAGGCATTGGATCAATACCTAATGGCCCCGGGCGAGGCTACCCAAGAAGTGGATCTTGCCTGGCGAAAAATCAGCCTGCACAAATCACGCCTCAGCAACCAGTCACAAATGCCGATTGTAATTTTACTCGAGGATCGCACTGACTCGGTCAGCATGAGCCAAAAACTGGCGCACCAAGACCGCCTAGCGTCACTGGGCCAACTGGCTGCCGGTGTTGCGCATGAAATTGGCAACCCATTAACCGGGATCGATTCGTTGGCCCAGCTACTACCCCCCAGCGAATCCGACAGCCGGGATTTAATCCGCGAACAAGTGGGCCGAATCAATAAAATCATCCGAAGCCTTTTAAAATTCAGTCGCGAGGGCGAGACCCAAACTTTGTTGCAGTCCATCAACAGCGTAGAATTAGTCGATGACGCCTTGCGCCTGTTTCGGCTGGATCCAATCGCGGCGGACACCCAAATTGAGGTCAGGCGCAACATCCAGCGTCAACTCAATGCCGATCCCGTCGCCTTAACACAGGTCTTGATAAACTTATTTAAAAACTCAGTGCAAGCAACGTCCGATCGCCGTCTAGTGCTACAAATAGACAGCTTTGAGAACGGTGATGGACTTCTTCAAATCGATGTCCAAGATAATGGCGAGGGCGTACCTGCCGAATTGTTGCCACGGATATTTGAACCCTTTGTCAGTGGGCACTTAGACGATGGGGGCACCGGACTGGGCCTGTCTATTTGCTATGGTATCGTTCAACAACACAGTGGTCAGATCAGCGTAGAAAGCCCCATCACTGACGACGGCGGCGGCACCAAGATGACCATCACCCTACCGATTCACAAGGTTTAGCATGGCAAAATTGCTGGTCGTAGAAGATGAAGCGATCATTCGAAAAAGCCTATGCCTGCTACTGCAAGGCGCCGGGCACGAAGTCAAAGAAGCTTGGTCGGTGGCAACCGCAACGTCACACGACCTGCAGTCGTTTGATTTAGTGCTGTCTGATCTGCGCCTACCTGGCGGCAGTGGCCATGCCCTGATTAATTTAGCCGCGCCCACGCCCGTGCTGATACTCACCTCTCACGCATCGATTCACGCTGCGGTTGATGCGATCAAACAGGGCGCGCGAGATTTCATGCCCAAGCCTTTTGACCATGGGGAACTACTCGCCAAGGTTGATGACTTACTCAGCGACCCGGCCCGCCGCCAACTACCGGCAGGCGAGAACCAACACGGGATCATTGGTCAATGCCCAGGCATGCAAGAGCTGTTTTCAAAAATTAAGCGGGTTGGACAAACCGATGTCACCGTTTTGATTCACGGCGAATCGGGTACCGGTAAAGAGCTGGTAGCCAAAGCAATCCACATGCAAAGCAAGCGTGCTAAGCATTCTCAAATCAGCGTGAACTGTGCGGCCATCCCAGAGTCCCTGGTAGAGTCCGAGCTGTTTGGCCATCAAAAAGGTGCCTTCACTGGAGCTCATGCAGATCGGGTGGGGCTGATTGAAACAGCCAGCAACGGCACCTTGTTTTTAGATGAAATCGGCGAGCTGCCCTTGGAAGCCCAGGCTCGCTTGCTTCGGGTGTTACAAGAAGGAGAAATTCGACGAGTCGGCGAAGTGACCCCCCGCAAAGTTGATGTTCGACTGGTCTGTGCGACCCACCGCAACCTACGGAAGATGGTCGAGGCCGGCCAGTTCCGAGAAGATCTGTTCTATCGCCTCAACGTGGTTGATCTGACCGTACCCGCCTTGCGTGAACGTGGCTCTGATATTGGCCTACTAGCCGAAGTGTTCCTGCAGCGCGTCGCCGAAAAATTTGAACGCCCTGGGCTTTTTCTGTCCGAATCGGCACGAGTCGCGCTGCAACAACACAGCTGGCCGGGCAACGTGCGCGAACTCGAGAACGCACTCGAGCGCGCCGGTATCCTGGCCGAAAGCGATGCGGTTGAACCACAACACTTAGGGCTGGTCGCTGAAACCTCGGCCGTCGCTGAGGCGACTCAAACCGATGATATACAGCCTCAAGGTCAAATGTCCCTGGAAGACTATTTCCAGCATTTTGTATTAGCGCATCAGGATCACATGAGCGAGACCGAGCTGGCCAAACGACTCGGCATCAGCAGAAAGTCGCTGTGGGAGCGCCGGCAACGTCAAGGCATACCGCGAGGTAACAAAAAGAACGGGGGGTAGCGTTACCTTTGGTGACACTTTAAGTAACACTTGTTAACAAAAGGGTAACAAGTTCACGGGAACCATCGCGCGCCCCGTCAAAAAAACACCGAAAACACTGCATTTAGAAAAGTTGGCACGCCACATGCTATACCCTTCACGTCGATAACAATAACAAACGACACGGAGCGGAAAGAACAATAACAAGCCGCACAAAATACCCAATGGATGAAGTGGTACGAAGACACCGGAATAAAAATAACAACCGGACCAAGGCTTCGAAGTTGAGCGAGAACAAAAAGAACAAGCAAGCACCCTGAAAGGAGCCCCACGGCTCCTTTTTTATTGGCAGTTCTTATCTGAGCGTGGTCAGAGTAAGATACGCTGAGTTATTGGAGATACGATTATTCACTCAGTTATACCGGCCGATGTACACGGCATTACCGAAGACCGCTTAAATGCCGGTGCCGTGTCGATCATGCAGACACTGAACGACGCCAACTACGAGGCCTATTTGGTCGGCGGCGGCGTTCGCGACTTCTTGCTGGGCAAGACTCCTAAAGACTTCGACGTTGCTACTAATGCCACTCCAGAACAAATCTGCGCCCTATTTCGCCGGGCTCGCATCGTCGGACGTCGCTTTCAGATTGTTCACGTTCGTGTTGGACCTGAAGTCTTCGAAGTCACCACCTTTCGCGCCGGTCACAACGATGACGCCCATGCCGGCCAGGCCAGTCAAAACGCCGAAGGCATGCTGACTCGCGACAACGTTTACGGCGGCGGCGTCGAGGACGATGCAAAGCGTCGAGATTTCACCCTCAACGCGCTCTACTACAACCACAAAGATCGCTGTGTGTACGACTATTGCAACGCCTGGGACGACGTCCAAGCCAAACGCCTGCGTATCATCGGTGATGCCGCCACGCGCTACCGCGAAGACCCCGTTCGAATGCTTCGAGCCGTGCGCTTCCTGGGTAAATTGCCGTTAAGCGTCGACACAGCGACCGAAGATCCTATTTTCGATTTGGGCCACCTGCTGGCTGACGTATCCTCTAGCCGTCTGTTTGATGAAGTATTGAAACTGCTTCAGGCCGGCCACGGTGCCGACACGTTCGAACTCCTATGGGAATACGGCCTACATCAAATACTATTCCCCGAGGCCAGCGCAGTCCTTGAATCCGATGAGAACTCGACCTATTGGGATCTCATCGAGCAAGCCCTAGAGAACACGGACGCCCGGCTGCGTAGTGGACGAACCGTCAACCCCGCTTTCTTGTACGCCTGCCTGCTGTGGCCGGCCGCTCATCAGCGCTTTCAAGCCTTGTTGGCCGAGGGCCAAAGCCCCTCTGACGCGATGGCCAAAGCCGGGGCCGTGACCATCGATTTAAACTCTTCCACGGTCGCGATACCTCGCCGCTTTGCCCAGGTCACTCGAGAGATTTGGGAGCTGCAGCTGCGTCTGCCGAATACTCAAACCCGCCGCGCACTCAGCATGTTGCGCAATCCGCGCTTCCGGGCTGCCTATGACTTCCTATTGTTACGCGAACAAAGTCAGGAAATTCCAGGTGGACTAGGCCGCTGGTGGACCGAGTTTCAAGCGCAAAATCCGGATGTTAAGCCCGAACGTGATGTTCCCGTTCGTGACGATCGCCCGCGCCGCAGGCGTCGCCCTTACCGCAAATGATGCGATACTGGCTTAGCTTGGGCTCGAATCTAGGCGAGCCCATCGCGCAATTGGTATCGGCTATCAACCACCTAAATCGTCGTACCACGGTGGTGGAAGTCAGCAGCCTATACGAGACAGACCCGGTCGGTCCGGTAGAGCAGAATTGCTTTATCAATCTATGCCTGACACTTGACACCACACTTCAGCCGACCCAGCTGCTTCAGTTGACCCAGTCAATCGAGCAATCACATCACCGCACTCGTGAAATTCACTGGGGCCCGAGAACCTTAGACATTGATCTGTTGATGGGACCCACGCAGGTTCAGACCGCGGAGCTGTCGCTGCCCCACCCTGAAATGCATCATCGTGATTTTGTGCTAATTCCATTGGCAGAACTTAAGTCTAGACCCACCTTAGAAGTTGGCTATCCCGCAACCAGATCTGATACCGTGCGCCCTTTGACGCATCCTGCATTCCCTTGCAGGGCATGGACGGATCAATGAGACGCACAACACTGGCGCATCTGCGCAATTACAAAGGCCAGCAAAAATTCACTTGCGTGACCGCTTATGACGCGACGTTCGCGCACTGGGCCAGCCAATCTGATGTTGAGATGATCTTGGTCGGAGACTCCTTGGGAATGGTGGTTCAGGGCCGCGACAGCACCCTGCCGGTCAGCGTCGAGGACATCTGTTATCACACCCAAGCCGTCGCCCGCGGCAACAAAACCTGCTTGATTATGAGTGATATGCCGTTCATGCGAGCGGCCAGCATCGAGCGAGCCTTAGATGCCGCACAAGCCCTGATGCAGGCCGGTGCAGAGATCGTCAAAATTGAAGGGGATGAGCGCTTAGTTCCTGTCATTGATGCGTTGAACGCAGCTGGGGTCCCTGTGTGCGTACACTTGGGCTTGACCCCTCAGTTTGTGCATCGCTTCGGTGGCTACAAAGTCCAAGGCCGCGATGAGGCCACCCGCACCGCGACCCTTCAGGCCGCCAAAGCAGCTGAAGACGCCGGTGCCGATATGTTGTTATTGGAATGCGTACCCAGCGATCTGGCCGCAGAACTGACTCAGGCCACTACTCTGCCGGTGGTTGGGATTGGCGCCGGTGCAGACACCGACGCACAGGTGTTGGTCATGCACGATATGCTGGGTTTAAATCCGCACAAACTGGCACGATTTGTACGCGTCTTCGCGCAGCCGGGGGACACCCCCGCTGACAGCTTCTCGCGCTTCCACCATGCCGTATTAAACGGCGAATTTCCCGCAGCCGAGCATCGTTTCGACGCATGACCCAAGTCATTCATGAGATCAGCCGTCTGCGAGCACAGCTCGCAACGCATCGCAGCCAAGCTCAATCCATTGGATTTGTGCCGACCATGGGCAACCTACACGACGGCCATATGGATCTGATGCGCGCGTGCAAACAAGGATGTGATATCAGCGTCGCCTCAATCTTTGTGAATCCCATGCAATTCGGGCCCAACGAAGACTTTGATGCCTACCCCCGCACGCTCGATGCAGATTTAGCCAAACTTAGTGAACAAGGGGTCGACTACTTATTCGCACCTACCGTCCGAGAGATGTACCCCGACGGGGTTAACACCCAAATAGAGGTGCCAAGTCTAGGCAACATCCTGGATGGAGCCTCGCGCCCGGGACACTTCACGGGCGTTGCAACCGTTGTCGCCAAACTCTTTAACATCGTTCAGTCCGATGTCGCCTACTTTGGCCGTAAAGACTATCAACAACTGGCCGTGATCAAACGCATGGTTAGCGATCTGCTGTTGCCCATTCACATCGAGGGCGTGCCAACCGGGCGAGCCCCCGACGGGCTGGCTTTATCCAGCCGTAACGGGTATCTAACCGATGCCGAACGCTCGATTGCCCCGGTGATCTATCAAACCCTGTGCTGGGCAGCCAAACAAATTCGCAACGGCAACTTAGACTACGGCATGATCGAGCACGAAGCGGGCAAAAACATCACCGCCGCGGGTTTGAAACTTGATTACATCGAAATTCGGTGTGCCCAGAATCTTACCGCGCCAGGGCACTCTCAAAAGCAGCTAGTGATCCTCGCCGCCGCTTATTTGGGACGTGCTCGGCTGATCGATAATCTAGAACTCATCGCTCCTTAAGAATTTCATCACAGCGTCGATATACCACAGACCCAAGGAGGTTCTTGTGCCATCACTTATCGACGCTATTCCTGCGAAAACACTGCTACTAGATGCCGACGGCAACGTGGTCGACAGCAACCACTGCGTAGCTAACCATGATTTTTGGAAAGCAGCTCGCGACTTGAATGACGGGCAAGTGCTCAACTTACCCGAGGGGTTACAAGCCAAAGTCAGCCAAATTGACGACGGCTGGCTGGTCACCTTGCGAGATCCTTCGACCCCTCAAAAACTCGAAGCGGCTTTGAACGCCATTGCCCAATGTGATGTATCGGATCTACCTGAAATAAAGGGCCGTCTTGGAGTATCGGCCGCCGCCGCATTCGCCACACTCAATGAATCGATCCGCCAATCACTGGACAGTGCGGGCGAAGTGGAAAACTCCGCTGATTTGCTAAGCCAACGAGCAGGGCGCCTATCAGAACGAACCGTTCTAGCCGCCGGCGAGCTGGAGCAGACAGCCGGCGCCATGCGCGAATTAGAAAGCACGATCAGTGGCAACTTAGAAAGCACTAATGATTTGGCCAGGCAAAGTGAACAGCTGATCGAAGCCGCCCAACGCGGCGCACTGGCGTTGCAACAAACCAGCGAGCAGATGGATGGCATCCAGAATCAGGTTGATCAAACCTCACAAATTCTAGAGGCGATCGATCAAATCGCATTCCAAACAAACCTGCTAGCACTCAACGCATCGGTTGAAGCCGCCCGTGCCGGTGAGGCGGGCCGAGGATTTACCGTAGTCGCCCAAGAAGTTGGGGCCCTCGCCGGACGCGCGGGCGAGCAAAGCAAACATGTTCGTGAATTATTAGGCAACGTGACACAGGCCACCCAATCGGGGCAGCAAGGAGCACAGGACGTCAAACGCCTGATGGACGAAGTCTTTACCGGGATCCAAGGGTTTAATGGCGCTGTCACGTCGATTCAAAGGGCCAGCCAAGAACAAACCAGTGGAGTGAGCTCAGCCGCCGACGCCCTGGCCAAAATTGCCGACATCAATGATCAAAACAAGGCCTTGGCTCAGGACCTAGAAGGCTTGTCTGGGTCCCTGACCCAGCAAACCGGATTCATGCGTAACACCTTAGAGGTCTTCAAAACGACCGCGGGCGCCAGCCACCCGCGCCACCATCAAGCCATTCAGATTTGCAAAGACACCGCTCGCCAGTTATCGCTGTGCCTTGAATCGGCACTGGCTCAGGGCACTCTGTCAAAGGCCGATCTGTGGGATCGCGAGTACCGCAGCGTGGCCGGCACAAATCCCGAACGGTTCTCGACCCGCTACGACGCTGTTTTCGATCGCCTATTGCCCCCCATCCAAGAGGCCGCGTTAGATGCCCACGACTGGCTGATTTACATGATTGCGATCGACCCTAATGGCTATGTCCCCACTCATAACAATCGCTTTTGTAAGCCGCTGACTGGCGATCCGCAAAAAGATCTGGCGGGCAACCGGACCAAGCGAATCTTTACCGACCGCGTCGGAAAGACTGCCGGCAGCCATGATCGTGATCATATGATCTTGACCTACCGCCGCGACACTGGTGAAGTCCTATCCGATCTGAGCTGCCCGATCATGGTGCATGGTCAGCAATGGGGTGGCGTGCGCTGCGCCTATTCCCTGATCTAGTTTCCCTCGCTATGCTTCGCGCCTTCCAATTCGAGGGCGCCTATGTCGCGGTCTACTCCACAGCTTGGGCGACTGGGCGGTCTGGTCCTATTGGCGACATCCCTGCTGGGTTCTAGCGTATTTGTCGTACCTGTCCTGGGCGTTCAAATCGCCGGCCAATCTTCGCTGGTTTCTTGGATTCTACTCATCGCCTTCATGCTGCCAATGGCGATGGTGTTTGGTCAGCTTGGACGAGCCTATCCACATGCCGGTGGGGTCAGTCATTGGAGCGGCAAAGCCCTAGGGCCCCGCGCCGAGTGGGTCACCGCCCTTATGCTGGTTAGTGTGATTCCGGTTGGGCTACCTGCGGCCCTTCTCCTCACCATGGTCTTTCTAGAACGCCTAATTCCCCTGTCGGCCCCCTTTGACTTGCTGGCACAGCTGTTGGTGTTGGTGACCGCCTACGGCCTCAATCGAGCGGGCCTGCGCGCCTCGGCGTTTGTTCAGACCCTAATCATCATAGGCACGCTGGTCTTTATACTCGCACTGGCCTTAGCCACGCCTATCAACCTAGCCGGACTCACCCCAGTGATCAGTGACTACTCACCGATTTTTGCAGCGGCAGGCCTGATGCTGTGGTGTTTTCTGGGGCTGGAGATCGTTGCAAACCTAGCTGAAGAGTTTAAAAACCCTGAGCGGGATATTCCTTGGGTCGTGGTTGGTGGGATTGTTATCGCGGGTTGCGTTTACTACCTGTGCGCCGCGACGGTTCTATCATCAGGCAGTCAGGAGGTGAGCGCCGGAACACTGCTCACCTTAGCGCAAAACCGTCTGGGCAGCATCGGAGTTACCCTGTTATCTGTCTTTGGATTTCTTGCCTGTTTTGCATCATTGAATACCTATTTGAATGGCTTTAGCCGCGGCCTTTGGTCCTTAGCTGATGAGGGTAAGTTGCCCCAAGCATTGGCGAGGCGCTCGCAGCGTCAAGTACCGGTGGCAGCGTTAAACCTGATCTTTGCTGTGTGCGCCGCCTCGACCATCGTTTTCTATTTAGACTGGCTGGACCTAGCTCAGCTGATCACCTTAGCGAACGCCCACTTCATCCTGGTCTATTTAGCTGCAATGATCAGTGCCACCCTGTTGCTAGGAGGTGCCCAGCGATGGGTCGCAATTGCCGGAACCCTTGCGTGTATCGCCGGATTTTTAACGCTGGGCTGGGCATCCTTGTATGGCCTAGCTGTATTAGCGTTGCTGTGGTGGCTAGCACCTAAGCCGGCGTTTTCAAACCCACCTGAGAGGCCGGTCGAGCCAGGCACTCACCAAGCCAACGATTGACATGGCTGAAGTCGGCCAACCCTAGCCGGTCGGCCGCGTCGTAAAACCCACCCAGCGTGTTTATCCACGGCCACAATGCAATATCCGCAATGGAATACTCATCACCTACCATGACCGTGCGCGTCGATAAGTGCTGATCCAGAACACCCAATAGTCGGCGAGACTCGTCGGCAAACCGATTCTGCGGCAAAGGATCCTGCACTTCCTTTCCCGCGAACTTATAGAAAAACCCAAATTGGCCAAACATCGGGCCGGCCCCGCCCATTTGCCACATCAACCACTGCAAGGTCTGATAACGCGTAGCCGGATCTTTAGACAGAAACTGTCCTGTCTTTTCGGCCAAATAAATCAAGATCGCCCCGGTTTCAAACAGCCCCATGGGCTGCGAATCCGGACCGTTAGGGTCCAAAATCGCAGGAATTTTGTTGTTAGGGCTAAGGCTCAGAAATTCAGGAGTCATCTGGTCACCCTCCAGAATACTAACTTTGTGTGCTTCATAAGCCAGCCCGCATTCCTCTAACATCGTCGAGACTTTTACGCCGTTTGGAGTTGCCATTGAATACAGCTGGATGACGGTGGGATTGGTGGGCACCCAACGCTGGGTGATAGGAAATTGTGTCAGCATCCTAAATTCCTTATTGGTTTTGCCGCCACGTAGAGGCGGCAGTTTTGTACTTAGCCCGGAAGCTACGGCTGAAATGGCTCTGAGTCTTAAAGCCGGTCGCCAGAGCGATATTGGACAGATTTAGATCCGTCTGTGTCAGCATCTCTTTCGCCACCCGTAGACGCATCTCTAAATAGTAACGTCCCGGCGTAGTCTGTAAGTGTTTATTAAAGACCACGGCCAGATTGCGAGGAGTCGTACCAACTTTGCTGGCTAGCTCTGCAATCGTAAGCGGCTCCTCTACGTTGCGCTCCATCATCTCTACTGCGTTCCCCAAGACGACAGACTTGATCCGCAACCCCAAATGGCGCTGCGTCATATCTATCTGCTCGTGGGTCCGGACCCGGTCCTGCATGAATTGACGAGCTACCAGCCGGATTAATTCAATCCCCTGGTGGGTACCGATCAGGTACAGCATCATGTCTAGCGTAGATGTGCCACCAGCGCTGGTTAACAGCCGCTCTTGCACCGTAAAGATACTGTTCTGGATCGTCGCCGCTGGAAATAACTCAGAAAATAATCGACGATAATCCGGCACTAAGGTGCAAACGGACCGATCGACTAGCCCGGCGCGAGCCAGAATAAATGCCCCACAGGATATGCCGACGACCGTTTTGCCCATCTCGTGGGCCGCAAACAACTTCCGCTGCAAATAAGCATGCTGATACGACGGGGCCTCTTGGTACGCGCAAACAATCACAATGTCACAGGCCAAGCCCTGGTCAAGCGCCGCTGTGGTTGCAACGTGGAGTTGGCTAGACGACAGCACCAACTCACCCTTCGCCAGATCCGGAGAGCATGCAATGTAGTCGTATAAGGGAGATTCAGAGACTCGATTCGTGGCGGTTAACGCTTCGATCGCCAGAGAAAATGACGTCATCGCGAACCCAGGGATTAAGACGAACCCAACCTTGATGGTGTTATTTCGGCGCTGCATCTCTCGAGCATACTGGGCCGATAGTCGTCGCTCCAGCGTTGAGTAGCGTATTTACTGAACTAACGAGCACAAAAAAGCCCCGGCGCTTACGCGACGGGGCTTCCTTGCTTAATTAAAGCTTGGGCCGGGCTTTAGCTCCTGCGTCGCCCGGCACTTCCTACTTCCTGTAGGGCGCGCTGACGGGGTCATCACCA
>CBFHLC010000043.1:0-17151 GCA_965656605.1 Litorivicinus sp. | reverse complement strand
CCCAAAACCCAATTGCCGGGACGCGACCCAAGCCAGCCATCCAGCGGTGGCCAGCATTGGGAAGGCCAAGACATGCTGCAAGGTTTGCATCCAAGCCCCGGGCTTAGGCAGGCGTTTAGCTGGCGCTTCGAGCTGGTGGATCAGCCACATCGGTGCGGCAAAGCCCAGGCCCAATGCCATCAAAATGGTCATTAACACCCATGCGTCCGACGCCAGCGCAAAACCCAATGCCGGCCCCATAAATGGCGCGGTACAGGGGCTGGCCACCAGCACGGCCAACACGCCGGTGAAAAACTCGCCCTGATACCCCGACCGCTGAGTCAGCGCCTGACCAGCCCCCATCATCGAGCCACCTAACTTGAACACGCCCCACATTGATGCGGCCAGTACCGCCATCAATAACGCCATCGCCCCAACAAACCATACCGACTGCAACTGGAAACCCCAGCCAATGGCCGCTCCCGCCTGCTGCAAACCGAGCAAAATCAGCCCCAACACGGCGAAACTGAATAGGACTCCAGCCAAAAAGGCATGGCCCTTACGACGACGCTGAATGCGCTCGGACTGGGATAGATTGACCAAGCCCATAGCCTTGATCGATAACACAGGAAAAACACAGGGCATTAGATTCAGGATAAGACCGCCGGCAAAAGCCGCCAAGGACATCCATAGTAAAGCCATTGAGGCGGTTACTGAGCCGGCCTGAAACTCGACCCGCCAGCTTTGATTGGCTTGCAGGTTAACCAGCTCGCCCTTGGGCCATGCCTCGCTGGACTGAACGTCAAACACCACACGATCATCAAAAGCCTGAACTTCTTGATATTGATCCGCCGGCCAAATCTGATTGTCGTAGGGGAAAAACGCCCATTGCCCTTGGCTTGCGCCTGGCGGCAGTTGAACGCTGGCGCGTCCGGTCGCATCCCAAAGACCTGCTAACGGATCTGCGGCCGGCCATTGCGCCCGGGTTTGGGCAAAACGCTTGGCTAAGTCGGAGGGCTCTCCTGCACCGGGAGCTAGTTGTATTGATAGCTGAGCACTTTCAGGGATGCACAGCTCGGCGCACACCAGCCAGCTGGCTTGAGCCGTCAGCTGAACCTCGCGAGGCTGCGTCAGCACCGCAGGCATCGCCAGCAATACGGGCTTCTCGTATCCATAGACGTTGAGCCCGCTGAACACTTTGCGTTGTGGAGCAGGCCATCGCAAACCGCCCACAATGACCGCCGGGTTGGGTTGAACATCGAAGGTGGCCGGTGCGCCAGCCGCTCCGGCATTCCGCCAATAGGTATGCCAACCCGGAGCAGGCGTAATCGACAAGCCTAGCCAATGAGTTTGACCAGGGCGCATGTCCAGGGATTCAGATACCCACTCGACACGTGTACCGTTTTCCGTGACCCACTCTTGAGCCACGGTGTAACAGCTAATCGCCCATAGAAAAACTGCGATTAGGATTTTCACTTACAGAAAATCTCCGACGCGTAGGATTTTCATGGTGTTGGTCCCACCATGCTGGCCCAAATTGTCCCCTTTGGTAAAGATCACCAAATCGTCGGCCTTTAAATAGCCTAGCTCGGCGGCAGAACGTACCGCCATCTCGTCAACGCGCACGCTGGACATCGACTCGTAGTTCAACTCAATAGGAAATACGCCACGGTATAGCGCCATACGACCCAGCGACTTTGATTCGCGGGTCAGAGCAATAATCGGCAGGTGCGATCCAATACGACTCATCCAACGGGGCGTTGAACCAGATTCGGTCAAGCACAAAATAGCCACCACACCCTTAAGGCGGTTAGCGGCGTACATCGCGCTCAGGGCAATCGCCTCATCATGCGAGCTGTACTTCTGCTCCAAACGCTCATCGCTAATGCGCGCTTCCGGCTCACGTTCGGCGCCTTCAGCGGTACGCGCCATGGCTTCAACCGTCTCGATCGGGTAATCACCCGCTGCTGTCTCGCCGCTCAACATCACCGCGTCGGTTCCGTCGAGCACCGCATTGGCCACGTCAAAGACTTCAGCACGGGTCGGCAGTGAGCTGGAAATCATCGATTCCATCATCTGCGTCGCGGTAATCACCACTCGATCCAAGGCTCGGGCACGCTGAATGATGCGCTTTTGTACGCCCACCAAATACGCATCCCCGATCTCGACGCCCAAATCACCACGGGCCACCATCACGCCATCGGATTCACGAATGATCGCATCCAGTGTTGCGTGATCCGCCACCGCCTCTGCCCGTTCGATCTTTGCAATCAGGGCTGCACTGCCACCGACGGCTGCCATCTCGCGGCGAGCTTGGCGCATATCAGCCGCATTACGGGGGAATGAAATGGCGATGTAATCGACACCAATATCAACCGCCACCTGCAAATCCAGCAAGTCTTTTTCAGTCAACGCGGGCGCACTCAAACCACCGCCTTGACGGTTAATGCCTTTGTTGTTGCTCAAGACACCAGCACGTTCGGTGCGAGTAGTAATGCGCTCGCCACTGATGGACTCAACCCGCAGAGTGACTCGTCCGTCGTCCAGTAGCAGCAAATCACCCGCCGCACAGTCTTGGGGCAAGGCTTTGTAGTCAATACCGACCTGACGCTGATCGCCTGCATCGCGATCTAAGCCGGCGTCCAAAACAAATTCGTCACCGGCACTCAGCTCGATTGGGCCTTCAGCAAAGCGTGCAATGCGGATCTTGGGACCTTGCAAGTCGGCCAATAAAGCCACTTGGACATTTTGTTTTTTAGCAGACGCACGAACCCAGTCAGCACGCTGGCGGTGGTCTTGAGCATCACCATGAGAAAAGTTCATGCGAACGCAGTTCACGCCAGCCTGAATCAGGGCATCGATTTTTTCAGCAGAATCCGTAGAGGGTCCAAGTGTGGCAACAATCTTAGTGCGGCGTAGCGTCATGCAGGTTCCAATTATTAGAGGATTACTTTTCTTAAAGAATAGCACTTGAGAGCTTGACTAAACACATAGTCGATACTGTATAAATTAACAGTATGAAATCCGCTGTATTGCAAACCCTCTTAGACCAAGGGCAGGTCTGGGCCGGTGAGTTGTCCGCCAAAACTCGTGGACGCTCAACCGGTCACGCTCAATTAGACTCGCTATTGGCGGGCGGAGGCTGGCCCTACCACGGTTTAATCGAGATTCAGACCCAAGGCGATGGAATGGGCGAGCTGCAGTTACTGCTACCGAGTTTAGCTCAAGCCGAACACCGTCTATGGATCTGGCTAGATCCCCCCATGCAGCCCTGCGCACAAGCGCTGCAGCAAGCGGGACTGGACTTGTCTCGCTGCCTGATCCTGCGCACCCAAAATCAAGGGGATGCGTTGTGGGCCTTAGAGCGCTGCCTTCAGTCAGGGTGCGTCGATAGCGCCCTTAGTTGGTTGCGTCAGGCTCCAGCACTCAAAGCACTGCGTCGCCTACAAATGGCGGCTGAACGAGGCCGCTCACTAGCGCATCTGATGCACGACGGCAGCTGGTCATTAGATGCGGGAACCCACGTCCGCATTGCGCTGTGGCCTGCTGCATCTCAGCCCGGCCAAATCGAAGTTCAAGTACAGCGGCAAAGAGGTGGCCCACAGCGCCAGCCTATCGCCCTGCCCTTATTGGCGGCTCAAGCGTGCCAGCCTACCAGGCCCAAACCCGCGCAATTTAAGCCCGTGCACCTAGACCCCAAGCCGCACATTGTCAGCCAGCCCAGTTTGCAGCTGAGCTTATGAGGCGCATTTATCTTGCGATCTTGGCAGATGACTTGCCCCTGGCAGCTGCGCGAGCCGCAGGCGCCCCCTCGCCTTGCTGCGTGGTGGAGAAAGGCCTCGTAATTTGCGCAGATTCAACCGCAGAGAACCTCGGCGCTCATGCCGGCGTCAGCCAAGACACCGCATTGGCCCTGAGTGACCAGATCAGCCTGTACCCCAGGCACAGCAAAACTGAACACGGCTTGATGCAGCAACAAGCTGACTGGGCGTATCGGCATAGCAGCTGGGTGCATTGGCAAGATTCATTACTGGTCGTCGAGGTAGCTGGCAGCGAACGGCTATTTGGCAGCTTGGAATCCCTGTGGCAGCGCCTGCACCACCGTACCCTGAAACACATCGGCCGGTGCCGCCTAGGGCTGGGCCCCAATCCTGAAGCAGCAATCCAATTGGCACGATTGCAGTGGCAAACCTTGGATCGTGAGCAGGCTCGCCAGTGGCTAGATCACATACCGCTGCACAGCCTGCCGCTGCCCGCCGGCTTGCGCCAAAAGCTGCAATCCATGGGGCTCAATAAAATTCAAGATGTGCTGCAGTTTTCATCGGCCGACTTGGCTAGACGGTTCCCAATTGAGCTGAAGCACTATCTGGATTTGCTATTGGGGCGCAAAGCCGACCCACGCCCACTGTGGCAACCCAAAGATCATTTTGAATCGACCTTGTGCCTGCAACAGCCTTGTCATAGCGCCCAAGCACTGGCGTTTCCCATCAAGCATTTGCTGGATCAACTCATGGGCTTTTTAAAAACCCGCCAATGGAGCTGCCTGAAGCTCAGCTTAGAGCTGATCAACGAGGATCGTAACACTCAATCGTTGGCGCTCAATTTGGGTCAGGGTCTGCATCGCGCAGAGCAAATGATGGAGCCCTTAAAATTGCACCTGGCCAAGCTCAGCCTAAGCGCACCGGTTAATGACATTCGACTGCACTCTCAGGACTTTCGGGACTGGCGGGGCGAGACGCCGGATTTGATGACACCGCAGCCCCAAGATACCCAAGCTGAACTGCTCAATGCCCTGCGAGCTCGACTCGGCGAGCATGCCTTACAGGGATTACACATACAGCCCGCCTGGCTACCCGAAAAAGCCAATACGCAAACCGCCTTCAATCTAGATGAACAAGAGCCTGCTTCAACCTTTAACTCGCCACGCCCCACCTGGCTGTTGCCCAGCCCATTGGCGATGGCGCCGCATGAGTTAGAGCGCATTGAGTTTCTAAGAGGGCCAGAACGCATTGAGGCGCATTGGTGGCAGGACCAGGGCGCTCGACGTGACTACCACGTCGCCATCAAGGAGGGTGCCTTGGTGTGGCTGTTTAAAGACCTTCGTACTCAACAATGGTATCTACATGGGCTGTTTGGTTAACACCTGCGCCGGCAGCCACTCAAGCAAGGCCTGCTGGGACATTGGCTCCGCCACCGCCTGACCCTGCACAAAATTCACACCCAGCTGGTCTAGCCGATGAAGCTGCTCGGCGGTATTCACACCATCCGCGCCTATCCCCAAGCCGAGTGATTGGCACAGACCGATCAACCCCTTCAGCATTCGCTCGCTCTGACCGACCTGAGCGACCCGTTCCGCTGATAGCTTGACGCCCATTAGCGGCCATTCTTCCAGCTGCTTAAAATCAACACCACCGGCCCCAAGGTGATCCAACATCCAAACAAATCCCAGATCGGACAGCCGCGTTATCAGACGAATGGCCTGGGGCTGCAATTCACCTTCTTGCAACTCGAAGCACAAACGCTCCGGCGCCACTCCCGCTTCGTTCAAAATACTTAAGGTCGTCGCTTCAAAATTTTCACTTAACAGTTGATGAATCGAGAGGTCGATCGAAAAACGCAACGCCTCGTCATCCACTTGAGCTATGAGCTCACACAACTGGCGGGTCGCCCAATGACGAATGGGACTCAACAAGCCCGACTCGATCGCGACCTGCATCCAGTCATCGTAATCTTGCAAACCCAACTCTGGGTCAACCCAATGCACCCGGGCCTCGATCGACTTGACCCGACCCGCCCCAAAAAACCACTGAGGCCGAAAGCTGAGCGAAAAATGCTCCTGACGGATCGCCCAGCTAAGCCGGGCCTGCATGTTTAACTGCCGACGACGTTGCACTCCCATCGCCGAGGTGAAGAAGCGACAGGCATTGGCGCCCTGACGTTTGGCGCGAACCATGGCCAACTCGGCTGAGCGCGCCACCTCAGAGATCTGCAAATCCCCATCAGGACACACCGCCACCCCGATCGAGAAGCTCACCAGGTCTTGGCTTTTGGTTTCAACAAGCGCTTGCTTTAACGCATCTTGGATCTTTTCGATGACACTGAAAACTCGCATGGACCCACGAATTTGACGGCATAGGATGGCAAAGGTCGTGCCGTCTACTCGGGCCACCGTGTCACGCATCCGAACAGTGCTGCGCAAACCGTGAGCGATCGACTGCAACACGCGATCCCCTGCCTGCTCGCCACGGCGGGCATTGATCTCTTTCAGGCCTGACAGATCCACCAAGACGTAGGCCATGGGCTGCTCTCGGCTCAGTGACTGGGACAGCATCTGCCCTAGCTGGCGCTGAATCACCGAGCGCCGCGCACATCCCGTCAATGGATCCCGATCTAAACTGTTGCCTGCAATTTGTTGATGACGGGCCTGCCCCGCCAGCCGGCACAGTTGGACCACGCTCCACTGATTCATTTGTGATTCGGGCAAGGACTCGGCGAAGCCGAGGTGCGGGTCGCCAATGGCCACCACCGCGACCTGCGCGACCCGACTGACAATGCTTAACACTCTACCCAACCAGGGCTGTTCAGGATCACGTGCGTCCAGAATCAAGGTGGTTCCCCAGTCACTGGACTCATCCCAATCACGCACCTGCTCGGGTCTGTGGCTGTGCCATTCAACGGGCGCCTGATCTAACAAAACTTTGAACCGACGGCCCAACTCAGGGTCACCCACAAACACCCAGGGGCCGGGAGAATGGGCAATGGCAGACTTCATACGACTTTTCCGACAGATTTAATGCCACAAACCTACCGCGCCTGCCGCCTAAAAACCGAGGCATGTCCCGCAGATCCAGTGATAGAATGCGCGGCCATTTTTAGGAGAGCCCCTTGGATTTATCTCAACTCAATCCAGCCCAGCGTGAAGCCGTCAAACACACCGGCACACCCTTGCTCGTCCTAGCCGGTGCCGGCTCTGGTAAAACCAGCGTGATCACCCGGAAAATGGCCTATTTGATCCAAACACTGGAATATCCGGCGAACAAAATTTACGCCGTAACCTTTACCAACAAAGCCGCCCGCGAGATGAAAGAGCGGGTTGATCAGCTGCTAGACTCAGGCCAAGGGCGCGGCATTAACGTCGGTACCTTTCACAGCTTTGGCTTGAACTTCATCAAGCGCGAATTAACTGCCCTGGGCATGAAGCGCGGCTTCTCTATTTTAGATGGCGATGATATCCAAAGCATTATCAACGACATGATGGCAGCCAGTGGGGAGGTCGACAAAGATCGAGCCAAAGCCGCTCAACACCGCATCAGCGAGTGGAAAAATGATCTGAAGTCGCCTGGCGAGGCACTCTCGCATGCAGCCGATGACGAAGAAGCGACATTCGCTCGCGTTTACGAAAAGCTTCAGCGCTACCTAAAAGCCTGCAATTGCGTCGACTTCGACGATTTGATCGCCCTGCCTACGTGGTTGCTAGAGAGCAACGAGCCGATCCGGCAAAAGTGGCAGAACAAAATCCGCCACTTGCTGGTGGACGAATATCAAGACACTAACGGCGCGCAATACCGCCTAGTCAAACAGCTGGTTGGCCCGCGCGAGGCGCTGACCGTGGTGGGTGATGATGACCAATCCATTTATGCATGGCGTGGTGCGCGACCCGAAAACCTATTCGAGTTGGGGCGTGATTTCCCTGCCCTCAAAGTGGTCAAGTTAGAGCAAAACTACCGCTCGACTAACGGCATTTTGAAATCCGCCAACCAATTAATTGCCAACAACCCCCACGAGCACGAAAAAGCGCTGTGGTCGGACAAGGGTGAAGGCGAGGACATCAAAATCTGGGCCTGTGCAAACGAGGAAGCCGAGGCCGAGCGAGTCGCCGGATCCATCATTGATCACCGCCTTAGAACGAACTCGCACTACCGCGATTACGCCATCTTGTATCGTTCGAACCATCAGGCCAGGCAGCTCGAACTGAGTCTGCAGCGCTACAAAGTGCCCTATAAAATGACCGGCGGCACCAGCTTCTTTTCACGCTCCGAAATCCGCGACGCGATGGGGTATTTGCGGCTACTGCTCAACCCCGATGACGACAACGCGTTGCTTCGGGTGATTAATACCCCCAGGCGCGGGTTGGGCATCGCCACCCTAGAGCGACTGGGCGAATATTCGCGTGAGCGCGACAAACCCATGCTCTCCTGCATGAACGAGCTGGGGCTTGCGCAGCAGCTCAACGAAGCGCAGTTCCAACGCCTGCAAACCTTCGCTGAAATGATTTGGGAAAAACGCAAAGCCCTAGACGAAGGCAACGGACTACGCGCCATTATGGAGCTGTTTGTTGAAATCGAATACGAAGACTGGCTACGAGCAGAATCCGGCTCCGAGCCACAAGGCGAGCGGCGCATTGCCAACTTCCAATTCCTGATCGATGCCATCCGCAAAGATCTGTATGTCGAAGTCGATGAGGAACATGCCGAACTCGAAGGCGAGGAAGAGCCAGACGAAGCTGCAGACGAGACGGCGGTCGAGGCCTCGATACGAAAACTGGTCCTGCGAGATCTGCTCGAGCGCCAAGAAGAAGAGGACGACTCTGATAGAGTTCAACTGGCCACACTGCATGCAGCGAAGGGACTGGAGTTCCCTTACGTCACCCTGATTGGGTGCGAGGAAAACATCTTGCCACACCGTGCCAGCATTGAATCAGAGAACGTCGAGGAAGAGCGCCGCCTGGCTTATGTTGGTGTAACTCGGGCGATGCGCGAACTGACTATTACTTACTGCAACGCCCGTCGCATGGGTGGCGAGAAAGTCGAAACATCGCCCTCACGTTTCCTGGAGGAGCTGCCACAGGAGCACCTATTCTGGGAGGGGAGGACCCCTGTCAGCCCAGAACAGCTGCGCGAGAAAGGCGAATCTGTTCTGGCCAGCCTGTTTGCTTCATTCGATTAACCGTCGCTCAGTAGGGTGCGCATGTCAGTGATTGCTGAGTGCGCACGGCTGATGTAACTGGCCATCACCAACGAGTGATTAGCGAACATGCCAAAACCCGACCCATTCATGATGATCGGGCTCCACACCGTGTCTTGAGTGGCCTCCAGCTCACGAATGATTTGGCGTAAAGATGCCGTGGCGTTTTTATCCTCTAGCACCCCCGCGAAATCTACCTCGACTGCACGCAGGAACTGGATCAGCGCCCATGCGGACCCACGCGCTTCGTAAAAGACATCGTCAATCTCACTCCACGGCGTTTGAATAACTTGCGCATCCGGAGCCGGCGTGGACTGCTCAGCGGCAGACTCGCCAGATAAGTCAGTATTGATTCGCACCTGCCCTACACTGGCGCTGAGTCGCTGTGATAAGGAACCCAGTCGAGTCTCCACATCAGACAACCAGCTACCAAGATTGTCTGCTCGCGCGAAAAATTGGCTGTTAGGCTGTGCAGGATCCAACAGTTCGGCCAGATACTGCTGCAGGGCCTGATCGGCTTTGCGATAGCTGGACTCGGCAGCGGGGAACCATTTCTCGGAGTCGTAGTTCAAGGCCGGCTCGGCGACGACCAAATGAGGGTTTTCAGTTGACTGGGACTGCGAACGACTAAAGTCCTTACGCATGGCCCGCGCCAGATCACGACTTTGAACCAATGCGCCCCACTCAAAATTTGGCATGTTGTCCAGCACGATGCCCGGTGGGGTGATGTCATTGCTTAGGTATCCGCCTGGCTTATCCAACAGCGTTTGCGTTACACGCAGCAGGCTGGCCGTGGTGACAGATCCTGGCCGCGGCTGAGCTCCCTGGTGGGTTTGCTCGATCACGGTCTGCGGACTCAGGCGCTGCGGCACTTGACTAAACCAAAAGCCCAATACGACACTTAAAACAATGATCAGCACCAAGGCCACCAGCGAGGCCCGCCCCAGCCAGTGCAACCAGGCGGGCTTCTTGGCATTGTTTACGGCGTCTATAATGGTGTCACTGTGCTGGCTCATATACATCCCTTGGAGAACTACGTGTTAAAGACTATCACTTGTGTCATCGCTTTGATCACCTCGTTGGGTATGGGGGCATCGGCGAATAGTCCTACCTATCCGCCTTCGTTCGAGGCGTTCTCTGCAATCGCCCAACAAACTGAGCAGGGGTGGCAGATCGATGTCGATGTGCGCGACGGCTTTTATTTGTACGTCAAAGACTTCCAACCCGCCGTCATCACGGCTGACAACCAAACCCCTTTGCAGTGGTCACTGCCCGCGCTGGATCGAGTCATCGATCCCCTACGGGGTGAAATCGATGTCATGCGCCATCAGTTCAGCACCCAACTCTCACCCGCTCCGGCTGGCGAAATGTGGCTTGAGCTGCAAGGGTGTGCCGACAGCGGATTTTGCTACCCACCCGAAAAACGCCTGCTGACGATCATTTCCGAATAAAACTCGGCTTTTTCTTGGATTTTAGCGGCAATTACTCCAAACTTGCGCGAACTGCATAGAAGGATTTGCTGTGGCCAAGTTGCTATTGATCAACGGACCCAACCTGAATTTATTGGGTACCCGCGAGCCTGAAATCTACGGCCACCATCGCCTCGCCGATATCGAGCAAGAACTATCAGAGCTAGCTCAAAGCACGGGGCATTACTTGGATTGCATGCAAAGCAATCACGAAGGCGATTTGGTCGACGCGATTCACGACGCGCTAGAACAAAAGATCGATTTCATTCTGATCAACCCGGGGGCATACACACACACCTCGGTTGCGATACGTGATGCATTAGCGGGCACACAAATTCCTTTTATCGAAATTCATTTATCTAATACGCATGCACGCGAAGACTTTCGCCAGCACAGCTATCTCAGCCCGATTGCCAGCGGCATCATCATGGGGTTGGGTGTGACTGGTTATCGCCTTGGCTTGCAAGCCGCTTTTGAAACCCTACAGGTGGACTCTTAACCCTTATGGACATTCGTAAAATCAAAAAACTGATCGAGCTGCTGCACGATTCAGATGTTCACGAAATCGAAATTAAAGAAGGCGAAGAAGCCGTTCGCATCACTCGCGCATCGGCTGCGCCGGTCGTAGCAGCAGCTCCAGTTGCTGTTGCAGCGCCTGCGCCCGCTCCTATTGCTTCTAGTGCGCCTGCCGCTGCCAGCGAGCCTAGCATTGTGGCCGGGCACCAAGTCCTAAGCCCTATGGTTGGCACCTACTACGCCGCGCCCAACCCCGATGCACCGAACTTTGCTGAAGTGGGTAAGAGCGTCAACGTCGGTGACCCGCTGTGCATTGTCGAAGCCATGAAAATGATGAACCAGATCACTGCTGACAAGGCCGGCACCATCAAAGCCATCCTTTGCCAAGATGGCGATCCGGTTGAATTCGACCAGCCTCTATTCGTGATCGACTAATGGTTAAAAAAGTCCTTATCGCGAACCGCGGCGAAATTGCCCTGCGGGTGTTGCGAGCTTGCCGCGCACAAGGCATTAAAGTCGTCGCCGCGCATTCTAGTGCCGACCGCGACTTGATGCACGTGCGCCTGGCAGACGAATCGGTCTGTATCGGCCCCGCCCCGGGCGCCAAAAGCTACCTGAATGTACCTGCGCTGATCGCTGCCGCAGAGATCACCGAAGCCGATGCAATCCATCCAGGCTACGGCTTTTTGAGCGAGAACGCCGACTTCGCAGAACGCTGTGAAGAAAGCGGCTTTATCTTTATCGGCCCACGCGCCGAAACGATACGCTTGATGGGCGACAAAGTCAGCGCAATTGCCGCCATGAAAAAAGCGGGTGTGCCAACGGTGCCCGGCTCTGACGGCCCTCTACCCAGCGACCCTGCCGCAGTCAAAGCGATCGCCAAACGCATCGGCTATCCCGTGATCATCAAAGCCAGCTCAGGCGGTGGTGGACGCGGCATGCGAGTCGTTAACGAAGAAGCCGAACTGATCAACTCAATTGAAGTGACCCAGGCCGAAGCCCGCGTCGCCTTTGGCGATGACACGGTGTACATGGAGAAATTCCTGCTGCGCCCCCGTCACGTAGAGATCCAGGTGCTGGCTGACGAGCACGGCAACGCCGTTCACCTGTACGATCGCGATTGCTCACTGCAGCGTCGTCACCAAAAAGTGATCGAAGAAGCGCCGGCACCCGATCTGGACCCCGAAGCTCGCGAAGCGGTCTTCCAAGCCTGCGTAAAAGCCTGCAAGACGATTGGCTATCGCGGCGCTGGCACCTTCGAATTCCTTTACGAAGATGGCGGCTACTACTTTATCGAGATGAACACTCGCGTTCAGGTAGAGCACCCGGTCACAGAACTCGTTACCGGCACGGATATCGTGGCTGAACAGCTGCGTATCGCCAGTGGACTTGAGCTGTCGATGAAACAAGAAGACATTCAGGTCCGTGGCCATGCATTCGAGTGCCGAATCAATGCCGAGGATCCAATCAGCTTCTTGCCCTCACCCGGCTTGATCAACACCTGGCATGCGCCGGGTGGCCCGGGCGTACGCGTCGACTCGCATATCTACTCAGGCTATCGGGTACCTCCGCACTACGATTCTTTGATCGCCAAGATCCTAACTCACGCCGACACGCGCGTCGGCTCACTGGATCGCATGCAGATTGCATTGGGCGAGATGATCATCGACGGCGTCAAAACCAATGGCCCTCTACATCAGGACCTGTGTGCCGATGAGGGCTTCCGTGAGGGTGGCGTGTCGATTCACTACCTAGAAAAGAAACTAGGACTGTGAGCGATTGGCGCGCGCTCAGGCTGGCAGTGACTCAGGGGCAGGTTGAGGTCGTCGAGCAGGTAATGGAAGACAACGGTGCGTTGGCCGTCAGTATTACCGATGCGGCTGACAACCCACTGTTCGAACCGCCTCCGGGTGCCGCGCCTTTATGGCCGCTTTGCCAAATCCAAGCCATTTTTGGCCAAGACGAGGACGATTCACTGATTCGAGCGGCGTGTCACAACGCCCTGGTCGACGCATTGGGCGACAACGCGCCCAATATCGTCATCAGCGACATCGAAGACCAAGATTGGACCCGCGTCTGGATGGATGCATTCCAGCCGATGCGATTCGGCCAACGTTTGTGGATCGTTCCTAGCTGGCATCCCTGCCCCCAACCGGATGCGGTCAATTTACGACTGGATCCAGGGCTGGCCTTCGGAACCGGCACGCACCCCACCACCGCCCTGTGCCTTGAATATCTTGATTCGATGGTGCAGATGCCAGATCGCGTTTTGGACTTTGGCTGTGGCAGCGGCGTTTTAGCACTGGCGGCATTGATGCTAGGCGCGCGGCAAGCAGACGGCACTGACATTGATCCGCAGGCCTTATTGGCGATGCAGGACAATGCCCAACGTAATGGTCTGGACGCCCACATCACAACAGCATTGCCCGAGGACTTTTCACCACAAAAGCCCTACCCGATGGTGATTGCCAATATCCTGTCCGGCCCATTGCAAGAGCTGGCCCCAGTTCTGTCAGGTCATTTGGAATCGGGTGGTTATCTGGTGCTATCAGGCTTATTGGTCGAGCAGGCCGAGGACGTCATGGCCGCCTACCCAGACATTGATTTTGATCCGCCGGCCGCATCGGGCGAGTGGTGTCGACTCAGCGGTCGCAAGCGCTAGGACCTGTCTATTGGTTCACAGCAAACCTGAGGGTTAAGCACTAAATTGACTGCATGAATTCATGCAGTCAATGTGGCGCGCGCGTCGATCAAACTCTAACCATGGATCAAGTCGAGCTACTTGATTGCGATCGATGCGGATATGTAGGGCCTGCAGGTTCAGTCGAGCCTAGACCCGCACCACAATCGCCACGTAAACGCCTGTTTGGATGGGGATCCGCAGGCTTCATCGGTGCATGCCTTATCGTCGGCGGCAGCATCTTCGGCTTTCTGATGATGACTGGGCAAGGATGGACTCACGCCCGCGTTGCCAGGCTTCAGCAGCCATTATGTGAATTTATGAGCTGCAATTTATACGAAATAAAACCGGCGCCCCCTAGTTGGCACATCAGCCCCGTGCGACTAGACCCCATCGAGCAAGGCGTGCAAATCAAAGCAAGATTGGAATCACTCAAGGCCGTCAACAATCCGCCGCCTAACCTGCAACTGGTGGTTTTAAATTCTTCAGGCGATCGTCAATCGCGCATTTTTACGCCGGATCAGTATCTGCAGCAGGATGAGATTTATCTAGAAACTGCATTATCGATTGCCGATGTGGCGTCAGTCGAGTTCAAACTGGCAGAACCCACCCAAAAAACCCTCGCAACCCGCCGCTAATTTCTCTCGCCCGAATTACGAATTTCACGTAATATCCGCGACCTCAAACGTTGCAGAGAACGCCATGCGTATCGGCGATTACGACATTGATGGACAGGTCTTGTTCGCGCCCATGGCTGGCGTCAGTGATCGCCCCTGCCGGCAAATTTCCGTTGAATACGGCGCCGCCCTAGCCACCACAGAAATGCTGATCTCTGACACTCGTATGTGGGGCAGCAACAAAAGCCAAACCCGCCTGAACTTCGATAACAATCCAGGCCTGATCTCGGTCCAAATTGCCGGGGCCGAACCCGGCGCGATGGCGCAAGCCGCTCGAGAATTACAAGACCGCGGCGCTCACATTGTAGATATAAACCTAGGATGCCCGGCCAAAAAAGTCTGCGGGGCTGCCTCTGGATCTTCACTGTTACGCGACTTGCCTCGGGTGCAGTCGATGCTGCAAGCCGTGGTCGATGCCGTCAGCATTCCAGTCACGTTGAAAACCCGTACCGGCTGGGATGCGCAAACGCCAACTGCAATCAAACTGGCACAAATGGCGGATGCCATTGGAATCCAGGCGATGGTGCTGCATGGGCGCACTCGTCAGCAACACTTTAAGGGGCAGGCCGAGCACGACACACTGGCTCGGGTCCGCGAGGTCACTGACATGCCTCTGATTGCCAACGGAGATATCAACTCGCCTGCGATCGCACGCAACGTGCTTCACGCGTCCGGCGCGGATGCAGTCATGATTGGACGCGCCGCCCAGGGTAATCCGTGGTTAATCGAGTCAACGGACCGGCACCTGCGCGGCCTCCCTCCTCGTACCGACATCCCCACCCACGAGAGAATCGCGGTGATTGAGCAGCACCTGCGTGCCCTGCATGACTTCTACGGCGAGTTCATGGGCGTGCGCTTCGCTCGCAAGCACCTGCGCTGGTATTGGGAAAACGCCGACTGGTCTGTGGAGAAACTAAAAGACTTTAACCAAATCGAGCAGGCCGAGGAGCAGCTCGAGTGGTTGGCCGCATGAGCCGCGATCTGAGCTTACGGCAAGCGGTGACCCTGGCCCTAACCGACTATTTTCGCTCGCTAGAAGGCGAGCCCCCGCGGGATTTGTATTCGCTAGTCACCCATGAGGTCGAGGGGCCGTTATTAGAAATGACTTTAGAATTAGCCGGCGGCAATCAATCCATCGCAGCGAAGATGCTAGGCATCTCGCGCGGAACCTTCAGGACGAAACTGGCCAAACATGGCCTATTGTGAGGAGTAGCATGACCCAACCGATCCAACCCCAACGCGCACTGGTCAGTGTTTCAGACAAAACCGGTTTGATTGATCTAGCTCGCGGCTTGGTCGACGCAGGTGTCGAGATTCTGTCGACTGGCGGCAGCGCCAAGGCCATCGAAGACGCCGGCTTGGCAGTAACACGCGTCAGTGAAGTGACGGGATTTCCAGAGATCATGGGTGGACGGGTTAAAACTCTGCATCCCAAGATTCACGGCGGCCTGCTAGGGCGTCGCGACGTCGATATGGATGTCATGGCAGAACACGGCATCCCACAAATTGATTTGGTGGTGGTCAACCTCTATCCCTTCCAAGAGACGCTGGCCCGCGGCGCAGACTACGCAGAGTCAGTTGAGCAGATCGACATTGGCGGTCCCGCCATGGTTCGAGCCTCGGCAAAAAACCACGCCTGGGTCAGCATCGTGACCAGCCCGTCTGACTACGCTGGCGTGTTAGAGCAGATCCAAGATGGCGGCATCGCCTACCCCACTCGCCAAAAACTTGCGGCCAAGGCCTACGCCCACACCGCACAGTACGACGGAGCGATTGCCCAATGGATGGCCGAACAAACCGCCGATGAGGGCCAAGCATTCCCCAGCGCCATGACGCTAAATCTGAGCGCCGGCGAGACGCTACGGTATGGCGAGAACGCTCATCAACAAGCAGCCTTTTACCGCGACGGAAGTCAGGGCTCTCACATCGGTAGCGCCCAGCAGCTACAGGGCAAGGCACTGAGCTTTAACAACATCGCGGATACCGATGCCGCACTGGAGTGCGTGCGCGAATTCGACGCACCCGCCTGCGTAATCGTAAAGCACGCAAACCCATGTGGAGTCGCGGTATCTGACAGCATTGCCGCGGCCTATGACTCGGCATTTAAAACCGACCCCACCAGCGCCTTTGGCGGCATTATTGCTTTCAACCGCCCGCTGGATGCGGCCACCGCCAAGGCCATCATTGATCGTCAATTCGTTGAAGTCATTATTGCACCCGGCGTCAGTGACGAAGCCCTCAGCATCTGTGCGGCCAAACAGAACGTGCGTGTGCTAAGCACAGGCGATTTGTCTCTGCGCGGCAGCGGCTACGACTGGAAGCGAGTCAACGGCGGCTTGCTGGTCCAGGATCGCGACATGGCGGACATCGAGAGCTGGAAGGTCGTCAGCAAAGTGCAGCCCACCGCAGAGCAAACACGGGATCTGAAATTTGCCTGGACTGTCGCCAAGTTCGTCAAGTCGAATGCCATCGTATACGCCCGTGACAATGTCACTGTGGGTGTGGGTGCCGGTCAGATGAGTCGCGTCTACAGTGCCAAGATCGCCGGCATCAAAGCGGCAGACGAAGGATTGACGGTACCCGGCAGTGTTATGGCCTCGGATGCGTTCTTCCCCTTCCGCGATGGCATTGATGCTGCCGCACAGGCCGGTATCTCCGCTGTCGTCCAGCCCGGCGGCTCCATTCGCGATGATGAAGTCATTGCTGCAGCCAACGAGGCCGGTCTGGCAATGGTCTTCACCTCTATGCGCCACTTCCGTCACTAAGGGATATTGATATGAAAGCACTGATTATTGGTAGCGGCGGTCGTGAACACGCCTTGGCTTGGAAACTGGCCCAGGACAGCGCCATCACACAGGTGTTTGTG
>CBFHLC010000042.1:0-17971 GCA_965656605.1 Litorivicinus sp. | reverse complement strand
GTCAAAACGTTGCCCGGATTCAGCTCCCCTGAGGTTGTATGAGATTCCAACACAGCATTAAACGACGCGTCTCGCGCCCCATTCAGGTCGGAAACGTTCAGGTCGGCGGTGATGCGCCGATCAGTGTTCAGACCATGACCAACACCGAGACCACCGATGTGGCAGCCACCGTTGCCCAGATACAGTCCGTGGTCGAGGCTGGCGCCGATATCGTGCGTGTCTCGGTGCCCAGCATGGAGGCGGCTGACGCCTTTGGCCAGATTCGCCAGCAGGTTGACGTACCGCTGGTCGCCGACATCCACTTTGACTACAAAATTGCACTGAAAGTCGCCGAGTTAGGCGTTGATTGTCTGCGTATTAACCCGGGCAACATCGGCCGCGAGGACCGCGTCAAAGCGGTCGTACAAGCCGCTCGCGACAAAGGCATCCCGATTCGTATTGGCGTGAACGCCGGTTCCCTGGAAAAGGATCTGCAGCGTAAATACGGCGAGCCGACCCCAGACGCCTTGGTCGAGAGCGCCATGCGTCATATCGACTACTTTGACCGTCTGGATTTCCAAGATTTCAAAGTCAGCCTCAAGGCCTCTGATGTGCACATGGCGGTCGGGGCTTATCGCGCCATCGCCGACCAGATCGTGCAGCCGTTGCACCTGGGCATCACCGAGGCCGGCGGTTTCCGCTCGGGCAGCGTGAAGTCTGCAATCGGGCTGGGCATGCTGCTGAATGACGGCATTGGCGACACCCTGCGGGTCTCATTGGCTGCCGATCCGGTCGAGGAAGTTAAAGTCGGTTACGACATCCTGCGATCTTTGGGGATTCGTAGTCGTGGCATTAACTTTATTGCCTGCCCCAGCTGCTCACGTCAGAACTTTGATGTGATCAAAACCATGAACGAGCTAGAAATGCGCCTAGAGGACGTCTCGACCAAGCTGGACGTCGCGGTTATTGGTTGCATCGTGAACGGGCCCGGCGAGGCCAAAGAGGTCGACGTCGGGTTGACCGGCGGCACGCCTAATAATCTGCTGTATGTGTCGGGGTCGCCCGCGGGCAAGATTAAAAACGAAGACTTGGTCGATACGCTCGAGCGTCAGATCCGCGACAAGGTCGCCGAGAAGCAGGCCGAAGAAGCACAGGTAATCGCCAAAGGATGAAGACGATCAAAGCCGTTCGCGGCATGTACGACAGCCACGGATTGGACTCACGCCTGTGGGGCCGCCTAGAGCAGGCATGGCGCGGCATCATGCATCGCTATGCCTATGATCGCTTGCGCTCACCCATCGTAGAGCCAGTCGGCCTGTTCGCCCGCGCGATCGGTGAAGTGACCGACGTGGTCGAGAAAGAAATGTACGTGTTCGAGGATCGTGGCGGCGAGAAGCTAGCGCTGCGCCCCGAGGGTACCGCCGGGGTGGTGCGTGCCGGGATCGAGCAAGGCCTGCTGTACAATCAGATCCAGAAATTCTGGTATTCCGGTCCGATGTATCGCTACGAGCGTCCGCAAAAGGGTCGCAACCGCCAGTTCCATCAAATGGGTGCCGAGGTCTTTGGCCTGGGTGGCCCGGATGTGGACATTGAGCTGATAGAGATGACCGCCCAGTTGTGGCGCGAGTTGGGCATTGAGCAGGGCGTCACCCTGCAGATCAATACGCTAGGGCAGTCGGGCGAGCGTCAGGCATTTCGCGCTCAGCTGGTCGATTTTTTGAATGGCATTCGTGATCAGCTGGACGAGGACAGCCAGCGACGCATCGATACCAATCCGCTGCGAGTATTAGATTCCAAAAATCCTGAAACTCAAGCCCTGCTGGTCAATGCACCGCGACTGATGGAGTTTCTGGGCGAGGAATCCCAAGCGCACTTTGAGCAGCTCAAAGCCGGACTGGATGCCGCCGGCATTTCGTATCAGATTAACGAGCGCCTGGTGCGCGGCCTGGACTACTACAACCGCACGGTGTTTGAGTGGGTCACCGAGCACCTAGGCGCGCAGGGCACCATCTGTGGTGGTGGGCGTTATGATGGCCTGGTCGAACAACTGGGCGGCAAGGCGACACCCGGTGTTGGCTTTGCCCTAGGGGTTGAACGAGTCCTGTTACTGGTCGAGGCCCTCGAGCAGATACCGCAGGATTTGGCGCGGGACGCGGACGTTTACATGATGGCCGGATCTGATCAGGCCGAGGCGCGGATACGCGAGATGGCTCGTGAGCTGCGCGCAGCCCGTCCGGAGTTGCGTGTCATGGTCCATCACGGCGGCGGCAGCTTTAAATCGCGCATGAAAAAGGCCGATCGAAGTGGGGCTGAAATGTTAGTGTTGATAGGCGAAGACGAGCTGGCCGCATCACAGGTCACGCTCAAGCCACTGCGCGGGCAGGGCGAACAACAAACGATTGAACAAACGAATTGGATAGCAGGGTTTTAAGTGGATTACAAAGACGAAGACGAACAGGTCGCCGCGGTCAAGCAGTGGTGGGACGAGAACGGCAAGTTCGTGATCGGAGCCATCGTATTAGCGATCGCCGGTAACTTTGGTTGGAGCGCCTACCAAGACAACCAAATCGCGACAGCAGCCGCACACAGCGCCGCCTACCAGCGCGTGTTAGACGCGGATGCGGCGGGTGATTTTGCCGCCGTCCTAGAAGCCGCGGGTGCGGTGCAAAGCTCGAACGCAGGTTCTGAGTACGCACACTTAGCCACGCTGTTTGCCGCAAAAGCGCTGGTTGCACAGGATGACTTGTCCTCAGCCGCTACACAGCTGCAGGGTGTGGTGGATGCGATCGGTGCTGATCAGCCAACCGGTGCTGAAGCCCGTTTGCGTCTGGCTACTTTACTGGGCGCACAGGATCAGGCGGACGCGGGTTTGACCTTGCTGCAAGCCAATTTCCCCTCGGTTTACCAGGCACGCGTCTTCGAGACTCGCGGTGACTTGCTGATGCAGCAAAACCAGCGCGAGCAGGCCAAAGCGGCCTACCTAGAAGCCCAAGCCGCTCCGGGTGGCAGCGATCTGCCCCTGCTGAGCTACAAATTGAACGAATTGGCTGACGTCTAATGATCAAGACCCTCGCACTGATCAGCGCGGCGGCGGTGCTAGCCGGCTGTGCAAACCAGTCTGAACGGCCCGAGCCGACCCAACTGAACAAGCTGGATACCGATGCCTCATTGGACGTGCGCTGGCAGGTCAAACTGGGCGGTACGCCCGAGGACAGCGCACGTTTGTACCCGGCCATCCAGAGCGATGCCGTCTATGCCGCCTCGGGTGACGTGGTGATGTCGATTGATGCGGCCAGCGGTCAAGTGAACTGGGCGCAGGACTTGGACAGCAACGTGACTGGCGCCGCCAGTGTGTTGGGCAATCGAGTCTACTTTGCGGACGCCCAGGGGCAGGTCAATGCGGCAGACACCGTGACCGGCCAGCTGGATTGGCAGTACGCCTGGGGTCGCGAGATGCTGTTGGCGCCTACGCCTTCTGCCTCGGGTTTGTTGATTCGTAGCACCGATAACGATCTGGCGTTGCTGGATTTGGCCGGTCAGCTGCTGTGGGAGCGCGAAGGCGTACCTGCGCAACTGGCTTACCGTGGTCAGGCTCGCCCTTTGGCGGTTGATGGCGGTTACATCGTGGCAGACGACTCGGGTGTACTGGCAGCGGTACTGGACACCGACGGGCTGGATGCCTGGCGTCGATCATTGGGTGCCAACCGCGACGAGCTGATCGATTTGGATGCCGACCCTGTGTTGGCGGCCGATCAGATCATTGCTGCGGGCGCTCAGACCGGTGTGCGTGCATTGAACCCTCAAGGGGGTGGCGTGCTGTGGGACACCGAGGTGTTCTCATTAGCGCCCTTGGCCAGTGATGACCAGCGTATTTATGCTACCGATCCAGACGGACAAATTTTTGCTATCGATGCCCGCAATGGCGAGATTCTGTGGCGTCAGCCCGGTCTCAAATTCCGATTCCCCAGCGGGCCGGCAGTCACCGATTCAGGTGTGTATGTAGCGGACAGCTTGGGTGCTGTTCATATGCTGGATGCCGCCAATGGACAATTCGTGGCACGTGTCACAACCTCGCTGACCGGGACGGTTAGCCTGACAGCTTTCGAACAGGACGTTATCGCAATGGATAATTCAGGTCGTGTGGTACGCATTGGTTTAGATAACTGATGCTGCCGGTCATAGCGCTAGTAGGGCGCCCCAATGTCGGTAAATCGACCCTTTTTAACCGCCTGACTCGCAGCCGCGATGCTCTGGTGGCGGATTTTCCGGGTCTGACCCGGGATCGTAAGTACGCAACCGCTGATATTCGCGGACGGCGCTGCATGGTGGTCGACACCGGCGGTGTGGATCACAACGAAGTCGGTATTGATGCCGAGATGGCCAAGCAGTCGATGGCTGCGATGTCCGAGGCCGACCTGGTCCTGTTCATCGTGTGTGCACGGACCGGATTGTCCAGCGCAGACGAGCAGTTCGCCGATTTACTACGTCGCTCAAACAAGCCGTATTTGCTGATCGTCAACAAGATTGATGGCCTGAACCACGACACCGTTGCGAACGAATTCTTTGCACTGGGTCTGGGCGAGCCCTGGCCCATCGCGGCCAGTCACGGTCGTAACGTCAACGCGGTATTGGACGAGGCTGTTTTGCCTGCCTTGCCACCCGAAGTCGAGCAGCCCGATGCTGCCGAACACGGTATTCGTATTGCGGTGGTCGGACGTCCTAACGTCGGTAAATCGACTTTGGTTAACCGCATCCTGGGCGAGGATCGGGTGGTGGTGTATGACCAGCCCGGCACGACCCGCGATTCAATCGAAATTCCGTTTGAGCGCCATGATACGCCTTACACCCTGATCGATACTGCCGGCGTTCGTCGCCGGGGTCGTGTTGACGAGACGGTCGAGAAGTTCTCGATCGTCAAAACACTGCAGGCGATTGAGCAATCAAACGTGGTGGTGTTGGTGATCGATGCGCAAGAGGGTCTGGTCGAGCAGGACCTGCACTTGATCGGTACCGTGCTAGAGCAAGGCCGCGCTTTGGTCATCGCGATCAACAAGTGGGACGGCCTGGCCAGTGATCACAAGGCTCAAATCAAAGTAAACCTGCAACGTCGCATGGTGTTTGTGCCTTGGGCACGTCAGCACTTTGTATCGGCCTTGCATGGCACCGGCGTGGGCGATCTGTTTGCCAGTGTCGAGGAAGCTTTTGATTCGGCCACCAAGCGCTGGCCGACCAAGCGTCTGACCGAATTGGTGATCGACGCTCAGACGGCGCATCCGCCGCCGCTGTCACAGGGCCGCCGAGTCAAGGTTCGTATGGTTCACCAGGGTGGTGCGAACCCGCCTCGCTTTATCATGCATGGCAACTTTGGCACCTCGGTACCCGCGACCTGGAAGCGTTACTTGGAAAACACCCTGCGCAAGGTGTTAAAGATCAAGGGCACGCCGATTGCCTTAGAATTCAAAACCAAAGCCAACCCGTTCGAAGGCAAAAAGAACGAGTTGACTCAGCGTCAGGTGCAGCGCAAGCGCCGCATGATGAAGTTCGTCAAAAAGAAGAAATAGTCGTGTTTAGCTGACGGACCCCGAGTGTTTCGGGGTCGGTTGGCGCGTTCATGGCCTCCCACATTTCGCCCATATGCTGAAGGTTTAGCCAAAACATGGGCGTTGTCCCCAGTGTTGCGGCCAGTTTTACAGCCATCTCAGAAGTCAGCCTCCCTTTGTCGTTTACGATCCTGCTGATGGTGTTGCGATGCACCCCCATGGCATTGGCCAGTGTGCTGTGGTCGATAGACAGTGGCAGCAGGAACTCTTCCTGCAGAATGGTTCCGACACTGGACGGTCGGAATTTCGGGATATCCATTATGACTTACCTGTAAGTGTGCGGATCTAGATAGAGGTTCTCTGCTTGCCCGCGTATTGAGTTCCAAAAGAAAACCAAGCGGTACTGGCGATTGACTCGGATACTTCGATAGCCTGCCAGATTGCCTTTTAGGGTTTCGAGTCGATTCCCTGGCGGAACTCGTAAATCGTCTATGTGTCGAGCCGCTGCGATCATTACTAACTTCTGCTTTAGAGCAGCTTCTAAGGCGTTTGGAATATTCCGGCTACGCTGATCCTTTCGATAAAAGTCCCGTAGCCAACCGTCTTTGAAATGTAACAATCCGTCCGCCTCAATCTATGCACAATGACGTTGTGCGTCAAGTGATTGAGCTCAGTATTGAGTTTGCAGTGGGCCTTGTCTGTCAGTGAATTCTGATAGAGCCGTCACAGCGGCCATTTTTCGTCGACCAGGCCCCGTGTCAGGATGTTCAGTGCACCGGCACCGCCGTCCCGCTGACGAGCACTAGCAAAGGCGATGATGTCATCCACCTCGCGCAGCCATCGGTTGACGTAGGATTTCAGCAACGGTTTGCCTTCGTTGCTGTGGCGGCCGATGCCGTGAACAATTTGTAGGCGGGCCCAGCGATATTTGCGACCGCGCTCGAGCATGGTTTGAATGGCCAAGGCCGATTGTTCAACCGTTTTGCCGTGCAAGTCCAGGCGATAATCAGCATTGAAGCGCTCGACATCCAAGTGCCGTTTGACCTTTTTAAAGCCCGCACGCTGCCACTCGACCAGCGCGTGAGCAGCCAGCATGGGCGGCTCGTCAGTACTGAACCCACTGAAGTCCAGATCTTGGCCTTTTTCAGCCAAGCGACGGGCGCGGGCCAAGGCCTCACGATCGACCGGTGGCTTGCCGACGTCGGCGCGGACTTTGGTGATTTTTTGTACATCCGCGGCACCTTCTTCTTTGAGTAGGTCTTCAAAGCTGGGCGAGTCAGACATTCGGGCGCTCCCTAGGTACACTGTGCGGCGAGTTATTGGAGTTTATATGCGTCTACAGGATCAATTGTTCAACGTTCGCGATTTAGTGCGCTATGCCCTAACGCAATTCGACGCCCATCCCCTTTGGTACGGGCACGGCACGGGCAGCCCGTGGGACGAGGCGATCGCGTTGGTATTCGGCGCGCTGGGTTTGGACATGGAGGGCGATGATCGTCTGTTGGATGCCAATCTAACTGTGGCCGAGCGTGAGCATCTGATCGAGCTGATTCGCCGGCGGGTCGAGGATCGGGTGCCGACGCCCTATCTGCTGGGCAAAGCGGTCTTTCATGGCCTGACCTTCGAGATCTCGACCGATACCCTGATCCCGCGCTCGCCGATTGGCGAGTTGCTGACCGAAGAGTTAGAGCCTTGGATGCAGCGCGAACCGGGCCGAATTTTGGATCTGTGTTGTGGTAGTGGATGCTTAGGTTTGCTGGCCGGTCAGGTCTGGCCAGATGCCGATGTGGTGCTGGCAGATATCTCGCCTGAGGCGCTGGCCGTTGCTGAGCGCAACATCGATCGGATGGAGGCGCGTAATCGGACTCGCACTATCCAGTCGGATTTATTGGACGAGCTAAAAGGGCAGGGACCCTTTGATCTGGTGATCTGCAATCCGCCCTACGTGGATAGCCGCGATATGAGCGAGCTGCCGCAGGAATACCGGCACGAGCCTGAAATGGCACTGGCCTCGGGTGATGATGGACTGGATCATTGGCGGCGAATTTTCAAAGGCTTGCCTGATTTGATGGCAATTGATGCCTGGTTGGTCGGCGAGGTGGGTAACTCTTGGCCTGCGCTTGAGCAAACCTGGCCACGGATGCCGCTGGTTTGGCCCGGTACCGAGGGCGACGGCGGGGTGTTTATTGTGGATGCACAGGGCTTACGCACGGGGCTATAATCGCCGCCTGAATTTTAAGGATCGTTATGTCTGGGAATACAATTGGGCGTCTGTTTAGCGTCTCGACCGCCGGTGAAAGCCACGGACCTGCCTTGGCCTGTGTGGTTGACGGTGTGCCGCCTGGATTGGCGATCGACGAGTCGGTCTTGCAAGTTGATTTGGATCGTCGCAAGCCCGGATCGTCCAAGTACGTCACCCAGCGCCGCGAAGCCGACGAAGTGCGCATCTTGTCTGGCGTGTTCGAAGGCAAAACCACCGGCACGTCGATTGGCTTGTTGATCGAGAATACGGATCAGCGCTCCAAGGACTATTCCAAGATTGCCGAGACCTTCCGCCCTGCGCATGCGGATTACGCCTACCAGCACAAGTACGGCCACCGTGACTACCGTGGCGGCGGACGCTCTAGTGCTCGTGAGACCGCGATGCGTGTCGCGGCCGGTGCGATTGCTAAAGTCGCCCTCAAAGAGTTGTTCGGCGTCACCGTGCGGGGTTGCCTGACTCGGATTGGGGACGTGCATTGCCAAGTCAAAGACTGGTCGATTGTTAACGAGAATCCTTTCTTTAGCGCCGATCCAGACGCGATTCCTGCGCTTGAGCAGCTGATGACCGACATTCGTCGGGAAAAAGACTCAATCGGCGCTGAATTGATGGTCGTGGCGGACAATGTGCCGCCGGGTTGGGGCGAGCCGGTATTCGATCGACTCGATGCCGACCTTGCGCACGCGTTGATGGGCATCAACGCGGTCAAGGGCGTCTCGATCGGCGATGGCTTTGATGTGGTCAGCCAAAAGGGCAGCCAGCATCGTGACGAGATGACGCCCGAGGGTTTCAAATCGAATCATGCCGGTGGCGTGCTGGGCGGAATTAGCTCGGGCCAGCCCGTGGTCGCGCGCTTGGCCCTCAAGCCCACCAGCAGCATTCAAATTCCAGGCGACACCATTGATATCAATGGTCAGCCTGCCGAGGTCATTACCACCGGACGGCATGACCCCTGTGTTGGCGTTCGCGCCACTCCGATTGCCGAGGCCATGGTCGCAATTGTATTGCTCGATCATGCTCTGCGTCAGCGCGGCCAGAACGGACACATCAGCCAGCCCACGCCGAACATCGAAGGGTGATCAACGCGCCGGTTTACCGGCTGTCTAGCTTTTACGCCATCTACTTTGGCGTGATCGCGGTCATGATCGCCTGGCAGGCGCCGTACTTCACTTCATTGGGATTCAGTCCGACCGACATTGGTTTGTTGTTGGGCATGGCCGGCGGTCTAAAGGTGGTTAGCCCTCTGATTTGGGGCTGGATTGGCGACCAGATTCCCCAACGAATCTTGATCATTCGCCTGGGTGCGGTTTTGTGTGCCGTCATCGCGCTGGCCTTGCCGCATGTGCATGAGTTTTGGGCGTTGGCCTTGGTGCTGTGCAGCTTTACCTTCTTTTGGGATGCCATCCTGTCGCAGTTCGATGCGGTCACCTTCGAGCATTTGGGCGATGACGGGCGTATTTGGTATCCGCGGATCCGCGGGGCTGGCAGTGCCGGTTTTGTAGTGTTGGCGATTGCCAGTGGTTACTGGTTTGATGTGTTTCCGATACAGCACTGGCCGTACTGGATGCTGGGGCTGTCTATCGCACTGGGCATCGTCAGTTTGTCAGTTCCTGGCCGCGTCATCAGTGCGTCCGAAGATGTTCCCACCGAGGGTTTTGGCCGAGCGATTCTAGCGCCGGCAGTATTGACCTTCTTGGCCTGCGCCTTCTTGATCAAGGTCTCGACCGCCCCGTTGAATGTGTTTTTCACCCTGTACGCGATGGAGGGTGGTCATTCGCAATTGGTGGCCGGCTGGCTGTGGGCGCTGGGCGTGATTGTCGAGGTCATCATCATGGTGCTGATGTCGCAGTACTTGGCCAAGTTCGACCCTCGTCAGCTGATGTTGTTGGCCTTGGCCGTGGCAATGTTGCGTTGGCCGATGATTGCCTGGGGTATCGAGTCACTGCCACTGATGTTGTTTGCGGCGTCGCTACACGGGATTACCTTTGGCGTGTTCCACGTCGGTGCGATGGAGTTTTTGCGCCAGTCCTTTCCCCGTCGGCAGTTAGGTCGGGGGATAGCGATGTACTCAACCTTGGGCTTTGGCGCGGCCAACATGCTGGGCTCGCCTGCTAGTGGTTATTTGTACGAGCAGGGCGGTGGGCAGTTGGCGTTTTCGGTGGCCACCGTGGTGGCCTGTTTGGGCTTTGGCTTGATGTTTTGGCAGATGAATCGACAGCCTCGCGGTTAGGGGCTGTTAATTACGGCAAATCTCGATCAATCGTTTGGCGGCTTTGCCCTGTTCGCGCCGGATATCGGTGACCGCCCCCAATTGTCGATGCAGCGGCGGCATACCCAGATCGATCCAATCCTCGCGCACCAATCGTTCAGGCAATACCGACCAGCCCAATCCGGCATCGACCATGGCGGCCAGCGTTTCGAGATAGTTCGACACCAGCACCTCGCCCAGTCCACTGACCGCTTGCTCGACCAGCTCTCGAGTGTACGTACCTTGTTGCGGCATCAATGCCAGATGATCGCGCAACTCGCCTCGCCTGCGGGCCAGGGGGTGGGAAGGATGAACCCACCAGCGCAGCTGATCTGACCAGATCGCGACGGTATGCAAACGTTGATCCTTGGGATCCAGGGTGGCTAGTGCGATATCAACTTCACCGGATTCGACCGCGGCGTAGGCGGCGTCTGAGTCCATAAATTTAAGGGATAGCTTGAGTCCCGGTAGCTCAGCCCTCAGTTGGCGCAGCACAGGTGGCAGTAGATGCAATCCAATGTGATGCGAGGTGGCCAGTCGCAGCGAGCTTTGTTCACCGCTGCCCAGATCAGCAGCCAGCTGCTCGAGCCGTTGATGCTCGACCAGAAATCCTCGGGCCTCGGCCAGCAGAGTTCGCCCAGCTGGGGTCAGCTGTAACTCTTTTCCGACCCGATCGAACAGTCGCATGTCCAGACGACGCTCTAGTTCAGATAGCCGTTTAGAGACCGCGGGTTGCGATAGATGCAGGCTATCCGCGGCATCGGCCATGCGGGGATGATCGGCAATCGCAATTAAGGCTTGCAGTCCGGGCAAGTCGATAACCATAGGTAATTAAAACCATTGAAAAGATAATTTGAAGTAACCTTAGCCCCTCACTAGTCTGCACAGCAACCACAGGAGGATGCCCCATGGCAAAAACGCTGTACGACAAACTTTGGGATGCACACGTTGTCGCTGAACGCGACGATGGCAGTGCCTTGATTTATATCGACCGTCAGTTGCTGCACGAAGTCACCAGTCCGCAAGCCTTTGAGGGCTTGAAACTGGCTGGGCGCAAACCCTGGCGAGTGCCGGCCAACGTGGCCACGGTCGATCACAACGTACCGACCGAAAATCAAATTGCTGGGGTTCAGGCGATTGCCGATCCGACCAGCCGTTTGCAGGTGCAAACCCTAGAGGCGAATACCGCCGATGTGGGTATCACCACGTTTTCAATGAACGATCCCCGTCAGGGCATCGTACATGTCATGGGGCCCGAGCAAGGTGCAACTCTGCCGGGCATGACGGTGGTGTGTGGCGATTCACACACCTCAACCCACGGCGCCTTTGGTGCGCTGGCCCATGGCATTGGCACCAGCGAAGTGGAACACGTGTTGGCAACCCAGTGTTTGGTTGCGAAAAAGATGAAGAACATGCGCGTTAGCGTCGAGGGCGAATTGGGCCGCGGCGTCACTGCAAAAGATGTCGTGCTGGCGATCATCGCCAAAATTGGCACCGCAGGCGGCACGGGTTATGCCATCGAATTCGCCGGCAGCGCGATCCGTAGCCTGTCAGTCGAGGGCCGCATGACCGTTTGTAACATGGCGATTGAGGCGGGTGCCCGCGCCGGTATGGTCGCGGTCGATGAAAAGACCATTAACTACTTCAAGGGCCGACCTTTCGCGCCCAGCGATGCGCAATGGGATCAGGCGGCCGAGTATTGGGCGACCCTGACCAGTGATCAGGACGCGGTGTTTGATGCCGAGGTGGTTCTGGATGCCGCGGCTATCGAGCCGCAGGTCAGCTGGGGCACCAGCCCCGAGATGGTCGTGGGCATCAGCGAATTCGTGCCGAACCCGGCCAACGAAAGTGACCCGATCAAGCGCGGCAGTATTGAGCGTGCGCTGGATTACATGGGACTCGAGGCTGAACAGGCCATCACCGATATCAATTTGGATCGAGTGTTCATTGGTTCATGCACCAACTCGCGTATCGAAGATTTGCGCGATGCCGCCGTCGTGGCCAAGGGCAACCAAGTTGCAGACAGCATCAAGCAGGCGATGGTGGTTCCCGGTTCTGGCTTGGTAAAAGCTCAGGCCGAGGCGGAAGGGCTGCATACCATCTTTATCGAGGCCGGTTTTGAGTGGCGCGATCCGGGCTGCTCGATGTGTCTGGCGATGAATGCCGACAAACTGGGTAGTGGTGAGCATTGCGCGTCGACCTCTAACCGTAACTTTGAAGGCCGCCAAGGCGCCGGTGGACGGACGCACCTGGTCAGCCCTGCGATGGCCGCCGCGGCTGCGATTGCCGGTCACTTTGTCGACGTACGGGAGTTTTAATCATGCAGGCATTTACTACGCACACCGGTTTGGCGGCGCCCTTGGATAAAGCCAACGTGGACACCGACCAGATCATCCCTAAGCAGTATCTGAAGTCGATTTACCGCACCGGCTTCGGTCCGACCTTGTTTGACGATTGGCGTTATCTGGATCCGGGCGAGCCCGACACTGATCATTCGACTCGCCGAGTGAATCCAGATTTCATTTTGAATGCCGATCGTTATCAGGGCGCTAGCGTGCTGTTGGCCCGCCAGAACTTTGGTTGTGGCTCCTCGCGTGAACACGCCCCTTGGGCGCTGCTGGAATACGGTTTTCGCGCGATTATTGCGCCTAGCTACGCGGATATTTTCTACAACAACAGCTTTAAAAATGGACTGCTGCCGGTGATTTTGCCGGCGGACCAAGTCGATGCGCTGTTTGACTACGTGCAAGCCGTAGAGGGCAGCCAAGTCACTGTAGATTTGGAAAACATGCAGGTGCGCGCAGGCGATCACAGCTTTTCATTCGAGCTGGATGAATTCCGCCGCGAGTGCTTGCTCAAAGGGCTCGACGAGATCGGCCTGACCATGGAACACGCGGAGGCTATCCGCGCCTATGAACAACAACGTGCAGCAGTCACCCCTTGGATGTTTGCCGACGTAGCTGGAGACCACTGATGACTCAAGAAGTATTGCTATTACCCGGTGACGGAATCGGGCCCGAAGTGACTGCCCAGGCAGCCCGTGTGCTGGATTGGATGATTGATAATGCCGGTTTGGATCTGCACCTCAGCGAGGCCTTGGTGGGTGGCGCGGCCATCGAAGCCAGCGGCGAGCCACTGCCCGAAGGCACCTTAGAAGCGGCCCGCCAAGCGGATGCGATTCTGCTAGGCGCCGTCGGTGGCCCTCAGTGGGACAGCCTGCCGATGGCGCAACGTCCGGAAAAAGGCCTGTTGGGGCTGCGTTCGGAGTTGGATCTGTTCGCCAACCTGCGTCCTGCCATTTTGTATCCTGAATTGGCCGATGCCAGCTCACTTAAAGCTGAAATCGTGGCGGGTCTGGATATCTTAATCGTGCGCGAGCTGACCGGCGGTATCTATTTTGGTCAGCCCCGTGGCATTGAAGAGCGCGACGGTGTACGCACCGGCTTCAACACCTACGTTTACAGCGAGCCCGAGATTGAGCGCGTCGGACGTGTGGCGTTCGAGACCGCGATGAAGCGTGGCAAAAAGCTATGCAGTGTCGACAAGGCCAACGTGCTGGAAGTGACCGTGCTATGGCGCGAAGTCATGAACCGTTTGTCTGCGGAATACCCCGAAGTCGAGTTGACCCACATGTACGTCGACAACGCCGCCATGCAGCTGGTCCGTAATCCCAAGCAGTTCGATGTGATGGTCACTGGCAATATGTTCGGGGATATCCTGTCTGACTGCGCGGCCATGCTGACCGGCTCTATTGGCATGTTGCCCTCGGCGTCATTGGATGTGAACGGCAAGGGCATGTACGAGCCGGTTCACGGCAGCGCACCGGACATTGCTGGCACTGACAAGGCAAATCCGCTGGCGACTTTGTTGTCAGTTGCTATGATGCTGCGCCATTCATTGGGGCAGGCACAGGCGGCGAATCGAATTGAAGCGGCTGTGCAAAGCGTTCTAGCCGCCGGACATCGAACCGGCGACATTGCAACCGACGCAGCGACTGCGATCGGTACACAAGCCATGGGCGACGCGGTCATCGCGGCGCTTGAAGCTCAGTAATTTAGGAAGAAGACAATGCGAGTAGGTTTAGTAGGTTGGCGTGGAATGGTCGGATCGGTTCTGATGGACCGGATGCGCACGATGGGCGACTTCGACAAAATTGAAGCGGTTTTCTTTACCACCTCACAGGCCGGTCAGGCGGCTCCTGCCGAGTCTGCCGAGCCCAAACTGCAGGATGCAAACGACATCGCTGCACTGGCCAAGATGGATGCCATTATCACCTGCCAAGGCGGTGATTACACCAGCGCGGTTCACGGGGATTTGCGCGCAGCCGGTTGGAAGGGTTACTGGATTGATGCGGCCAGCTCGCTGCGCATGAACGACACCAGCATCATTGTGTTGGATCCGGTTAATTTGAACGTCATCAAAGACGGCATCGCCAACGGGACTCGCGATTTGATTGGCGGCAACTGCACGGTGTCGCTGATGTTGATGGCGGTCGGCGGTCTGTTTAACGCAGGCTTGGTCGAGTGGGCCAGCGCGCAGACGTATCAAGCGGCTTCAGGCGGTGGTGCGCGTCACATGCGTGAGTTGCTAACCGGCATGGGTTATTTGCGTAGCACGGTGGCCGAAGAGTTGGCAGATCCGGCCAGCGCTATCTTGGAGATTGACCGTAAGGTGGTCGCAGCCCAGCGCAGTGATGACTTCCCAACGGATATGTTCGGCGCGGCTCTGGCTGGCAGCCTAATTCCTTACATCGATTCGCAGCTGGACAACGGTCAAAGCCGTGAGGAATGGAAAGCTCAAGCCGAAGCCAACAAGATCCTACGCACCGATCAGGTGATTCCGGTCGATGGCACCTGTGTTCGTGTCGGCGCGTTGCGCTGCCACTCGCAGGCGCTGCTCATCAAGCTGAAATCAGACGTGCCGATGGACGAGATCAACCAGATCATTGCTCAATCAAACAATTGGGTGGATGTGGTGCCGAACGACAAGCAGGCCACCATGGACCGTCTAACGCCGGTCCGTGCATCAGGCACGCTGGATATTCCGGTAGGGCGCTTGCGCAAAACTAACATGGGCGGCGAGTATCTGAACGCATTCACCGTGGGTGATCAGTTGTTATGGGGCGCGGCCGAGCCGTTGCGTCGTGCGCTTAACATTGTGATGGAAGCCTGATGCGCGTTGCGATTTTAGGTCAGGGCGTGCTGGGTCGCGCCTTAACAGACGCACTGATTGAACGCGGCTACGACGTGGCGGTGTTTACTACGCAAGAGAGCTCGGGCGTGCCTTATGTCTCTGGCACTCAAACCGTGGATCTGAAGGATATCGTCGAGTTTCAACCCGGCGAATACACCTGGGTGATCAACGCCTTACCTGCAGGCGTTACGGTCGAGGCCCCCGCCAACGGCGTGTTGCTGGATTGGTCCGGCAGCATGGGTCAGTGGTGGAATGACGAGTCGCCGGTGCCGGGTAGCGTGTTGCGGCCGTTGCCGCCCTCACAGCAGATGGCGTTGGCGGCGATGCGTGCGATCGGCTTGGATTCGGTGTTGTCAGCTGATTTCACCGCACTGTGGTCGGTCGGGCGTTTAGGTCACAAGGGCGTCCAGCGTCTGGCCGGCGAGACCGCCAAAATGCTGAATGGGCAGGGCAAGGATGAGGGCGATATTGCCTTTGATGTGTCGGTCCAAAACAGCGATGCCAGCGGCCTGATCGAGCAGTCAGAGTTGATGCCCTATCAGATCGGTTGGAGCGAGATGATCATCCCAACCTTCCACGGGATGGCGTTGAATGTGTCGGTGTTGGGCAATCAAAACTTCAACGATCAGACCCTTGAACGCTTGTCAGCGGTTGGTTTCGAGACGGCCGATGACTTAAGTTTGATGACGATTCAGCAGGCGCCGGAATCGCGTTTTGTGGTGAACTTCCAAGCATCCGGCCCGCGGGTTAGCATGACTCTGGGCTTCGATCCGGTGGCACAGGCCACGCAAACCACACTAGATTTGCTCGACCGCCCCTTATAAATCGACGGTGAGCTATGCTTTAGCTCATCGCGATGCGGTAACCAAAAGGGTAGCGAATGCGTTTTATTTCAGCCGCGGTCATTGCGGCCTTCAGTTTGACAGCCCAGGCGATCCAGCTTGGACCGTTGCAGTTAATCTCGCAAACCGGCGAGCCCTTTCAAGCGCGTATTGCCGTCACCGATTTGGGCGGAATTGCTCCCGATCAGTTGTTGCCCGGCCTGGCACCGCAGGCTGAGTTTGAGCGTTTGGGTATTCCACGCCTTCCGCAATTGGGAGAGCTGAGTTTTGAGCTGGTCCCAGGTGACGGAGTTGCCCAGGTTCTGATTCGCTCCGAGCAAAACCTAGACGATCTGGCGATTGAGTTTCTGCTAGAGCTGTACGCGCCGACCGGCCGAATTGTTAAGGGTTACAGCGTTCTGTTCGAGCCCCCCACGCCGCCGACCCCGCCGGTCGTCCCGGTTGAAACGGACATTCCGCTGACTGGCCAGACCATCGAAGTGGGCGGCCGCACCCTGTGGCGTGTCGCCAATGATTTGCTGTCTGATGGCCTGACCGTCGATCAAATTATGCTGGGGTTGTTGCGCGCGAATCCGCAAGCGTTTGAGCGTCAAAACATCAATGGGTTGGTTGGAACCTCTCGTTTGCGCCTGCCGACAGTCGAGGGCTATCAGCAATTTGATGCCCAGACAGCGAATGCTCAAGTTGAAAAGCAGCATGCGGCGTGGGCAGATCAGACCACACCAACACCGATTCCTGGCGGTGGGTTGGTGGCGATCGACTCGATCGCAGTACCACAGGCGCCCCCAGTTCCGGATGCTGCCGAAGTAGCGCCCGATTTCCGCGACTTAAGCGATCCGGTCATCACATTGCGCCGTAGCGAATATGACCGTCTGGAGCGTCAGGTGATTGAATCCCGTGAGGCGCTGGTTGATGTCCAAGAATTACGTGATGAATACCAGGCGCAGATTGATCAGCTGACTATTGAGCGTGACGACACCGCCAAGCGGGCTGCGGATTTGCAATCAGAACTGGCAGAAACCACGGCGCTGCTGAATGAGTCGGACGAGGCGGTGTTAGAGCTGGAGCGCAAGGCCAGCACGGCGCAGTTTGCGCTGAGTAAAGTGCAGCGTGAACTCTCTGACACCCAAGAGCAGTTGGAACAGGCGCTGGCGGGCATCGCGCTGGCCGCTGAGGGCGATGCTGAACCTGTTGAGGCGGCCGAGCCGCCACCACCGCCGCCGGTGTGGATGAATCCGATGTGGGGCTGGATCGGGTCTGGAGTCTTTTTGTTGACGACGCTGCTGGCCTTTTTGTTGCGCCGCCGCGGTTACGTCAAGCCCGAAGAGTCCAGCGCAGACGAGCCTGAAATAGCCGAGGATACGGTTGAAGAAAGCGTCATGGACATGGACGAAGTCGACGGCATGTTGGCGGCCGCGTTGATTCCAAACCCCGAGCGAGAAGTAGAGCCTGAGCCAGAAGCCCAGCCGGAGTCAGAAGCCCAGCCGGAGCCAGAAGCCCAGCCGGAGTCAGAAGCCGAGCCGGAGTCAGAAGCCGAGCCGGAGTCAGAAGCCGAGCCGGAGTCAGAAGCCGAGCCGGAGTCAGAAGCCCAACCTGATCCAGAATCGGAGCCTGAGCCAGAAGCCGAGCCGGAGCCCGAGCCAGAAGCGGAGCCCGAGCCAGAAGCGGAGCCCGAGCCAGAAGCGGAGCCTGAGCCAGAAGTAGAGCCTGAGCCAGAAGTAGAGCCTGAGCCAGAAGTAGAGCCCGAAACCGAGCTAGATTTTGAATCGGTGATGGAGCAAGTCGAGTCGCTAGAGCAAGCCGAAGAAGCCTTGGCAGCCGAGCCGGAAGAGTCCCTTGACGATTTGATGGCCCAGCTAGAGGGCGGGTCTGAAGTCGAAGAGGCTCCGGTACCTGAAGCGGATCCCAA
>CBFHLC010000041.1:0-19550 GCA_965656605.1 Litorivicinus sp. | reverse complement strand
GCCAGCTATTGAGCGATGGTGAGCGCATCAACATTGGCCAGCTAACCCTGCAAGCCATGCATACACCGGGACACACACCCGCCTGCATGAGCTACCTGGTAGGCGATGCCGTGTTTGTCGGCGACACACTGTTTCAACCCGATTTTGGTACGGCTCGATGCGACTTTCCTGGTGGAAGTGCCGAGGTGCTGTGGGACAGCGTACAAAAACTGCTGGCACTACCGGATGACACGCGAGTCTTTACCGGCCATGACTATCAGCCCGGCGGACGTGAGTTGCGCTTTGAAAGCAGCGTGGCCGAGCAGCGCAAGCACAATATCCACCTGCAGCAGGGGCGCGAGGGGTTCATCGACATGCGTCAAACCCGGGATGCCACTCTGTCCATGCCCACCCTGATCCTGCCATCGGTTCAAATCAACATGCGCGGTGGGCAACTCCCCCCAGCTGAAGACAACGGCGTTCGTTACATGAAAATACCGATCGACGCGGTGTAATCGGTTGAAGCACTGGATCCAAGGCTACTCTAACGACAAAGCCCGCGATGACGCGTTAGCCGCGATCATTGTCACCGTGATGCTGATTCCTCAGTCGCTGGCCTATGCCATGCTGGCTGGCCTGCCTGCCGAGGTCGGCCTGTACGCATCCATTCTTCCCTTGATCGCCTACGCCATTTTCGGCACCAGCATGACCCTGGCCGTGGGCCCGGTTGCGGTGGTCTCGTTGATGACAGCCACCAGCGTGGGTGCGGTTGCAAGCGAAGGCACTGCAGAGTATCTGGGGGCGGCCGTATTGCTGGCCCTGATGTCCGGTGGATTCATGATGGTGTTAGGCGTGTTGCGCGCAGGCTTCCTGGCCAGCCTGCTCAGCCACCCGGTCATCAGTGGCTTTATCAGTGCCTCGGCGATTTTGATTGCATTTAGTCAGTTCAAGCATCTGCTGGGAGTCGATGCCTCGGGCCACAACTTACCCGAGCTGGCGATCAATTTGGCGCAAGCCTCGGCCGATCTGTCGTGGAGCACCCTGATTCTGGGCGCAACCTGCTTGGCCTTTCTGATTTGGGTGCGCGGCGGGCTTGAGCCACTCCTGACCCGCTTAGGAATCGGTGCAAAACTAGCCGCCACCCTGGCTAAATTGGGCCCGATGCTGGCGGTTATCTTGAGCACCGTTGCGGTCTATGTGTGGGATCTGGATCAAGCCGGCGTTGCCATCGTCGGGCACATTCCGGCCGGGCTCCCTGTGCCTACTTTACCCAGCATCGATTTATCACTGGCCGGCCAGCTATGGCCCGCTGCAGTGCTAATCAGCCTGGTCGGATTTGTTGAGTCTGTCTCGGTCGGTCACACCTTGGCCGCCAAACGGCGTGAACGCATTCAACCCAATCGCGAATTGATGGGCTTGGGTGCAGCCAACATCGCCAGTGGATTAGGGGGCGGTTTTCCGGTGACCGGTGGATTCAGCCGTAGCGTTGTGAACTTTGATGCGGGTGCCCGCACTCCGATGGCTGGGGTTTTCACCTCGTTTTTAATCGGTATCACCGCAATCAGCCTAACCGGACTGTTCACCTACCTACCCAAAGCTGTTTTAGCTGCAACCGTCATCGTCGCTGTCGTATCCCTGGTGGATCTGAAAGCGATCCAACACGTGCTGCGTTTTTCAAAACACGATTCACTCGCGATGGGCATCACCATCCTTACGGTCTTGGGATTGGGTGTCGAGGCGGGCATCGCGGCCGGAATTGTCTGTTCGATCATTTGCCTGCTGGCTCAGGTAGCTCGCCCTCACGTGGCCGAACTGGGGCAAATCGAAGGCACCGAGCATTACCGCAACATTCACCGCCACGAAGTGGTCTGCGATCAAAATCTGGCTGCGATCCGGTTTGACGAGCGCCTGCACTTTTTAAACAGCCACCAGCTTGAAGATGTCTGCGGCGAATTACTGACCCGCCCAGATTTAAAGCACGTGATCCTGCACTGTGGCGCAATCAACCACATTGATGCGTCCGGCCTGGATGCGCTGGAGTCCATCAACGAGCGTTACAAAGCCGCCGGAATCCAGCTGCATCTATCCGAAGTTAAAGGCCCGGTCATGGATCGACTGCAGCTAAGCGATTTATTGGACCATCTGGGTGGTCAAATTTATTTAAGCCACCATCAGGCAACCCAAGCGGTGCGGGGCTCTTAGCCATCTGATACAGTGCGGCGCATGAAAACATTGATCTCGCCTGAGCGCCTGAGTGCCGCCAAAGCCAAACTGCACATTGATCGGCTGGAAACCACTACCATCCGCCAGCTAGTCATGCTGATTAACGAGCTGGAAGCGGCGAGTGGTGAATCCTTTGTACGAATGGAGTTGGGTGTCCCCGGACTTCCACCAGCACCGCAAGCCATCGCCGCTGAGCACGCGGTATTGGATAGCATCAAAGTGACCCAGTACCCGGCACTGAACGGCAATCCTAGCTTGCGCGATGCCTTGTCGACGTACTTCAAAGCCTTTATGAATGTCTCGATTGAGCCAGACAACTGCGTGCCCACGGCAGGCTCAATGCAAGCCAGCCTGGCGGCCTTTTGGTTGATCACTCAGATCCACCCCAAGCGTAAAAAAATCTTATTTTTGGATCCCGGTTTTCCCACTCAAATGCAGCAGGTTAAATCGCTGGGTATTGAGTTTGATCGAGTCGATGTATTTGATGCGCAGCCTCGCCGCGTGGCCGATCAAATCCGCGACTACCTGGAAACCGGCGAATACGCTGGGATGGTCTACTCTAATCCGTCGAATCCAATCTGGAACTGCCTGACTGCCAGTGAGCTGGCTGAAATTGGCGGGCTATGCGACGCCTTTGATTGCATCGCTTTGGAGGATTTAGCCTACTTTGGGATGGATTTCCGCGAGGACTATTCAACGCCCAACCAAGCGCCGTTCCCGCCCAGCATCCGCCATCACACCGATAACTGCATCCTGCTGTTTTCAGGCTCTAAACTGTTCAACTACGCCGGCCAACGCACCGGTGCTCTGCTAATACCCGACCGAATCATGGACATCACCAGCGACACACTGGAAGCACGATTTGGTCATCGCCTATTTCGCCATGCTTTGTTGTTCGGGGTCATTCAAACCACCACTGCCGGATTATGCCAATCCGCCCAAGCCGGTTTTGAAGGCGCCCTGCGTGCGATGCTGGACGGCATTTGGAACCCACTCGAAGAGGCACGGGCGTACGAGCAGCGCGCGGCCAAACTCAAGCAGCTGATGCTGAACAACGGATTTGAAATTCTGTATGCCCAGGACAACGAAACCCCGATCGGCGATGGGTTCTACTTTGCCTTTGGGCACCCCGCCTATCCCGAGTCTGGCCTGGCCGAGGCGCTGATGGGCTTTGGGATTAGTGCCACACCGCTCACCGATGCCGGCGCTAACCAAAAACAAGGCCTGCGCGCCTGCGTCGGCCTGATGACGAACGAAGATTTGCACCGCATTGAAAGCCGCCTGCAAGACTTCGCACAAGCCCATACTTAAGTCTGATATTCTAATCGCATGAGCGCAGTACTCGAACTTAACGACATCCACAAAGCCTACGGCGACCTTGAGGTGCTCAAGGGCGTCAGCTTGCGCGCTGAAAAAGGTGATGTCATTGCCCTGATCGGCTCGTCTGGATCAGGTAAATCCACACTGATTCGTTGCGCGAACCTGCTAGAGCAACCCCAACAGGGTGACATTATCTTCCGCGGCGAGGCGATCCAGTTCAAAGGTGCCGGGCATGATCGCACCCCCGCCAATGCGGCGCAGGTCCGCGAGTTGCGCACCCATCTGTCCATGGTGTTTCAGCAGTTCAATTTGTGGTCACACATGACCATTTTGGACAACGTGATTGAGGCCCCGGTGACCGTTCAGGGCCGCGATCGCGCCGAGGCCGCCAAACTGGGGCAAGCCCTGCTCGAGAAAGTCGGTATCGGCGACAAGGGCGATCGCTACCCCGCAGAACTGTCCGGTGGCCAACAGCAACGTGCAGCTATCGCACGGGGACTGGCTATGCAGCCGACCGCAATGCTATTCGACGAGCCAACCAGTGCGCTGGATCCTGAACTTGAAGCCGAAGTGGTTCGGGTTATTCAAGCACTCGCCGCCGAAGGCACCACCATGGTGATTGTGACCCATGACATGAAACTTGCGCGGGACGTAGCAAATCACTTAATTTTCCTGCACCAAGGACGTATTGAAGAGCAGGGAGACCCTGCACAAGTTCTCGACAACCCCCAATCCGAGCGACTCCAGCAATTCCTGAGCGCAACGAAAGGTTAAAAAACAAAAGGTAGAAGAATGAAAAAAGCCCTGATTTCTGCAATCGCAGCTGGTTTGTTTGCGGTCCCCGCTATCGCTGATACGGTCCGTATGGGGACCGAAGGCGCATACCCTCCTTACAACTTCATCAATGACGATGGCAAAGTAGCCGGATACGACATTGATGTCGGCAACCTGCTGTGCGAAGTCGCCAAATTGGACTGCACCTGGGTTACCAATGACTGGGATAGCATCATTCCCAACTTGGTCAGCGGAAACTACGACACCATCGCGGCAGGCATGAGCATCACCGCTGAGCGCGATGAAATCATTGATTTCACGCAAGGCTACCTGCCACCTGAGCCTAGCTACTACGTGGCATTGGTCGGCACAGACCCCAGCGTACTGACCAGCGGTGTTGTTGCAGCACAGACCAACACCATTCAGGCTGCTGAAGTCGCTAGCGGCTCGGCCACTTTGGTTGAGTTTGCATCACCTGACGAAACCGTGGCGGCCGTTAAAAATGGTGAAGCTGACGCAGTATTGGCCGACGGCTCGTTCCTGCAAGAAGCGGTCGACGCCTCTAACGGCGAGCTGGAAATCGTTGAGTCCGTCCTGCTGGGCGGTGGCTTGGGAATCGGTGTTCGTGAAACCGATCAGGAATTGCTGGGCAAGCTGAACGCAGCGATGGACACCATCAAAGCGGACGGCCGTCTGAACGCACTGATTACCGAGTACTTCGGTGCCGAACAAGCGATCTACTAAGATCGCTTAGCGAAGGGCCCCGCCTTAGCGGGGCTTTTTTATGTTTGAAATGTGCTCAGACCCTGCAACCCTCGACGGACTGGCCTGGTTAGCTTGTTATCTAACCAACGGCAAACACGTCCTGTTCTACCAAAGCTTTGGAACGGTGCTGGGATTACTGGCGCTTGCCGCTCCCATGGCGTTGTTGATGGGCTTTGCCGGGGCACTGGCTAAACGCTCGCGGCTCATTGGCGTGCGTCAAATCGGTCAAGGCTATGTTGCGATGGTTCGCGGCATCCCTGACATCGTGTTTTTCTTGTTTGTTCCCATTCTGATCGACCAAGGCATCGAGATCATTCGTCACTACACCCTGTGCGCCGACACCAGTGCACCGATCTATCAGGGTAATGATTTTGTTGTCTGCCAGGCGGCCAAGATGCCGCTCTCCAGTGCGGATGCTTGGGTCCACGATCTGTATGGATTTTTTCTAGCCTTAGTCGCGTTTTCGATCGTGTTTGGTGCCTTTGCGGCCAACACCATTGATGGTGCGCTATCGGCGGTACCTGCGAATCAGCTTGAAACGGCTCGCGCCTATGGCATGAACCCCTCACAGACGTTTTGGCGGATTCAGCTGCCTCAGATGTGGGGCTATGCCCTGCCGGGCCTGGCTAACCTGTGGCAGATCTTGATCAAGGCCACACCACTGCTGTTTCTGCTGGGCATCGAAGACATCGTTTACTGGGCGCGGGAATTAGGCGGCGCCAAAGGTTCACGCTTCGCCTACCCTCATCCTGATTGGCGAATTTACTACTTTGCTGCCTTGCTCGTGTTCTACATGCTGATGACCTGGGGCAGCGAGAAGTTCTTTGTGCGCATGCAAGCGCGCATGTCCGCTGGACAAGCCACGCTATCCGGTAAGGGGGCAGGTTTATGATCTGCTCGAGCACGCTGTCGGAATACGGCTTACGCGCCTTTGGCATTGGCGAGCGATTGCTACCTAAAGGCGACATTACCCTGTGCGATCAATTTGTGCTGATCGGCAGCGGCATGCTGTGGAATATCTATTTTGCCAGCCTAGCCCTGGTGCTTGGTTTTGTATTCGCCACCTTTTTGGCACTGGGCAAAGTCAGCCAAAATCCGTGGGTGCGTAAACCGGCCACCGCCTTTGTGTTCTTTTTCCGGGGAACACCGCTGTTTATTCAGTTTTTTTTCGCCTACGAGCTGTTTGTCATGCTGCCCCGAGCCGGGTTCGAGTTTGCGTTATTTGGCGTCGATTTCACGCTAGAGACGCGCTGGTTAACCCGCGCCTGGGCCGGCGCTACGGTCGTGCTGTGGCTGAATACATCGGCCTATACCGCCGAGATTTTTTATGGCGCCCTGCGAAGTATCCCATCGGGCGACATCGAGGCGGCCAAAGCTTACGGCTTGAACGGCCCTCAGCGTTTCCGCCGAATCGTATGGCCCAACATGCTGCGTCTGTCCTGGGCCAGCTACACCAACGAGGCAATCTTTCTATTCCACGCCACGACCCTGATCTTTTTCAGCGCGTTTCCGGCCTGGAAGCAGCAAGGTGATGCGCTGTACTACGCAAACTACTTTGCCGAGCAAACCTACAACCCGTTCATCCCCTACCCGATTGTCGCGTTCTGGTTCATTTTAGGCACGCTCAGCATCATTGGATTGTTCGGTCTGGTTAACCGGCGCCTGAACCGCCACTTACCGCAGGTACCGCGCCTACGCTACCGTCCTAAATTAATGCGTTAATCCACCAGCGTTAGGGGTGCAGAAATTCCCCTGTCGCCCATAACGCAGATACCTTGCGAGGTATCAATGGCTCGTCCTGACTTGCCAGTGCTGAGCACTTGATTCCCAGACTGATAATGCACAATGCCGCCCCACTCAAAAAAGCAGCGTCCGCGCACACGATGCGGCGCCACGGGCTGGCCTTGATTCAGTCGAACAAGGGGCGCCAGCAACGTCCAATTGGTTAAATCCTCTGAGACGGCCTGACCGATGCAGCCCTGCCCCTCACTGCGCGCTGCGAACAGCATGTGCCAACCTGACCCCGTCGCCTCAACCCAAGGATGCGCCAGCCACTGAATCTGCCCCGAATCCACATCCAAACCATCGTAGTACCCGTCGTGCTGAGGAAGCTCTAGCACCAAGCCATCGCCGATTCGAGAGAAATACCGCCCATCCCCAACCGCTCGACCAATTCGTTGGATCAGGCCTAGTTCGTGACGGCGCGTGGCGCTGTAAAACAGCTCGAAACGCCCCGCATGCTCAAACGCACAGCCGATCTGCAAATCGTGGTCATCCCAGCCATTGTCGCTCGGCGATAGCAGGCGAATCGGCTTGGACCACCCCGTCGGTAGCCGGCGCGAGCGGGCGATGCCGGCCGCAGAGAAATAACGCAACCACTCGCCATTGTGCTGTTGATAGAACTGGCTCAAACCCAAACTCGCCTTGATCCGACGCACCAGCTTAATTCAGTCGAGGGAAATCATCACTTCGCCCTAGACTTCCGCGCCACACCCAGTAAATTTCCACTTTCAAAATCAGCACAGTGGAAATGAATATGCCTTCGTTTGATATCGTCTCGGAAATTGACAACCACGAACTGCAAAACGCAGCAGACCAAGCCAACAAAGAAGTCACCACGCGCTTTGATTTTAAAGGGACAAATTCATCGTTCGAGTTGTCCGGTGAGGAAATCAAAATGCAGACTGAATCTGAATTTCAGCTGGATCAGATGTACGACATGCTGACCGGAAAAATGACCAAACGCGGCATCGACATTCGTTGTTTGGAGCGCGGTGACATGGATCTGCAACTGAAAACCGCCAAGCAGAGCATTACCGTCAAGCAAGGCTTGGAATCTGCAGACGCCAAGAAAATCGTCAAGCTGATTAAAGATGAAAAGCTAAAAGTTCAGGCCAGCATTCAGGGGGACAGCGTGCGCGTGACCGGTAAAAAACGTGACGATCTACAAACCGCGATGGCGCTACTAAAAGAAAAAGATCCGGTCGGCCTGCCTTTACAGTTCAACAACTTCCGTGACTAATTTATCCGCGCTGGGTGTCGCGCACCTATCCAATGTGGTGCCCAGTGCGCTGCGCGAGAGGCTCAACGCGCAAATTGATCAGTGGATTGATGAGTTTGATCCCGCTCAGCATCGCTCGGTGTTTACCTCAGACGGAGCCCATCTAGAGAACCAGGCGTATTTCTTGGAATCTGCGCGCAACGTGTCGTGCTTTTTGGAAGCAGGCGCTGTTGATCCATCGGGCCAGCTGAGCTGCCCGAAAGAGCGCGCCATCAACAAAATCGGTCATGCACTGCATGATTTCTCGGATGCCTTTGCTGAGCTGGCCCGCCTGCCGGCGCTGGCACAGCACCTAGCACAGGTCAGTGACCAAGGCTGGGAACTGATGCAGACCATGGTGATCATGAAACCGCCACATATCGGCGGTGAAGTGAATTGGCACCAAGACGGCACCTTTCTGATGGATTCAGACAATCAGTGCCTAGGTATCTGGATTGCCCTGGAGGATGCGGACTCAGACAATGGTTGTTTGCAGTTTGGCCCAACACCCGAACACGGCCTGTCACAGCTGTTCGAGACTGACCACGCCACCGGAGCATCGAGCATGCGGCAGATCCATCCTGCCGTATTGAGCGCCCCCGAGCGGCCGGTCTTTGCACCCTGCCAGGCCGGTGATGCGGTGGTCTTTGATGGGCTAACCCCCCACGCCAGCTCGCCGAATCACTCTGAGCGCTCGCGCCGCGCGATCACACTGCACTTTAAACCCGCTCACAGCGAGTGGTTAGCAACCAACTGGCTGCAGCGTCAATCCTTGGATCGTTTTGTGGTGAACGCATGAAAATTTCCGTCATTGGCCTGGGGGCAATGGGTAAACCGATGGCACAGCATTTAAAGGCCGCTGGGCACTCACTGTTATTGTTCACCCGTCGCGCCGAGCAGGTAGAAGCGCTCAGCAGTATTGCCCCGACCACAATGGAGCTGGCTGAATGCTGCGCGAGCGATGTGATCGTACTCAATGTTCTTGGCACCCAGGATGTTATCGAGGTGGTCACTCAACTGGCGCTGAATTTGAAGCGCGGCACCTTGGTGATTGATCACTCGACGATCGATCCGGCTGGGGCGCGAGTGGCTGCCGGCCTGATCCGTGACGCCGGCGGCGAGTTTGTTGACGCCCCGGTCTCGGGCGGTGAAGCCAAAGCCATCAGCGGACAGCTGATTGGAATGGTCGGCGGCGAGGCCAGCGCCGTGAGCCGGGCAGCCAGCGTGTTTGATGCCTACATCGCAAGCTACACCCATCTAGGTGAGGCCGGTGCCGGACAGGTCGCCAAGCTGTGCAACCAAATTGCTCAGGTCATTAACATCCAAGGCATTTGCGAGGCCATGAGCTTCGCCGACCATCATGGCGTGGACAAGGCCAAGGTACTGGAGGCCATTCGTCACGGCATGGCCGGCAGTCAAATGCTGGACCTGATGGGCCCCAGGATCGCCGCAGGGGATTTTTCTGCCGGCATCCAATCCCGTCTGCACGCCAAAGACATGAACATTGCACTCGAATCGCTGGGCAAGGGGTCGCCAGCCATGCAAGCCGTGGTTGCGCAGCTTAACCAGCTGCAAGAGCAAGGCGGTGCCAGCGACGACACCAGTGCGCTGTTTACCCTGTTGAAGTAGCACCTACACCACTTATAGGATCCTGTCATGGACAACGATTTTGCGATCACTGCGGACAGCCTGTACGGCACCCGCAGCGAAGAAATGTTTCAGGGCATCACCAGCTTCATCCGACGCAAGTACACCCGGGATCTGAGTCAGGCCGATGTGGCTGTGATGGGCGTGCCTTTTGACACCGCTACAACCAACCGCCCCGGCGCCCGCTTTGGGCCTCGTGCGGTGCGTGAGGCAAGTGCACAGCTGTGCTGGGCCCGTCCCTACGGCTGGGGATTTAATCCTTTCAACACCCTGGCGGTTGTTGACTACGGCGACTGCCCCTTTGATTTGGTCAAGCCGGCTCAGGTTCCCGCCGAGATCGAGGCTCACGCCCGCAACGTGATCGAATCCGGCACCACGCTGCTAACCCTGGGGGGCGATCATTTCGTCAGCTACCCGGTGCTAAAAGCCCACTACGACACCTACGGGCAGATGGCATTGGTTCACTTTGATGCGCACTCGGACACCTGGCCCTCGGAGCCAGGGGACATCGAGCACGGCACGATGTTCTATCACGCGGCCAACGACGGCCTGGTCGATCCGGCCCACTCGATTCAGTTGGGAATTCGAACGCACAACTCGGATCCGCGCGGCTTTGAATGGGTTGAAGGGCCCGATTTACACACCCGAAGTGCAGACTCGATTGCTCAGCAAATTCTGAAGCGCGTCGGGGACATGCCGGTCTATTTCACCTTCGACATTGACTGCATCGATCCGGCCTTTGCCCCTGGCACCGGCACACCGGTCATTGGTGGACCCTCAACCGCTCAAATCTTGGCGATCCTGCGAGCGCTAAAGGGCATCAACATTGTGGGAATGGATGTGGTCGAGGTGTCGCCCGCTTATGACCATGCCGAGGTCACCGCTTTGGCCGGTGCAACGATCGCACAGCAGCTGCTGTGCCTGTTGGCCTGGTATCGCGGCGCTCGCCCCGATGGGCATGGTTAATCAGCCCAGGCGGCTGGCAAAGTCCTGATAGCCAAACTCGCGCACCAGACGTAACTGATCCGTGCGCGAATCCCACAAGGCCAGGGCCGGCAGTGGGATGCCATTGAAAGTATTGGTTTTAACCAGCGTGTAATGCGCCATGTCATCGAACATCAGCCGCTGACCGACCTGCAGTGGCTGATCAAAGCTGTAATCACCGATCACATCGCCCGCCAGACAGGTCTGACCACCCAGCCGATAGGTATACGGCTTTTCATCCGGCAGGCCGGCATCGGCAATATCAGCCCGATACGGCATCTCTAGGGTGTCAGGCATGTGGCAGGTTGCCGACGTATCGACAATGGCCAAGTCACGGCCATTACGCGGCAGATCCAATACCTCGGCCACCAATACGCCGCTACGAATCGCAATGGCCTCGCCCGGCTCTAGGTAGACCTGAACTTGATGGCGGGCACTGAACGACTGAATCCGCTGGACCAACGCATCGATATCGTAGCCTTGGGCCGTGATGTGATGCCCACCGCCGAAGTTGACCCATTCTAGATCGGCCAGCAGGTGCCCAAAACGCTCCTCAAACGCATCCAAGGTCCGCGCCAAGGGCTCGAACCCTTGCTCGCATAGCGTGTGAAAATGCAGCCCGCTGATGCCGCTCAAATCAACGTCCGCCAGCTCGCTGATCGGCGTTCCTAGGCGCGAGCACGGCGCACATGGATCGTATAGCTCAACCGCGCCTTCGGAGTGCTCTGGATTCACTCGCAAGCCAAGTGGAATGCCATGGGACTGCAGCTGGGGTGCGAATCGCTGCAGCTGCGCCGGCGAGTTGAACACAAAATGATCGGCCACCTCGATTAGCTGATCGACATCAGAGGCCTTAAAGGCCGCGCTAAACACATGGACTTCACCGGGGTAATGATCGGCCGCCAGCAGCGCTTCGTGCACGCCAGAGGAGCAGGTGCCAGACAGGTATTGACCTGTCAGCGGGCCCAGCGCCGGAAAGCTAAAGGCTTTGAGTGCAGCAAGCACCTTGGCCCCCGAGCGAGCCTGAACATCTGCTAATACCTGCAAATTCCGCTCAACCGCAGCTTGATCAATCACAAAGCACGGAGAGGGAACTCGGCTGGGATCAAACCGCTCGAAGGTGTCGCTATTCACTGAATATCGAAGTCCGGAGTTTCGATGACCGACCATGGCAGGCCGTACTCATTCAAATCGGCCATAAAGGGATCCGGATCCATCTGTTCCATGTTCCAAACACCGGGCTTCATCCAGGTCCCTTGCACCATCATTTTCGCGCCAATCATGGCCGGCACACCGGTGGTGTAGCTGATCGCTTGGCTTTGAACTTCAGCGAAGCAGTCCTGGTGATCTTTGATGTTGTAGACATACGCGCTGGTGGCCTGGCCATCCTTCACGCCGGTCACGTAACAACCGATGCAGGTGCGACCTTGGGTGCGAGGCCCCAGGCTGGCGGGGTCAGGCAACACCGCTCGCAGGAACTGAATCGGGGTAATCTGCTGACCGTTAAAGTCGATCGGCTCGATTGACGTCATGCCGACGTTTTCCAGACACTTCAGGTGGGTCAGGTACTTCTCTGAGAAGCTCATAAAGAACTGAGCGCGCTGGATCGTGGGGTAGTGCTTGGTTAGCGACTCCAGCTCTTCATGGTACATCCGGTAGATGTCATAGGTGCCCACGCCCTCGGGGCAGGTGAACTGCTGAGACTTACTCATCGCAGGAGTCTCGACGAACTCACCGTTTTCCCAGTGGCGGCACTCGGCGCTGACTTCGCGGATGTTGATCTCGGGATTGAAGTTGGTTGCGAAGGGATAGCCATGATCGCCACCATTCACGTCAATGATGTCCAGCGTGTGCATCTCGTCAAAGTAATGCTTGCCTAAATAGGCCGTGAATACGTTGGTGGCACCCGGATCAAAGCCCGAGCCCAGCAGCGCCATCAGCCCCGCTTTCTCGAATTTCTCTTGATAGGCCCATTGCCACTTGTATTCAAATTTGGCGGTGTCCAGCGGCTCGTAGTTGGCCGTGTCCATGTAATGCACGCCCGCTTCTAGGCACGCATCCATGATGGTCAGATCCTGATAGGGCAGCGCCACGTTGATCACCATGAAGGGGTTTTCAGCCTTCAAAAACGCCGCCAATTCCGGCACGTTGTCCGCATCAACCTGGGCGGTTTTGATCGGACGATCCAGCTGAGCCGCAATCGCGTCACACTTGGATACCGTCCGCGAGGCCAGCACGATCTCTGTGAACACCTCGGGTAATTGAGCGCATTTGTGGGTGACCACGCCGCCGACGCCGCCGGCACCAATGATGACTACCTTTGCCATGATTAACTCCTAGTGTTCGTAATAGGTGTATCCGCGCAAACTCTCGCGGAATTGTTCAAGAATTTCACGGCGCTGTGCCGGCGTGATCAATTTGCTGCGCACCGCGCGCTCGGCGGTCTGACGGAAGTGCTCGCTCAGACCGGCCGGGGTGTACTCCACGTAACTCAATACGTCTGCCACGCTATCACCCTGCAATTCGCGGACAAATTCAAAGTTGCCATCCGGCTCGATTCGCACACTGACCACGTTGGTGTCACCAAACAGGTTATGCAAATCGCCTAGGGTTTCTTGATAAGCACCGACCATGAAGACGCCAAAGACGTAGTCTTCATTATCGCGAAGTCCATGCACCGGCAGGGTCTTGTGGCCACCGACAAACAAATCGATTTTCCCGTCACAGTCGCAGGTCAAATCTGCAAGGACTGCCTCGCGCTGGGGCTCTTCGTCCAGACGGTGGATTGGCATGACCGGGAAGATTTGATCCATCGCCCAGGTATCGGGCAGCGATTGGAAAACGCTGAAGTTGGCGTAGTAAATATCCGCCAGATCTTCGTGCAACGCCTCGAGCTCTTTGGGGATGCGTCGCATCTGCGGCAACAAGGATTTCACGTGCTGCATGACCTGCAAGGTGAGTGACTCACCCGTTGCCCGCTCACGTAGGCTTGCTTGGCCTAGGCGGAAAAACTCGCGCAACTCATCGCGGTAATAGATCGCATCGTTAAAGCATTGTTGGGCATTGGCCAGCTGAACATCCGCGGCCACATCGCGCAGCTTTTGCAGCAGATCATGATCATCGTCCCCAATCGCCGGAATCGGGCCGGGCTCGAAGGTCGTCACGTCCAAGGTGTTGAACAGCAAGATCGAGGATTCAGCGACCGTGGCTCGCCCGGACTCGCTGATCAGGACCGGATGCTCGATCCCCTCATCCAATGCCTCGATCACCGACGCTACGACGTCATGGCAGTATTCGGGCAGATCGTAGTTGGTATCGCCGCCTTCGTAATTAACTGCCAGGCCGCCACCCAGATCCAAGAAGCCCATCGCAGCGCCCTCGGCGACCAGCTGGTTGTAGAAGCGGACCGCTTCCATCACGCCGGTACGGATATCACGAATGTTCGGAATCTGAGACCCCAAATGAAAGTGCAACAGGCGCAACCAATCCAGATGCCCGGCTGCTTTTAGGGTGTCGATCATGCCGACAATCTGATTGGCGTTTAGGCCAAACAGCGACCGATCCCCGCTGTCCTCACTCCAGTGCCCCTCGACTTGAGTCGAGAGTTTGGCGCGAAACCCAATCAGTGGCTCGACCTGTAACCATTCCGCGCGCTCTAGGATCAAATTTAACTCGGCCGGGGTTTCGACCACGAAAAAGCATTGGAATCCGAGCTGACGGGCACGCAGCCCCAGATCAATGAACTCGGCGTCTTTGTAGCCGTTGCAGATGATGTAGCTGCCAGCCTCAGTCAACGTCGCCATGGCAATCATCAGCTCGGCTTTGCTGCCTGCCTCTAAGCCATGGTTGTAGCGCGCACCAAAACGGGCGATCTCTTCGATGACTTGGGATTGCTGATTGACCTTGATCGGGAACACGCCACGATAAGGCGCCTGATAACCCAACTCTTGGATGGCCGTGCCAAAACTGTCGTTTAGCCGACTGATCTGCAAATCAATTAGGTTCTCGATACGCAATACAACGGGCAAATCCATACCGCGATCTTTGATGCCCGCGATGATGTCGGTCAGGGCGACGTTGGGCTGGCCCTCGACGTTGGGCGGAGCAATCTGCAACATCCCGTTATCGCTGACACTGAAATAGCCCTTGCCCCAATCGGCAACGTTGTAGAGCGTGGCTGAGTCCTCGATGGACCAGTCTTTTTTAGTCAATTCACAGACTCCAAAGTTAAGTCGCGCACACTACTGATTTACCTCAGGGATTCAAGGCCTTAACCTCTATTTTTATCCAAGGAATTTGCCCATGCAGTGGCGTAGTTCGCTGTCCCCACGATTGGCCTCCCAATTTAGCTTTCTGATCGAGATCGACAAGCTTAAAAATGTGCTGCGCGCGACCCGCAATTTGCACAATGGAAATGCTGAAAACAGCGCAGAACACTCGTGGCACTTGGCCATGATGGCCGCAATTTTAGCCGAGCATGCCCGCCGCCCCGTTCAGGTGGACCGGGTCATTAAAATGCTGCTGATCCACGATTTGGTCGAGATTGATGCCGGGGATCATCCCTTGCACGGCGACCACGACCCTGCCGCACAGGCCGCCTCTGAGCTGGCCGGCGCCGATCGAATCTTTGGCTTGCTCCCCCCCGATCAAGCCCAAGTCTGGCGCGAGATCTGGGATGAGTTCGAGGCTGGCACCAGTCCCGATGCCGAATTTGCCAAAGGCATTGATCGCTTTCAGCCCCTGATTTGCAATCTATACAACCAAGGCGGCAGCTGGCCTGAGTATCAAGTCACGCGCAGCCAGCTGAATCAGCGAGTGGGCAAAATCGCGAACGGATCACCCACGCTGTGGTCGGTTGCCGAGGCCATTTTTGAAGATGGCATCACTCGCGGATGGATAAGCCCGCAATGAGCCTAATCGAAATCCTGTTTCTAGCAGCCGCCGGCTTTGCTGCAGGTGCCATCAACGCCCTGGCTGGCGGTGGCACCCTGTTCACCTTTTCTGCCTTAATGTTTACTGGCTTGCCCCCGGTGACCGCCAACACCACCAGTGCCGTTGCAGTTCTGCCGGGCCAGATCGCAGCCGGATTGGCCTATTTCAAAGACATCAAATTCTACTGGCGCGAGTGGCTGCCGCTGACGGTGTTGTCAGGCATCGGTGGACTGGCCGGCGGGTTGTTGTTACTTAGCGGTGGCGATGGCACGTTTCGCTTTTTGGTGCCGTGGCTAGTCTTGCTGGCCACGGTGTTGTTTCTGTTTTCTGGGAAAATTGCCGAATTTGGTGAGCGCTTGGCTGCGCGAACTCAGAACAAGACACTGCCCTACGGCGTTCAGGGACTGGTCGGGATCTACGGCGGCTACTTTGGAGCGGGCATGGGCATCATGATGTTGGCCTCGTTACCCTTGACCGAGGGCAGTGACTACCACCGGGTCAATGCAGCAAAAAGCCTGATGGCAACGGTCATGCAAGGGGTCGCAGTCATTTTGTTTTTAATGGTAGGGACGATCGACTGGGGCGCAGCGGCGATTGTGGCCGCCTCTAGTATTACCGGGGGCTACCTGTCGATTCGCATTGGCCGGCATCTGCCCAGCCATTGGCTAAAACGCTTTGTAATTACCGTCGGTTTCAGCCTGAGCGCTTGGTACTTTATTAGCGGTTAACTCTCGACGATCAACAGCGCGACAAGCATAAACAGGGTTAAGCCCCAGGCGATTAAGCGGCCTTTGTGCCGCTGGATCCATTCACTCATAACGCTCCGTCCAATAAATCATCCTGACGCAGCCCCGCGGCGAAGGGTTTGGGCTGACCTAAGTCTCGAGCCCGCCAGTGTTTACGGCATAACGAGACGTATTGATCATTGCCCCCGATCACCACTTGGGCGCCCTCGACTAGAAACTCGCCCTGCTCGTTCAGGCGGGCGACCATCGAGGCCTTGCCACCGCACCAACAGATCGTGCGCACTTCGCGAAGGGTATCCGCCACCGCCAACAACTCTTGGCTGCCTGGGAACAACTTGCCCTGGAAATCGGTTCGCAGGCCATAGCACATGACCGGCAGATTCAGCTGATCGACCACGTCAGCCAGCTGCCACACCTGCTGAGTGGTCAAAAACTGAGCCTCGTCGACAAACACACAGGCAAAACCATGATCGGCATGCAACGCCTGAATCTGGGCGAACAGATCATCCTCGCGGTGGAAGGCCATGGCTGCATCGTTGATACCGATACGCGATCCAATGCGGCCCACGCCGGCCCGGTCATCCAGACTAGCCGTCATCAGCAGGGTCGGCATGCCGCGCTCACGGTAGTTGTGCGAGGCCTGTAGCAGTAAGGTCGATTTGCCGGCGTTCATTGCCGAGTAAGAAAAATAGAGTTTGGCCATGTCGCGAGTATATTCTCAGTGCGCCAGCAACACTAAGTGTTCCATCTCTAAACGCACGCCGACCTGCTCACCAATATCGTGATCATGGTGGGAGGGCGCCAGGCAACCCAGCTCAACACCGTTCTCGAAACGCACCCGATACACGAAGTGACTGCCACGGAACTGCTTGCTGACCAGCCGGGCCTCGCGATCGGAATGATCGTCATGAATCACATCATCCGGTCGAAACAACACCGACAACTGCTGACCCGGCTCGTAGCCCAGCGGCGCGTCGGACTTCAACACGCCCAAGGGGCTCTCGACTTCTAAGGTATTCAAAACCGAGCAGGGCAGGACATCCCCTGCCCCAACAAACTTGGCGACAAATTCGGTGCGTGGCTCGTGGTACAGCCGGTAGGAGGCGTCGAACTGCTCGATAATGCCGTTGCGCATGACTGCCACGCGATCAGCGAAATCAAAGGCTTCCTTTTGATCGTGAGTGACCATCAAGGCGGTCACCCCATCGGCTTTTAGGATCTGACGGACTTCACCGGCCAGACGCGCCCGCAACTCACTGTCCAAGCCACTGAAAGGCTCGTCCAGCAACAACACCTTAGGCCGCGGTGCCATGGCCCGCGCCAAAGCCACGCGCTGGGCCTGACCGCCGGATAGCTCGTGGGGGAAACGCCGCTCAAGCCCTGACAATCCGACCAAACTCAGCAGCTCCGTGACCCGAGCAGACTGGTCTTTGCTGGACCACGATTCGATACCGAAACGGATGTTGTCGAACACGCTCAGGTGTGGAAACAACGCCACATCCTGAAACACCAACCCCACACCCCGCTCCTGCGGTGGCACCCAGTGGTGAGCGTCCGCGACGATCTGATCAGCCAGGCGAATCTGGCCTGATAACACCTCGGTGAAGCCTGCAATACTGCGCAACAGAGTGCTTTTGCCGCAGCCACTGGGGCCCAACAGGCAACCCAACTCGCCGCTGGTTAGGTTCAAGCTGACCTGATGGACCACCGCGGTGCCGTCGTAGCCCAGAACTAAATCGCTTAACGATACCGCTGCCATCAGCGCTCCTCTGTCACAGATCGGTTTAAATAAATGACCGGAATCAGACCCACCAACACGATCGCAAGGCTGGCCGGCGCCGCATCAATCAAACGCTCATCCGAGGCCAGCTCGTAGGCCCGGACAGCCAAGGTATTGAAATCGAAAGGCCGCAAGATCAGGGTAGCGGGCAGCTCTTTCAACACATCAACAAACACAATCAACGTAGCCGTCAAAACCGATGTGCGCATCAACGGCACGTGGATTCGGCGCATAATTTGAAACGGTCGCAGCCCCGCCAGTGTGGCCGCCTCATCCAAAGAAGGCTTTATGCGGGACAAACCACTAGTGATAGAGCCCAGACTAACGGCGGTGAAACGTGCGCCGTAGGCCAGCACCATGGCTGCAATCGTGCCGGTGAACAACAAACCGATATTGGCACCGGTCAAATCGCGCACCCAGATAAACAGGGTCCGGTCGATCGCCGCCAAGGGAATCAGCACGCCGATCGCAATGATAGTGCCCGGCAAGGCATATCCCAGACCAGCAATGAGGCCCGCAAAACGAATCCACGGGGCTTTAGCGATGCGTTGGGCATACCCTAAAGCCACTGAACCGAACACAATCGAAGCCGCAGCAACACCGGCCAGAAACAACGAACTCAGCGCCATCGGGATCAGATCAGACCACTGACTTAATGCCTCGGTCAGGCTCCAAAACAGCATGAAGCCTGCCGGAATCACAAAGCCCAGCAACGGCGGCAACAAGCACAACGTGATCGCAAGACCCGCCGAAGCACCGGATAACTGAACCCTCTGTTCACTGGTTCGGGTGTCAGCGCCGCTGTAGTAACGAATCTTTCTGCGCGAGTAGCGCTCGAGCAGCACTAACAGGGCCACAAACACCAACAAGGTCGTGGCCAATTGAGCCGCCGCCGCTGCATCGCCCATGCCGTAGTAAGCCCGCATGATGCCCGTGGTAAAGCTTGGAACCCCAAAGAACGCCACGGTGCCGTAGTCAGCGAGGGTCTCCATCAAGGCCAGCAGCAAACCGGCGATGATGGCAGGCCGCGCCATCGGAATCGCAAGGCGGAATAAGCTGGCCGTAGGACTCAAGCCCAACGTGCGCCCGACTTCCATCGTTGCCCCGCTCTGAGACAAAAACGACGCGCGAGCCAATAGATAGACGTAGGGATACAACACCAGCGCCAACATAACGACCGCACCCGGCAACGAGCGCACACCCAGCAGCCAAGACTGCGGCAGGATCCCTGCCAAGGGGCCAGCAACATCCAATACCGCCGTGTAGGTAAAGGCCAAAATGTAAGCCGGACAGGCCAGGGGTAATAGCAGTGCCAGTGACAGGGCGCGACGGCCTGGGAATTCAAACAACGCCACCATTG
>CBFHLC010000040.1:0-20246 GCA_965656605.1 Litorivicinus sp. | reverse complement strand
CATTTGTCATGGGCGGCAATACCCATTTGCCGCGTGATGTCAGCCTGATCTGGGCTCAGCCGGTGGCCGATGATTTCAGTGCTCGGTTCTCGGCGCGCTGGCGTCGTTATCACTACGTCATCCGTAACTCATCGACGCGACCTGGTGTGGGTCATGAAACTCTGACCCATGTGCATCAGCGATTGAACCTGCGCGACATGGCCACGGCGGCCCAAGCCCTTCAGGGCACGCAGGATTTTAGCGCGTTACGTTCTAAGCACTGTCAGGCCCGCAACCCAATACGCGAGATGCACTTTGTGCGGATCTACTCGGTGGGTGAGTGGGTGGTGATCGATGTCCAAGCCAATGCGTTTTTGCATCACATGGTGCGCAATATCGCAGGTTCTCTGATCGCGGTCGGTGCGGGGGATCGTCCAGTCGACTGGCTGCAACAGGTGTTGCTGGGTAAGGATCGTGCCCAAGCCGGTGTGACGGCGCCGCCCAATGGATTGCACCTGTGTGGGGTGGGTTACGAGCCGGGCATAGATCTGCCGGATTCTCTGCGTTTTCCGCCTGTGTCGATTGGGATTGTACGGCCAGAAAACCGAGTTTTTCCGCGTTAAACCCTGCTCATTTGCTTCAAGTTCCGTTATCCTCAGGCCTTTAAAACTGACTGATTTGCGCGATGACCCGCACCAAGATTTGTGGAATCACCCAGCCTGAACAAGTCGGCCCGATCTGCGATTTGGGTGTCGATGCTTTGGGTGTCGTTTTTTATCCGCCCAGTCCACGGTCGGTGAATATCGAGCAGGCGGCTGAAATTCGCAGGGCTATGCCCGCCTATGTCACCTTAGTCGGCCTCTTCGTCGATCATAGCGTTGACCAAATCAACCGTATTTCCGAACAGGTCCGCTTGGATGCCGTACAGTTCCACGGCAACCAAAGTGTTGAACAATGCCACTCCAGCACGCGCCCGTGGTATCGCGCATTGCGCGTCGCTCCCGGCGCTGACGTCGATCAGCTGGTTGCGCCGTGGGTCGGTCAGGGGCAGGGCATTTTGTTGGATACCTACGTCAAGGGTGTTCCGGGCGGTACTGGCGAGTCCTTCAACTGGCAGTCGGTGTCCAGCACGCGCGAATGGAATTTGATTTTGGCGGGCGGATTAACGCCGGCTAACGTGAAACAAGCAGTACAGCAAACGACCCCCTGGGCAGTGGATGTCAGTGGTGGGGTTGAAGCCAGTCCGGGGGTCAAGGACCTCCAAGCCATCCGGACTTTTATGCAAGAGGTACATTAATGAATTCTCCAATCGATATGGAAGCGGCCAAGGCACTTAGTGCATTGCCCGACCGAAATGGCCACTTTGGCCCTTACGGCGGGCGCTTTGTTTCCGAGACCCTGACCCATGCGCTCGACGGTCTGGCGGCAGACTATGCTCGCCTAAAAGACGATCCGGCATTTCAAGCCGAGATCGACCAAGACCTGCAGCATTTTGTCGGGCGCCCCAGCCCGCTGTATCACGCGCAGCGTTGGTCTTCGATGATCGGTGGAGCTCAAATCTGGTTTAAGCGCGAAGATCTGAACCATACCGGCGCGCACAAGGTAAACAACACGATTGGGCAGGCATTGCTGGCCAAGTACAGTGGCAAGCCCCGTGTGATCGCAGAAACCGGTGCCGGTCAGCACGGTGTGGCGACCGCTACGGTGTGTGCTCGATTGGGCTTGGAGTGCGTCGTCTACATGGGGGCCAAGGACATTCAGCGACAGGCGATCAACGTGTACCGCATGAAACTGCTGGGTGCCAAGGTGGTCTCGGTCGAAAGCGGTACCAAGACTCTCAAGGATGCCCTGAACGAGGCGATGCGTGACTGGGTCGCCAACGTAGATAATACCTTCTACATCTTGGGTACAGCGGCCGGCCCGCACCCTTACCCCATGCTAGTGCGAGACTTCCAATCGATTATCGGGCGTGAAACCCGTGCTCAAAGTCTTGAGCAAATCGGCCGACTGCCCGATGCAGTCATTGCCTGTGTCGGCGGTGGTTCTAACGCGATTGGTATGTTCTACCCCTTCATCGAGGACGTTGACGTTCGCATGATCGGTGTCGAGGCGGGTGGCCATGGCGTAACCACGGGCGAGCACGCAGCACCGCTGAGCGCGGGCCAGCCAGGCGTATTGCACGGCAACCGCACCTACATTATGGAAACCGAAGACGGCCAGATCGCGGATACCCATTCGGTCAGCGCTGGCTTGGATTATCCCGGGGTTGGACCCGAGCACAGCTGGCTCAAGGATAGCGGCCGTGCTGAATACGTCGCCGAAGATGACGAGCCTGCACTAGAGGCCTTCCGAGAAGTCACTCAGTGCGAGGGCATCATGCCGGCACTCGAGACCGCTCACGCGCTGGCCTATGCTAAGCGAATGGCGGCAGATATGCGTCCTGATCAGCATTTGGTGATCAATATGTCAGGCCGCGGTGACAAAGACATTTTGACGATGGCCGACATTGACGGCATCAGTTTCTAGGAGAGTACGTTGAGTCGTATCGCAACCCGTCTGCAGGCCCTGAAAAGCCAAGGACGTAAAGCCCTCATCCCGTACGTGATGTGCGGGGACCCAACGTTGGACATCACAGTGCCCTTGATGCATCAGATGGTCGCTTCGGGCGCCGATGTGATCGAGCTGGGTATGCCGTTCTCGGATCCCTTTGCGGATGGCGAAACCATCCAGCTGGCGGGCGAGCGGGCGCTGCGGGCGGGCACCAACGTGCGTGCCGTACTGCAGCAAGTCGCCATTTTCCGCCAAGAGGATGCGGATACCCCGATTGTTTTGATGGGGTATTTGAATCCCATTGAAAAATTGGGTTACGAGACCTTTTGTGAGCAGGCAGCCAGCGCGGGTGTCGATGGATTGTTGCTGGTTGATATGCCCCCCGAAGAGCGCAGCGTCGTCGCCGAGTATTGCGACCGCTTGGGCCTGGATACGGTATTCCTGGCTGCGCCGACGACGGTTGACGATCGCCTTGAATCAATCGCACGGGAAACTCAGGGCTATCTGTATTACGTCAGCCTAAAGGGCATCACAGGGTCCGGCGCGCTGAATTTGGAAGAGGTCGAGGCTCGGGTGAATCACATTCGCACCCTGACCGACGTGCCGGTCATGGTCGGTTTTGGCATTAAAACCGGTGATCAGGCGCGCGCCATTGGTGCGGCTGCCGATGGCGTCATTGTCGGCTCGGTCTTGGTCCAGGCGATGGCGGACAACGAGCAAACCCCGGAAAATATTCCCACCGCAGTTGGTGACTTGCTGGCTGCGATTCGAACACGCATGGATGAGAAATAAATGAGTAGCTGGCTAGATCGGGTTCTGCCGACGATTCAAAGCAAGGTGAAACGTGGTGGTGTCCGCGAAGGGCTATGGACCAAGTGCCCCGCCTGCGAGCAGGTGCTGTACGAGCCTGAGCTGGAGCGCAACCTGAACGTGTGCCCTAAGTGCGATCATCATATGCGCCTGGGTGGACGCAAGCGTCTAGAAGCCTTTTTGGACAGCGGCACGGGCGTCGAGTTGTTGCCCGACTTGGTCACAGACGATGTGTTGAAGTTCAAAGACAGCAAACGCTACAAAGACCGCCTAGTGGCGGCGCAAAAGGCGACCGGCGAAGAGGACGTCATGATCGCGATGAGCGGTCAGCTCAAGGGGATGGACATCAATGCCTGTGCATTTGAGTTCAGCTTTATGGGCGGCTCAATGGGTCGTGCGGTCGGTCAAAAGTTCGTGGCGGCGGCTGAAAAGTCTCTGGAAACCGGCGCGCCCTTGGTGTGCTTCTCGGCCAGTGGCGGTGCGCGGATGCAAGAGGCACTGTTCTCATTAATGCAGATGACCCGAACCAGCCTTGCGATCGAGCGACTCAAAGAAAAAGGCATTCCTTACGTGTCGGTTCTGACCGATCCCGTGTTTGGTGGTGTGACCGCGTCGCTGGCCATGCTGGGCGATGTGAATATTGCCGAACCCAAAGCCTTGATCGGTTTTGCAGGTCCCCGCGTGATTGAACAGACGGTTCGCGAAAAGTTGCCTGCGGGCTTCCAGCGGGCCGAGTTCCTGATGGAGCACGGCACCGTCGACAAGATCGTTCCCCGTGGCGAGATGCGCGATACGCTGTATCGCCTGCTGGCCAGCATGACTCATGCGCCGACCCGCAGTGCCGAGTTGAGCCAGTAAATGAATTCACTCAACGACTGGATTGCCAAGTTAGAGGCACTGGACCCGACTCGAATTGAGCTGGGTTTGGATCGCTCACGCGAGGTCTGGTCGCGATTGTCGACGGGGCCGATCAAGGCCAAGGTGCTGACCATCACAGGCACCAATGGCAAAGGCACCTGCAGTGTGGCCAGCGATTGCATGCTGCGCCAAGCTGGGCTGAAAGTCGGCTTGTACACCTCGCCTCACATCCGTGATTTCAACGAGCGAATCCAGATAAATGGTCAGATGGAAACTGGCCACTCACTCGCTGCCGCGTTCGATCGAGTCGAGGCGGCTCGCGGTGACATTGATCTGACCTACTTTGAGTTTACGACCTTGGCCTGTTTCGACTTGTTCCAGCGTTCGGATCTAGACGTCTGGGTGTTGGAAGTGGGGTTAGGCGGGCGCCTCGATACCGTCAATATCATTGATCCTGATGTTGCTGTGATTACCTCCGTGGCGATGGATCACATGGACTGGTTGGGCAACAGCCTCAAGGCGGTGGCCACCGAAAAGGCCGGTATCTTCCGTCAGGGAATCCCCGTCGTATTGGGACAAAGCGACATGCCACCGATTGCTCGCCGAAAGGCTGATGAGTTGGGCTGTGCGGTGTTCCAAAACGAGCGCGAGTGGGAGTCCTATCTCGAGACGTCGATCGGACAACCTAACGGCTGGACCTGGCAGGGACGTGCCGGCGGAAAGCGTTATTTGCTGTTGACCTCGTTGCCTTACCGCTCACTGCATTTGGATTCATTGGGCAGTGCGATTCAGGCTTGCTGGTTGATTCACCCCGAATTGACCGCCCAGCAGATCACAGAGGGCATTCAACGCACCCAATTACGTGGACGCTGGCAATCCCACACGACCTCAAAAGGGGTCCAGGTCGTCATGGACGTGGCACACAACCCGGCAGCGGGCAACAGCCTGCGCCATTTGCTTCGTCAAAATGCCGTGTCGGGTAAAACCTCGTGTGTGATCGGCATGATGGCGGACAAAGAACACCGTGAATTCATTGGTGAGATCGCACCTGAAATCGATCATTGGTTCATTACCAATCCAGGCACGTCGCGGTCTTGGGATGGGGCCAAGATTCGGGACGATCTGCTGCCACAGGCATTGTTTTTACCCAATCCTGAAATTGCCCTGGCCAACGCGGTCAATCGGGCAGAGCCGGGCGATAGGGTTTTGGTTTGCGGATCCTTCTTGACCGTGGCCGCGGTCATGGACTCTGAGGAGCTGTCGTGAGCGCACAGCCGATAGTCACACCCCAGCAAGTGCGCCATCGTGTGATCGGCGCGATTATTTTTATTGCGCTGTGCATCCTGATTCTGCCTTGGGTACTCGATTCAGACCGTGCGGCGTACGATCCACGCACTATTGCGATTGAAGAAGTGCCACTGAGCCCCTTTGCAGGCCCGCCTGGTGCGCCGGCTCAGATGCCAGCACAGGCGGCGCAGTTGTTGAACCAAGGCCAACAAATTCTGAATCCCGAGGCCGATCCGGTCGCACCCATGCCGGATGCATGGGGTGTTCGCGCGGGCAGTTTCCGCTCGCAGGAAAATGCGATGAAATTGGCGGATCAGATTCGCAGCAAAGACTGGGCGCAGGTTCGGGTGATTGATCGTGGCGGCTTGCACCGAGTCATTATTGGACCGGTTCGGGAGCGCGCGGATGCCGAAGGACTGTTGAGTGCGCTGCAAAGCGATTTCGACCTAAAGGGTGCGGTCACGCGATTCCGCCCTTGAATGCAGGATGCTAAATGACAGAGTTTGATTATGTGATTCTGGCGATCATCGGAATCAGCACTCTAATGAGCCTGACCAAGGGTTTGATCAAAGAGGCCCTGTCGCTGGGTGCCTGGGTGATTGCATTTTTCGGCGCCCGAATGCTAGCGCCCAAGGCCGAACCTTTTTTGGTCGGTGTGATCGAGAATCCTTTTTACTTAAAGATTGCGGCGATGGCCGGGATTTTTATCAGCATATTGATATTGGGTGCCGTGGTGCGCTGGGCCTTGGGCGCTCTAGTCGCGGCCACGGGCTTGACCATGACTGATCGACTGCTAGGCATGGTGTTTGGCGCAGCCCGAGGTGCCTTGTTGGTCACGGTTCTAGTGGCCTTGGTCAATATCAGCCCGTTTAGAAGCGATCTGTGGTTTGCAGACTCGCAGTTGGTTCCAAAATTTATCGACCTGGCCGAGTGGTCAGTCGCGACATTGTGGGATGGATCCCCCTTGAAGGAGTTATAGGCACGTGTGTGGCATCGTAGGAATGTACGGAAACGGTCCAGTTAACCAAGAGTTGTATGACGCGTTAACCGTCTTGCAGCACCGGGGTCAGGATGCGGCAGGAATCGTGACCGAGGACAAGGAAGGGCACCTGCACCTGCGCAAGGACAACGGCTTGGTGCGCGATGTTTTTCGCACCCGTCATATGCGGAACTTGATCGGTAACATGGGCATCGGCCACTGCCGTTATCCTACGGCCGGATCGGCGTCCTCAGCCGAGTCGCAACCCTTCTACGTAAACAGCCCCTACGGGATCTGTCTGGCACACAACGGCAATCTGACCAACACACATGAGTTGCTGAAGTCGCTGTACGAGGCGGATCTGCGCCACATCAATACCAGCTCAGACTCTGAAGCTTTGCTGAACGTGCTGGCTCACCATCTGCAGATTTTGGGCAAGCTGGAACCCTCGCCGAATGACTTTTTTGAAGCGGTCGCCGAGGTTCACCGTCGCTGCAAGGGCGCCTACGCGGTGGTCGCACTGATTTCGGGTCATGGCATGTTGGCCTTCCGTGACCCCAACGGCATTCGTCCTCTGGTGTTTGGTAAGCGTGAGCACGAAGGTGTGACGGAATATATGGTCGCCAGTGAGTCAGTCGCGCTGTCTACCGCAGGATTCGAGTTGATCCGAGACCTTGAGCCCGGTGAGGCTTTGATGGTGGACGAGAACGGCCAGTTGCACACCCAGATCTGTGTCGACTCACCCGAGTTAAACCCGTGCCTGTTTGAATTTGTCTACCTCAGTCGGCCAGACAGCGTGATTGACGGCATTAACGTGTACGACGCGCGTTTGAACATGGGTAAAAAGCTGGCCAAGCAGATCGCTGAACAAATGAAAGGCGTGCAGATCGATGCCGTGATTCCAATTCCGGATACCTCTCGTCCGATCGCACTCGAAACGGCACGTGAGTTGGGCGTGGATTACCGCGAAGGCTTCGTGAAAAACCGCTACATCGGACGGACCTTTATCATGCCCGGCCAGACCGAGCGCAAAAAATCGGTTCGCCAGAAACTCAATCCGGTTCGTCATGAATTCGAAGGCCGCTCGGTCTTGTTGATTGATGATTCGATTGTGCGCGGAACCACGTCTCGCCAGATTGTTGAGTTGGCCCGCGAAAACGGAGCGACCAAGGTGTACTTTGCCAGCGCTGCGCCGCCGGTTCGTTTCCCCAACGTTTACGGCATCGACATGCCCAGCCGCACCGAGCTGATTGCCCATGATCGTACCAACGACGAGATTGCTGAGTTGTTGGGCGCCGACGGTTTGATTTATCAGACCTTGGACGATCTGAAAGAGGCCGTGTTGGAGTGCAATCCCGACATTAAAACCTTTGAAGCCTCGGTATTTGATGGTCAGTACGTGACCGCCGGTATCGATTTGGATTATCTAGACGAGTTGGATCGACGTCGCAACGACTCTGCCAAACAAGAGCGCGACGGCGATGACGAGGTTGAACATATTTCCTTACGGAATGGCACGTGAATTCACGTGACATAGCCCAGCAGCAGGCCACAGGCGAGGGCGAGTTTTCCACGCGTGCGGTGCGCGCTGGCCATCGACGCACTGAAGAGGGTGAACACGCCGAGGCGATGTTCATGACCTCGTCGTTCACCTTCCCCAACGCAGAGCGCGCCAAGGCGGCCTTTGTCGATGAAAGTGGCGATAACGTCTATAGCCGCTTTGACAATCCCACGGTGCAGGCCTTTGAAGAGCGCCTAGCCAGCCTAGAGGGCGCCGAGCGTTGCATCGCCACCGCCAGTGGCATGGCTGCCACCTTGGCGTTGGGAATGGCGCATCTGCAAGCCGGTGATCGGATTGTTTGCTCGCAGGCCGTGTTTGGCAGCACGTTAAATCTGTGGACCAAGTATTTCGGCAAATTTGGCGTAGAAGTGGTCACCGTCGATCCGTTTGATCTGGATGCATGGCGTGCTGCGATGACGCCGGGTACCAAGCTGGCCTACTTAGAGACACCCACCAATCCGCGCTGCGAAGTGGTGGATATACGTGCGGTTGCCGATATTGTGCACGCTGTCGATGCCAAGCTGGTCGTGGATAACTGTTTTTGTACGCCTGCGTTGCAGCGTCCGCTAGAGCTGGGCGCGGATATCGTCAGTCACAGTGCGACCAAGTTCTTGGATGGGCAGGGCCGTGCAGTGGGCGGTGCGATTTGTGGCAGTGAAGCCGACATGGAGCCTATCTATTTGTTCATGCGCTCCGGCGGCCCCAGCATGAGTGCCTTCAACGCCTGGGTGTTCCTGAAAGGGTTAGAGACGCTAGAGATCCGGATGCGCGCTCAAAGCGCCACCGCGATGCAAGTCGCTGAGTGGTTGCAGCAGCAGCCGCAGGTTCAGGCGGTGTATTACAGTGGATTGCCGTCGCATCCCGGGCACGAACTGGCCAAGCAGCAGCAATCTGATTTTGGCGCGGTGCTGAGTTTTGAAGTCAAGGGCGGCCAAGAAGGTGCCTGGAGCGTGATTGACGCGACTCAGCTGTGCAGTTTGACTGGAAATCTAGGGGATACCCGAACCACCATTACACATCCCTCAACCACCACTCATGGCCGTCTCAGTGAAGAACAACGCTTGGATGCGGGCATTAACCCCGGTCTGATTCGACTGTCAGTTGGGTTGGAGTCGGCCAGCGATTTGATCGCTGACCTATCCAAAGGGTTGTCGGCGCTCTAGCGAGCCGCCTGCAGCGCGCGGATCCGATCGTCCAGCGGCGGGTGCGAGGCAAACAGCGCACCGAACTTGCTTTGTCCGGTTCGGATGCCAAAGGCCGTTAGGGTGTCTGGCATATCCGTCGGCAGGCCTGCCTCGGCCTTAAGGCGCATCAATGCTCCGATCATGGCCTGTGGGTTAGCTAACTGAGCCCCGGCCACGTCGGCGCGGAACTCTCGGCGTCGGCTGAACCAGAACACAATCATGCTGGCCAAAATGCCCAGGATGATCTCGGCGACAAAGGTCACGATATAAAAACCGATCCCATGACCGCGTTCCGTTTTAAAGACGACGCGGTCAATGGTGTGTCCGATGATGCGGGCAAAAAACATCACAAAGGTGTTCACGACACCCTGCACCAGCGCCAATGTGATCATGTCACCGTTCGCCACGTGTCCGATCTCGTGGGCCATGACCGCACGGGCCTCATCCTTAGAAAACCGATCTAATAGACCTTGGCTGACCGCGACCAACGCGTTGTTTCGGTTCCACCCCGTTGCAAAGGCGTTACTGACTTGGCTAGGGAAAATCCCGACCTCGGGCATGCCAATACCCGCCTGTTCAGCCAATTCACGGGTGGTTTCGACTAACCAGCGCTCTTGCTCGTTGGCAGGGGTTTCAATGATCCGCGTTCCAGTCCCACGTTTGGCCATGAATTTTGATAGCAGCAGACTGACGACTGAGCCGGCCATTCCGAACACAAAACAAAAGACCAGCAAGGACCCTAATTGCAGATCCACGCCGTTGGAACTCAGGTAGCCCTGAAATCCCAGTAGCGACAGCGTGACGAACGCGACCGCGACAACGGCCAAGTTGGTCAATAAAAATAAAACGATGCGTAACATCTGATTCCTCCATAAATTCGCCTTATAGATCGCGTCGAACCCCTTGGGTTTCAATCCCTGACCCCTAACTATCGAGTATGGATAAAAACGAGCTGAAACAACGGCTAACCGACCTGCAATGGAAGGTGACGCAAAAGGGCGGGACCGAGCGTCCGTTTAATAATGAATACAACGACTGCAAAGACCCAGGGGTGTACCACTGCATCTGCTGTGACAAGGCGTTGTTTGATGCGAATGCCAAGTACGATTCAGGCACCGGATGGCCCAGTTTCTTTGAACCGGTGGCGCCTGACGCAGTCGGGGAAAAGTCGGATCGGAGTTTGTTCTTGCGCCCGCGGACCGAGATTGTGTGCGGCGAATGCGATGCGCACTTAGGTCACGTATTTGAAGACGGCCCACAACCGACCGGATTGCGCTACTGCATGAACTCGGCGGCACTGCGTCTTAACCGTGACCCGAGCTAGGGTTTTTCACGACGGTGGATGTCCGTTGTGCAACCTCGAGATCAACAGCCTGAAACGCAAGGGCGTAGAATTCGATTTTGTGGATGTGACACAGCCAGGCTTTGATCCTTCGGTCCTGCAAGTTGATGTTGAGGAGGCTCAATACTGGTTGCATTGGGTGGATGAGAGCGGGCGAGTCTACCAAGGGTATGAGGCCAACCTGAAAATGTGGCGCGCAGCCGGTTACCGCTTTGTTGGATTTGCTGAGCACCCTTGGGTTGCACCGATGGGTCGACTTTTCTATCGTGCGTTCGCTCGATTCCGTGGTCCATTAGGCAGGGTTGTAGGTAAATTACTTGCAATGGGTTCTCGCACCCCCCACTCTTAACGCTACAGCCAAGGATCGGCATTCTCTAGTACTCGAAAACTCAGGAGTTTTCATGATTGAAGAAATGTCCGGCCTCTACCGGCAACTACTCACCCATCTAGGTGAGGACCCCGAACGCGAAGGTCTGCTGGACACCCCCAAGCGCGCCGCCAAGGCCATGGAATTTCTAACCCAGGGCTACCGTCAAGATTTGGCCGATCTGGTCAATGACGCCGTTTTCAGTAGCGATAATGACGAGATGGTCGTGGTTCGTGACATCGAGCTGTACTCGATGTGTGAGCACCACATGCTGCCATTCGTTGGTAAATGTCATATCGGGTATCTGCCCGGTGGCAAGGTGCTGGGACTCTCGAAATTTGCTCGCATCGTCGATATGTTCGCCCGCCGTTTGCAAATCCAAGAAAATCTGACCAAGCAAATTGCACAGTGCGTGGAAGAAGTCACCGGCGCCCGTGGCGTTGGGGTGATTATCGAATCCAAGCACATGTGCATGATGATGCGCGGCGTCGAGAAACAAAATTCGCACATGACCACCAGTGTGATGATGGGACAGTTCCGTGAGTCCCCAGCCACACGTTCGGAGTTCATGCGCCTAGCAGGTCTGTAATGAACGCGCCCAGTATCGATCCGGCCGACCAGCGCAAATTCGAGCAGTTTGCCGACAGCTGGTGGGATCCCGCCGGCCCGTTTTGGCCGTTGCACAAGCTGAATGACTTTCGGGCGGCTTGGTTGATTGAACATATGGGCGGCGGTTCTGCGTTGCCGCTTGAAGGCCTTCGGATCTTAGACATTGGGTGCGGCGGTGGATTGGCCAGCGAGTCCATGACCCGTGCGGGTGCCCAAGTCGTCGGAATCGACGTGACCGCGCGCTCGATCGAGGTCGCTCGTCGGCATGCCGCCATTAGTGGCTTGGAGATCGATTACCAGTGCATATCGGCCGAGGACCTATTGGCCTCGGGTGTCGAGCCATTCGACTGGGTGCTCAATCTAGAAGTGGTTGAGCACGTGGCGAATCTGGACGAGTTCTTGAAGACAACCAGTGCGTTGGTTCGGCCGGGTGGGCACCAAGTGGTCGCGACCATTAACCGTAATCCTATCGCTTGGTTGATTGCGATTTTTGGAGCCGAAAGCGTTCTGAAATTGCTGCCCAAGGGCACGCACGAATACCACAAGCTGGTTAAACCCAGTGAGTTGAAGCGGCATTTGTTGGCTGCCGGAATGATTGACCCGATCATGACCGGGGTTCAGTTCAACCCATTCGCACGTAAGGCCAGCACGACCTGGCATACGCTGGTGAACTACATGTGTATCGCCCAACGTGGCTAGTTTGCGCCTGTTGGGCGTGGGCAGTGCGGATGCGCTGACACACTTCAATACCAATGCGCTGATCGAGCAGGACGGCGATACGATGCTCATTGATGCGGGTCATACGTTGGGTCGGGCTCTGGCGGCCGCGGGTCAGGACATGAGTTCGATCAATGCAGTGTGGATTACGCACTGTCATGCGGATCATATTTATGGGTTGGAGCGCTTGGGCTCGCAACGGATGTTTCAGGCGCAAGCCAAGCCGGTATTGTATATCGATGAGCGTCTCATCGATGAGTTGTGGACACACAGTCTTCAGGGCTCGATGGGGCGCATCGGCGAAGGAACACGAGGTTTAGATGACTACTTCGAGGTGGTCACGGTGTCTGAGCAATTTCGTCATGGGCAGGTCACCTTTGATCTGTTCGAGACCCGCCACACGCCAGGCAAGTTGTGCTTTGGCGCGGTCTTGAATCAGCGGGTGATGTACTCAGGGGATACCTTGCCGCTGCCCGAGGTGGTGGCGCGGTTTCAGCCTGAGCTAATCCTGCACGATTTTACGATGCACGAGACCAACCCAGTACACGCGAGCCTGTCGCAGATGCTGCACAGCTATGACGCGGACACTCGAAAACGAATCAAACTCATGAGCTACGAGGATGAGGTAGCTCAAATTCAGGATGCGATTGATGCATCTCATATGAGCCTCGCGGAACAAGGATTCGCCGTGGCGCTCTAGGGCCGAGCCCTGGAGATAACAATGTGGACACTGTGCTCGTTAGGCAGCAATGTGGACCCAGAAACAAATGTTCCCAAAGCGCTCGAGCGGCTGGCTCGATGGTTTGGTGTGGTGCACGTCTCTCCGATGATTCGGACGGCGCCGGTCGGCGTCATCGGGCGGGGGGATTTTTTAAACGGTTTAATCCGTTTTGAGACCATCCTATCGGATGCCGATCTGAAAGCGCGTCTGAACGCGTTAGAAGTCGATTTGGGCCGCGATCGTGGGCATCCTGACTCAAAGCGCCTACCACGGCCATTGGATGTGGATATTCAAGACCGTCAGTTGCGCCAAGCATCGCTTAAACCATCCGAGGCTAGCCCTTACATGGCCAAAATGTGGGCGGCTGATCAGGGCCAGCCCGACCAAACCCAGCTATGGCCTATCGATCTTGACGGTCAGTCACTCGGCCAGGAACCGGCCGCCGTCTACTTTGATCACCGCACCGGTCAGGTAAGCGTTGTCGCGCAGCAGATCAATCGCCTGCAAGACCGGCTCCAGTCCCCCTTCCCGCTGCAGCAAGGTATGGGCTAGGACCTTTTGCTTGTGCTCGGCGCTGTGCTCGGGCAGGAACAAAATCGGTCCGGGTTGCAGCCGATTGACACGTACCTGCGGTGCCCACAGCTGCGCATAGCTTAGCGCTAGGTTGTCCAAGCCAGCTTTGGCCGCGGTGTAGCTGCGATACTGCGCATCGGGGCGCTCAGCAAAAATATCCGTGATGTGCACGATACTCGGATCCGAATCCGAGCGTTTGAGTGCCTCAAACACAGCCTCGTTAATCACCATTGGTGCCTGAACATGCACGGCCAGGCACTCCGCAGCCCACGCCGCTTTCTCTGCTAAATCCGAGGGTTCAGGTTTGAAACAGCTGGCGTTGTGCACCACAAAATCCAGACGAGGCAGGGCGCCTAAGGTTTTTGCCATTTCGATTAACGCAGGAGTATCTGCTAAGTCGCAGGCATACAGGGTTGCGCCGCGCGCGATCAGTGACTCAACCGCCTCGCTGTGGGTGCGGTAATGCCCATGCACCTCGTATCCCTGGTCCAGCAGTCGATGGGCTAGAGCACATCCAAGACGGCGACCGACGCCGGTGACAAAAGCAGTTTTCATTGAGTGGTTTCCAAAAAGTGATCAAAGGAGTGGGGGCCGTGCTGAGCGACAAACCGACCATACGCTTGGTTGGTGGTACGTTTGGCTTGAAATAGCGCTCGTGCATGGCGCTGCAGCTCGGGCTGTCTAGCAACCACGCCCGCATCGATCAGTCGCAGAATTTCCTGATAGCCGGCCTCGGCCCTCTCGATGCTGCCGGGGCGGTGGCAGTGGCTGTTCAGGTGGGTGCGATATTCAAACAGCGTTTGCGGATAAATCGCCAAGGCCTCTGCGCGCTCAATCGCATCTAGGTTGAATACGGTATCGCCAGCCAGTGCGACACTTTCAGGCCAGCGCTGTATGACATCGCGACGAAAGGCTAAGTGGATGGTTGCGTTCAGATCCAGATAGTCAGAGGCACTTAGGATTTGGGTCTGGGTGACGTCCGGAAATACCTCGCGTTCAAGCTCGCCAGTGTCCTTGTTGCGTGTGATTTCGCAGTCCCCGGCCACGCCGTACTGCTCAACCAGCGGGGCCAGTTTCTCGACCCGATCGAAACTCATCCAATCATCGGCATCCAAGGGCAGAATCATATCGCCTTGGCACCAGGGCAGGCCGGCGTTTCGTGCCGCATTGGGCCCCGATCCGATGCCTGCGCGCACGCAAACCACCGATTCAGGCAGCTCGTATTCCAAGCCGTCATCAATCACGACCACGACTTGGACGTCAGGATGGGTCTGATTCAGAGCGATGTGCAGGGTGTCGCGGTAATGCTCATGGGCCTGATACAGCGGTATCAGGATGGAGCATTTCAAAGCGCCTGCTCAATCACACTGCGAAGGTCATCTGGCGTTACCGAGCTGGGATAGTCGGCAATTAGCTGACCGTCCCGTCCGATTAAATACTTGTGAAAATTCCAACTGGGAAAGCGACCGGCGGCCTGACCTAATCCTTGGAACAGCGGGTCAGCGTTGGATTGGGCGGCATTGGTGTGCTCGAACATAGGGAATTGCACGCCATAGGTCAGCCGGCAGAACTCCAGTGACTCGGATTCGTCAGCAAATTCTTGACGGCCAAAGTTATCACTGGGAAAGCCCAGCACTGCTAAGCCTTGGTCCTTGTAGTCGCGATACAGGGCTTCTAGGCCATCAAATTGCGGGGTGTAGCCGCATTTGCTGGCGGTATTGACGATCAGCACGACTTGACCGGCGTACGCCTGATCCAGTTGTACGCTGTCGTCGCCTGCCAGTGTGCGTAGGTTGTGGTTTAGTAGCTCGGCCATGGCGGCTCCTGAAACTAGAGTGAGTAGGGCTGCCATCGTGCGCAATTTTTTCATCCTCATGCGGGTAGAGGTGCGGGAAGTCCTGTGATTTTCAACCATTGCTTGTAAACTAATCACGCCAGGGTCGGCAGAAAATTACATTCCTATTGAGGGGTATGATGTCGGCTACTTTGGCTTTGGTCCTTGGTGATCAACTTTCATTCGATTTGTCTTGCTTGGGCACTCCCGAAACAACCCATGTGGTGATGGCCGAGGTGGCAGACGAGGCCAGCTACGTCCCTCATCATCCGAAAAAGATCGCGCTGATCTTCTCGGCCATGCGGCACTTCGCACAACAGCTACGTACACGCGGATACACCGTCCACTATCACGAGTATTCCTCGGATAATCCCAGCTCGATCGTCGAAATTCTGGTGGAGTACCGAGACGATTATTCGCAGATTCAAGCGACCCACTGCGGCGAGTATCGGCTGCAGCAATCACTCGAACAGGCTGGCATCGCGATCCTGCCAGACACTCGATTTTTGGCGACACGCGAGCAGTTCGACCAATGGGCCGATGGGCGCAAACAGCTGCGGATGGAGTTTTTCTACCGCGAGATGCGCAAGCAATACGGCCTGCTGATGGAAGGCGATCAGCCGACTGGCGGGCAGTGGAACTTTGATGCGGATAACCGCGAGAAGTACACCGGCGCACCCAGCGATGGGCCCTTGCGCTTCGCCCCTGATCGCATCACCGAGCAAGTCCTTGAAACGGTCGCCCAGCACTTCGGCGACAACTTTGGGGAGTTGGATAACTATTGGTTTGGGGCTACCCACGAGCAGGCCGAACAGGCGTTTGAGCACTTTATTCAGACTCAGCTGCCGGACTTTGGTCGCTTCCAGGACGCCATGCGTCAGGATGACGATTGGTTGTTTCATAGTTGCATCAGCATCTATCTAAACATCGGTTTGCTGGATCCCTTGGATTTGTGCCGCCGGGCCGAGATGGAATACCGGTCAGGCCGCGCCCCAATTAACGCAGTCGAAGGATTTATTCGTCAGATTCTGGGGTGGCGTGAGTATGTCCGGGGGATCTATTGGTTGTGCATGCCCGAGTACGCCGAGCGTAATGGATTGGATGCCCAGCGCACTTTGCCTGATTTCTACTGGGACGAGTCCAAAACCGACATGAACTGCATCAAGCAAGCGGTTCGGCTAACCCGCCAAGAGGCTTGGAGTCACCACATTTTGCGCTTGATGGTGACCGGTAACCTGGCGCTGCTGCTGGGGGTTGCGCCCAAGCATCTGGCTGAATGGTATCTGGCGGTATACGCCGATGCCTTTGAATGGGTGGAGTTGCCCAATGTGCTGGGCATGGTCAGTCACGCAGACGGCGGTTATTTGGGCTCTAAGCCCTACGCGGCTAGCGGTAAATATATCAGCCGGCAGGGCGACTATTGCGATCACTGCCGCTACAGCCCCAAGCAGGATGTCGGCCCCAAGGCCTGTCCGATGAATGCCCTGTATTGGGACTTCATCGCACGGCACGAGAACAAATTCGCTCGCCATCCGCGCATGGCGATGATGTATCGCACCTGGGCCAAGATGAAACCGGAAAAACGCGAGGCGTTGCTGCAACAAGCCCAGCAAACCTTTGCCAGCATCTATGGCGAGGACGATGACCAGATCCCGGTGTTGGAGCTCAGTTAATGCCCCGGGGTGTTGCTAAAAACAATCTACCAAGCAAGCTGTGCGCTGCATGCGGCCTGCCCTTTAGTTGGCGCAAGAAGTGGGAGCGTGACTGGGACAACGTCCGCTTTTGCTCGCAGCGCTGCAAACGGAGTTCTAAATGATTATTGATCTGCGCAACTGCCTGCGCCTGCATGACAACCCGCTGCTGGACGGCGTCCAACAACCCCTGCTGGTCTGGATCTGCGAGGACATTCGTTGGTCGCGCATGAGCCCGCGTCGACAACAGTTTACCCGTCAGGCTGTGGCCGATCTGCGCGAACAGGCTCGCGCGCTGGGCGGAGACGTTGTGGTGCGTGTGGGGGATCGAGTTCAACACCTGCGCCAATTGGCTGAGCAGACCGGATTGGGCATTCGAGTTAGCGCCTGCAGTGGGTGGGATGAGCGTCGGCAGGATGTGGAGCTGGGCGCCGAGCGAATCGACGCCAATTCCTTGTATCAAGCCACGGATCTGCCGTTTGACCAGGTGCCCGAGCCCTTCACCAAGTTTCGTAATCAGGTCCAAAAAAAGGTGCCGGTGCATACGCCGCTTGCGACCCCTGCTGCACTAAGCCCACCTCCGGCGGGGGTGGATGCCGGTGAACTGCCCCAGGTCGCTGAGATCGAATCTGACCCTCGCGCCGTGATGTCCTTTGTTGGCGGCGAGTCAGCGGCGCTGGCTCATCTAACACATTACTTGTCGGATCCTCGGCGTCCGACGACTTACAAAGAGACCCGCAACGGCCTACTCGGTGCGGATTACAGCACCAAGTTCAGTCCGTGGTTGGCCCAGGGCAGCCTGAGTGCGCGCCAAATCTGGTATGCCGTCAGCGAGTTTGAACGCACGGTCCACAAAAACGACTCAACTTACTGGATCAAGTTTGAGTTGTTATGGCGTGAATACTTCCACTGGTGGGTTCAAAGCTGGGGTGCAGGTTTGTATGCAGCCGACCCCAAAGCCAAGCACTACGAGCCCTCGTGGCAGGCGTGGAGTGAGGCCGAGACGGGGGTGCCGTTCATCGACGCGAATATGCTCGAGCTGATCCAAACCGGCTTTATGAGCAACCGTGGCCGCCAGAATGTAGCCAGTTTTCTAGCCAAGGATTTGGGGTTGGACTATCGCCTAGGGGCTGACTTCTTTGAATATCACCTGCTGGACTACGATCATGCCAGCAACTGGGGTAATTGGGCCTATGTCGCCGGTGTCGGTGCCGATCCACGGGATGATCGATGGTTCAACGTGATGTTGCAGGCCACGCGCTACGACAAGCGCGGTGGCTACGTGCGACATTGGTTGCCGCATCTAGAGCACGTGGATACGGCTCAGATTCATTGGCCCTGGGTCAGTGGTAGTGCGTCCCAACCGATCGTGGCGCCGTCGGGGTGGAACAAGGTGATTCGCGGTTGAAGCTGGTCTGGTTTAAGCGTGATCTGCGGATACAGGATCACGAACCCTTGTGGCATGCGGCTCAGCACGGGTGTGTTCTGCCGCTGTATATCGTCGAGCCTGAATTGTGGCGCCAATCCAGCGCGAGCGATCGGCAGTGGCAGTTTGTCCGTGCGTCGATCGAATCCTTGCAGCGACAGCTCAGCGCGCTGGGTCAGCCGCTGTGGGTGATTCAAGGGGATGCCGTGACGGTGTTGCAATCCCTGGTGCAACAACACGGCATCGATGCGATCTATGCCCATATGGAAACCGGCGAGGGTTGGACGTTTCAGCGCGATAACGCCGTTCATCGGGCAACCCGTGCGCTGGGTGTTCCGCTATATGAGTATCGCCAGCAGGGGGTGGTGCGCGGCCTAAAAAGTCGCGGTGACTGGGCGACTCAATGGGAAGCCCTGATGGCCGAGGATATTCGGACCGCCCGGAGCTTGCCAGGGCCCGGCCCGGGCCCGTACGAGTTACCTGAGCGGCTGGACGCCCGCTGCATGACCCCTTGTCAGGTTCAGGCCGGCGGTAGCGAGCAGGCGCACAGCTTGCTGGACAGTTTCCTATCTCAAAGGGGCCGGGAATACACCCGGGATATGTCTAGCCCCTTATCAGCCGCCGAGGCCTGCTCTAGGCTGAGTCCACACATTGCCCATGGCACGATCTCAATCCGCCAGATCTTGCGTCAGCTACGCGCTACCGAGGCCCCCGATGCGCTGTGGGCGCGCTCGTATCGTAGTTTTGATAAGCGCCTGCATTGGCATTGCCACTTTATCCAAAAGCTAGAATCCGAACCGCGTCTGGAGTTTGAGCCGCTGCACCGCGGATTCTTGGATCTACATCCTGACGGGGTTGATCACGAGGTGCTCGAGCGTTGGATCGAAGGCGAGACCGGATGGCCGTTTGTTGATGCCTGCATGCGTTGCTTAAAAGCCACAGGGTGGATCAATTTTCGGATGCGCGCGATGTTGGCGTCCTTGAGTGCCTATCATCTGTGGCAGCCCTGGCAACAGCCGGCCCATCGTTTGGCCCAGCGCTTTGTTGATTACGAGGCGGGCATCCACTACAGCCAATTCCAAATGCAAAGTGGCACCACGGGCATCAACGTGAATCGGATGTACAATCCGATCAAACAGTCGCGGGATCAGGATCCCGAAGGTGAGTTTATTCGTGCATGGGTGCCTGAATTAGAGGGCTACTCCAGCGATTGGATTCACGAGCCCTGGCGCGCGCCGATCGGCTTGCAAGATCGCATGGGCCAACGAGCCAGGCCGCCCATTAGCGACCCGGTTGAAGCGGCCCGGCAGGCCAAGAAAAAACTAACCGAATTTATTCGCTCAAAAGAAATGGCGCCCGAAGCCCAGCGGGTGTTGCACCAGCATGGCAGCCGGATGCGCCAGACACGACCAAAATACAAATCCGAGCCTGTGCTAAATCCTCAGGGCGATTTTGGCTTTTAGCCCTCTATCAGGGTATCCAGCAGGGCGCCGTCGCGCTCGAGATCAAACGGAATGTAGACCCAGCCCTGCGGGAAGTTAATGTTCAGATTACGAATGGCGTCCAGGGTCTCGGCAGGGACCTGGGACGAGGCCATGATCACAGAGGGCGGTGCAGAGCGGCCTTCGCCAATCGTCTCAAACTCAATGCCAAAGCGCTCGCTGTAGGCTTTGACGAAGCGCGCCGCGGTGACGCAGGCATCCACCTGGGTGCTAGCCACCGCACGGATGCAATGCTCGTGGTCTTTGAATTCAACAA
>CBFHLC010000039.1:0-20455 GCA_965656605.1 Litorivicinus sp. | reverse complement strand
ACGATGATGACGTCGAAAAGCTGGATATTGTTATTCAGGCTGATCAGTTGTCGGATACCGCTACGTCCGAGGTTGACTTGTTCCTGACGGGCGATGCTGAGTATTTAATCACCAGCGACGTCACCCAAGTCGGCGGGGTTTTCAGCGAGGTGACAATCGACGCGAGCGGTCTGACCTCCAAAGGCCAGCTCAACTTGGCGGGCGACGGTAATTTCCGCTTGGTTAACACCACGGAAGATGTTTTGGCGCCTGAACTCAAAGGGCGCTTGACGGTCGAGACCGAGGGTGGCCAGACGCCGGAGTCTGCGAATGACATCACGGTCACAGCCGGTTCAGGCCAGTTAGGGGTCAAGGCAACCGACTCGGTTGATACGATTACGGTCAAGGCGGCTAACTTAATTGACGACACGACATCCGGAAGCCCGGCGACCTTCGATCCACGGACCTGGGAGTTAACCGCTGAGGGTGAGGGTTCGGTTCTTGTCCAGGATCTGGCCTCAGATCTGGATGCTCAGGCATTGAACGGTGATTTGACCGTTAATGTGACAGATGATACCGACGCTGTGGTCGATGTTGATGTATTACTGAACGACGGCGACTCTCGGATTAATACCGGGGTAGGCGTAACGCTGGACGCAGCGCAGCTGGGATCGGACGACGTGATCACGCTGGATCAGTCAGGCACCACGGTTGTTAATGAATTGGCAGGTGGCGCGAAAGTTGACGGTAAGGCGCAGGGGTTTGAAGGTCTGTTGACAGTCAAGACAGCAGCCCTGGGTGGCAGTGATACGGCGTTGGTCGACACGGGTGTGGACAACACGACCATTTTGGGTAACGGCGGATCGGTTAACGTTGATGCGACTTTGCTCGCGAAGGATAACGATCTGACCATCCAAGGCGACTCAACCTTGGATATCGATCACCTGAAAGCGGACGTGTTGGCAGGCGCCAGCACTGGGCGCACCAACATTTCGACGGTGTCCGATGCGGTCTTAGACGTCCAAACAGGTTCGGGTCAAACCGACATTACCGGTAACGGCGAAGGCGGTCAGATCACGGTCGATGCAGCGGCGTTGGATCGTTACAGCAATGATGGTGTGTCGGACGATTTGAACCTTGATGGTTTGGCTGAGTTTGTTGTTAATAATGCGGGTCACCATGTTTTGGTCGACGCAACTGGTTTGGATTCAGCGGAGGTTGGCCAGTCAGGTCAGCTGACGGTCAATACCGATAACGGTGCAGTCGGGGTTGTCGTTAAAACGGGTGATGCGGAAACGACAGTTAACACGGGCAACAGTCGCGCCGGTGACGTTGACGTGAAAGCGGACGAGTTAGACAACAACAAGACGTTGAATCTAAACGGTAGCTCCACCGTTCAGGCATCTGCGGTCATCGGTGATGTTGATGCGAGTGGATTGAGCAACTCGCTGGTTGTGAATACCGCCGACAACACGGTGGATAACTCAATTGATGTGAAGCTGGGTAACGCCGATGCGGCCATTATTGGTGTCGGTGCGGATGACACCATTACAGTGGACGCGACGGCATCGGTAACGGATAGCAACACAACCTTCCTATCGGGTGCTGCTGATGTTGATATCACCGGTGTGTCTGAGAATGTCGATGCGGATGGCGGTAGCCTGTTGGATGCCACCAATTTCGGCGCGCTAACCGGTGATCTGTATGTAGAGACAGTCGAGTTAGCGAATGACGCGGGCCTTAACGTCACGCTAGGTTCGGGTTCTGCGATCATCAATGCTGATGAAACCGATACTGCGCCAGGCGACGAGACTGACGTGACTGTGGATGCGGCAGCCATTAGAAGCTCTGGTGAGACCGATAACCTGACGGTTTACGGTGATGCAGAGGTCGACGTGTTGAATATGTCTCGCGATGTATTGGCGACCACCTTTGCAGACAACGGCACAGTCCAGACACAACTGACCGGTGACCTGTTTGTCCAAGCCGCAACGAACAGCACGTTTGATGTGGTAACCGGTACCCAAGACACGCACGTCACTCTGGCTGACCAAGCAACTGTGACGGTGCAGGCAGGTGAACTAACGGCGGATAATAATCGCGATTTAACTGATTTAACGTACGAATTGACAATCGATGGTGCAGCCAGTTCGGCCACTGCCTATGTTAGAGATGTTTCTGCGGATATTGATGCGGGCAGCCTGGCGGGCGTTCTGGATGTCATCACGGCACAAGACGCGGTGTTAGATATTAAGGCGAGCGCGCGCAGTAACTACATCGAAGCCAACGGTGATAGCGCCAAGGTCACGGTCGATGCGGCTTCTGTAGCGGCAAACCTGAACCTGTATGTTCGTGGCGGCGGTGAAGTCGACGTTCGGAACGTGGGCAGCAGCGTGGTGGTCGACGGTGACGGGACGCCTGGATATAACGACGAAGGACTGTCCGGCGAGCTGTCGGTGCAGACCGAAACCGGCGCGACCAATGTATTGGTTCTGACCGGTACAAACACTACGGTTGTGGACGGTGATAGTGGCTCGATCGAAGTTAATGCTCAGGCTTTGGCGGACGTGGAAACAGAGGGCGCATTTGAGTTGTTCCTTGATGGCTCCTCGACCCAAACAGTTGACAACCTAGTCGCAGACGTTGACGCAACCCTATCTAGTGGTGAAGTCACCGTCACCACTCGGAACGCGTCCGATAACTCGATCACGGTACTGACGGGTTCAAACCAGACCACGGTGGTTGCCAATCACTCAAGCGACACGGTAAACGTTAACGCTGATGTGTTGATGGACGACCGGTTACTTGATCTGCAAGGTAATAGTGCCTTTGTTGTGACAGCCCTGAAGGGTGATCTGTTGGTCGACGGTGGGTCAGGTACGTTGGATGTGACGTTAGCCGATGCGACCGACATCGCAGCTGACATTGACCGCAGCGCCACCATCCATGCGGATGCACTCAGCACGGGTAATAAGCTCGAGCTGACAGGCGACGGTAATTTGGTCTCGGTGGTCGATATCGACGCAGACGTCGATGCCAGCGGCGTGACCGGCTGGAATAATGGTCAGGCGTTCACTGGCGAGTTGAATTTGACAACGACGCAGCGTGAAACAGTCGATGGCGATGCCACCGGTGGTGTAACTGGAATAAACGATAACCCTGCAATGACGGTTTGGACCGGTAGTAACACCACACGGATTGACGGTTCCGACGCAACGGCTGACGAGACGGGCATTATCGATATTGCCGTTGATGCGACCGCGTTGTCTGATTCAGATGACGGGACCGTTCTGTTCCTAAGCGGGGATGCTGAATACACACTGGCAAACAACGATGATTCGTATGACGCCACGGGTAACGAGGTTCAGGTTGATCTGAGTGATGCTGCAGATTCAGGCAAAGTGGCCTTGACCGGTAAAGGAGCCTTTGATTTGGTCGAAACCTCGACTGATGTGGATGGTTCGATCGCCGAGGGTCCATTAACGGTCACCACGCGTGTTGCCGAAGGCGATGTCATTGAAGTGACCGCTGGCAGTAACACACTGGGGGTTGACGCCAAGCACGCGGACGACGTCGTTACGGTCCAGGCGGCAAACCTGAAGGACGACATGGATGATAATGACGTTGCTAACACGATAACGACGGATATCGAGAACGACGGTCATGATCGCTTTGAGTTGACCGCCGAAGGTCTAGGCGATGTCATCGTGAACAATCTTGATGCCGACCTAGATGCTGCTGAGGTCCAAGGGGCGTTGACGGTTAATCTGCGCTCAACGGCGGGTAACGTCGATATCGACGATGTGGATATCCGACTAAACCAGCAGGATGCGTCGATCAATACGCTGTCACAGAACGCGCGTGATGTGACCTTGGATGCCGATCGTATGGCAAGCGGAGACACCTTGACCCTTGCGGGTGCAGGCGAAGTGGTGGCATTTAACGTGGACGCGGGTGTGACCGTGGATGCTCAATCTGGCATCGGGGCGGTCGACTCGACCGGCGACTTGCTGGTCTACACCGACACCTTGACTTCCGGTGAGTCGATTGATGTGCTGACGGGCCAGGGTCAGACCACGGTGGTGGGTAAAGATGACTCGACTGCTGACTCGACAATCAATGTCGATGCAACAGACCTGCGCAAACAGGATGGTTCAGGTAAAGATCTGACGCTAAGTGGTGCGTCGGGATTGGTCGTGACCGCGTTGAGCGCCAGTGTGTACGCTGACCAAGCCACCGGTAATATAGATATCACCACAGAAAATGATGGTGTGGAGGATGCGGTAACCTTGGACATCGTGCTGGGTTCGGACGATGCCCAGATCACTGCGCTAGAAGCCGAAGACACCCTGAACGTTGCGGTGTCCAAAATGGGCGATGGGGATACCCTGACCCTGGACGGCCTATCTGACGTGGTGATAAACGAAGTGGCAACCGGCCTGACGATTGATGCTAATGGTCTTGTGAATAACGGTACTGATTTGTTGCAAGGCGTACTAACCGTGAATACTCAGCAAAATGCGACCGATGTCGACATTTTACTGGGTGAGGAAAGCACCACGGTTAATACCCATGCAGGCAGCAGTTCTGACACCAGTTGGTCGTCAAACGGTGTTTCTGAGCGCGATGTATCGATTGATGCGGGCGAGTTGTTGGCGGATAAAACGCTGACCTTGACCGGTGGCTCTGACGTATTTGTGTCTGATTTACTGGCGGATGTGAACGCAGCCACACTAAATGGTCTGCTAAACATTCAGACAGCGGGCTCACAAGCTGACGGGGACGTGATCGAGATCACGACGGGCGACAATCGTACGATTGTTGTTGCGAACGGTGATGATCAGGTCGAAATCGATGCGGGCAATTTGGCCGACAACACGAGCGCTGGCGTAGGTCCCATTCTGTCAGCCAGCGGCGACGGTGATGTTGTGGTCAAGAACCTGAAGGCCGACCTAGAGTCGCTGACAGGCACTGGCACTATTGTTGCCGAGTTGGACGGCACTGGCGTTGTGGGTGACATCAAGCTGACGTCTAATCTTCAGATGACCGTCAAGGCTGGTCAGCTAGGCGTAGCAGATGACCTGATTCTGTCTGGTTCGGGCGATATTACCGTCGAGCGTACAACTGATGGCACCACCGCTATCACCGATGGTGTTAAGTCAGCCGTGGTCGATGCGTCGGCAACCTCGGGTGAATTACTGATTAAAACTGCAGCGATCAGCGGCAGCGATACAGACAGCGACACCGCTACTCAGCAGCTGGCGGATGCTGCGATGACCATTACAACAGGTTCTGGTGACGCCAGGATCGTTGGCGATGACTCTGCAGAGGAAAGCTCGATTGTTGATATCGAAGTTGATGCCAGCAATATGGACATCGGTGATGTTCTAACCTTGGAAGGCGATGCGGAATTCTGGTTAGATGGTGTCGATGCCATCGTTCGAGCGTCTAAAGACGGAGATATGGCAGCCCACACTGACCAAGATCTGCCGGGCGGGTTTGATGCAATTGATCGTGCAAACATGCCAACGGACTCGGCTTCGGTGACCGCTGACTTGGATGCAGATCCATCGATCAATCCTCCGATTGCGAATCCGACCGACCTAAACGGTATCGATGCGAACCTCGTGGACCTAGCCGATGGCGATGTCTACATCACAGGTACCGCCAATGACAACGTGTTCATGTTGGGCGGTGGTGATGACACCATCGATGGCAAGGCAGGGGACGACTTCCTGCGTGGTGCTGGAGGTGATGACATCATTATCGGTGGTCAGGGCGATGATGCGCTGTACGGCGGTGAAGGTAATGACCGATTGATTGGTGGTTCAGGAACCGATGGCAGTGACTTGATCTCGGGTGGTGACGGTTGGGATACCGCGGTATTCGATTACACCTACATAAACGCAAACGGCGAGTACATTCTGGCCTTGGATAGCGCGGGTAGCATCATTACTGGCGAGCAGTATGCTAATAACGCCAGTGTTGATAAGGAATTTGTGTACTCCTTTGATCGGTCTAACAACGAAGAGCTGAACCAAGTCGAGGTAGTGGTTAGTCTGACTAGTGGCACCGATGTTTATACCGATCGTGTTCTGGCTGACGTTGAAGTGTTTGAGTTCAATAACGGAACGACAGCGACTCCGGTTAACCCGGATAACTTTGGCTCTGTGATTAACGTGGATACGGGCGAGAAATTCTCGACCATTCAGGCGGCTGTTGATGACAGCGACACGATTGATGGTCATGAGATCTTCGTTTTGTCTAAAAACTACAACGAAGAAGCCTTTGTCAGCAAAGACTTGACGTTCTTTATCCAGTCAAACTCGGTGGGTGTCACACTGACGCTGGCCAATCAGGACGTTGCCCGTACTGAATACGAGCCCAACATTACGGTGTTGAGTGAGGAGAACATTACGATCAACGGTAATGGTGGCGATAACGTGATCAAGACGCTGACGTATGCTGATCTGGAAGGTTGGGGCAAGGAAGACGCCAAATCAGGATCAGGTAGTCAGTTGGTCGGTGTTGATGACAACGATGATAGTGTCATCGATCGTTATCAGTTTGAGCTGATAAAAATGGGTGATGATGGAAATGGCAATCAGATCGTTATCGAAAACTTCGGTGTGATCGACAACTTTGACGAGGGTCAATACGTCATTAACGGCCTAGAAGGGGATGACAAGATTTCGGTCAATGCCGAATCTACGTTGACTCACTACATTTACGGTGGATCGGGCGATGATGTTTTGACCGCAGGTCAGGGCACCGATTGGCTGGACGGCGGATCAGGAAACGACATCTTGATCTCTACCGGCGGCGATGATCGACTGCTAGGTGGCAGTGGTGACGACCAAGTGGTGATTGCGACTCAGGACGATGACTTGGGTGGTAGCAGCTTGGTAACCGGCGGTGACGGACGAACGCTGGTCTTGTTGGGCGGTGGTGATGACGAAGTCGTCGTTGCATCCTTGGATCAGTCACAAGGCATTGACATTGATGCTTGGGTAATTGACTTCTCGCGAGGGGATGACCGAGTCAACTTTGAAGGGCTGTCAGATGAAAACGGCGGTACCGTGGATCTGTATGACTTGCCCGGTAGCGGCAAGGGATCTGTGATTGATCTCAGTGAGTTCACCGCGAATTATGATGATCTAAACGGTGGTGAAGGGTCCGTAGAGATCGATGGGGACATCAAGTTGTTGGGCATTAATACCGACCGCATGACCTCTACGGACTTGACCTATGGATCCGACGGATCTTGGTTGTCAGAGTATGACAGCCTGGTTGGTCTAGAAGAGTACTCGCAGGTCTAATCGCTGAGTCTGTGCCTCACGGGACTACGCTTGTCGTAGTTCTGTGAGGTACACTTAGTACCATCATGCAATTGACGAATTTATTTCGCCGCGTAGGGCGGAAGGGGCGAGAACTGCTCAAGCCACAGGGTCTGGCGACCTTCATGGGCATGGGTTTAGCAACGTCCTTTCTGAAGGGGTTTGGGCGCAGCGAGGATAATACTTTGCTGTCTGCCAACCGCCCGCAATCAGATCAGTCCTCAGACAAGGCGCTGACAATAGATGTCAGTGCCGTAATGGGCGTGGAGCTCGAATCTGCGTCTGGGGTTTTTGATCAGTCTAATATCGAAAAATTGATGCTGCGCCTGCCGCAGGACACAGCACCTGCGTTGGATGCACTGGGCTATCAATTGCAGTTTTTTGATTCCTCTGAGCTGTTCGAGCTTGGTTTAACGCCATTCGATTTAGCCGATGATCTGGATTTATCAGCTGAGCTGGTGATGGCCTCTTACATCCAAGAGCTCGATTTTCAGGTTTACACCTTGGGTTACGTCGAGCCGTCCGAGGCCATCGGGATGTGTTATCCCGACGATGACCCATTTTTCTGGCTGTGGGACGCAAGCTATGCCTATATCGGAGCTGCGGCGCTGCTGGTGGGTAGTGTTGTTGATCAGCTGCTGGACGAGCCGGTCTACAACAGCCCATCCGTTATCCAGCCAGTGACTCCGGGTAGCGATCAGGGTGCGGTGACCGAGGACCAAGCGGTAAGTGATGCGGATCTGTTAACTGTCGCAGGCGCGCTTCAAGTTACGGATCCAGATCCTGACGATGCGGCTGCTTTTGACTTGGACGCGGTTCGCCTACTTAAGTCAACCACCGAACGTGAGTTGGGTGAGCTGGTTCTGCAGGCTGACGGTACGTGGTTGTTCAGTGTAGAAAATCAGTTAGTCCAATATCTGGGTGAGGGCGAAAGCGAGACCCTGACCTATCAAGTGGCGTCCACCGATGGCACCACCCATGTGGTGGTTATTACGATCAATGGTGTGGATGATTTGGGTGAAATTTTAATCCAAGAGGGCGACTCCGACGCCGGGAGCGTCCAAGAGGACGTCCCAGCCAGTCAAGAGCTGTTATCTACTAGCGGATCCTTGACCCTGGTGGACCCAGACGCCAGCGCTGCCTTTGATGAGTTGTTAACAAAGCGGGTGTCAGGTGACACAAATCTGGGGGATTTGATAATCCAGCCCGACGGGCAGTGGGAGTTCCAGGTTGCGAATTCGCAGTTGCAGTTTTTGGCCAAAGACCAAGAGCTTAACCAAACGTTTGAAGTCTCTACGACGGACGGCCAAACCCACGAGATTCGCATCACGCTAAAGGGCACTAATGACCTGCCGGTGATTGATGCAGGCTCGGTGGTGACGAGTCAAGTTCAAGAAGTCGCAGACGGCGCTGAGGGTGAAAACACCACGCGATTGACGACATCGGGATCCCTAGTATTTGACGATGTGGACGTCAACGATACTCACGTAGCCGTTCTGGATGGCCCGGTCCAGGATGCCTTAGGCGGTAAGTTACTGATACCCAAAGGGCAACTCACGCTAGGCGAGGTTAACGACGGCCGTATTGACTGGGATTTCAAAGTGGATGACAGCGCGCTGGACGCGCTGGCGCAGGACGAAACACTGACGCAGGTCTACTCGGTACTGATCAATGACGGTCAAGGTGGGCGCGTGACTCAACAGATCACGATTACGTTGACGGGAACAAATGACCGGCCGGTGATTGATGCAAGCTCGGTGGTGACGGGTCAAGTTCAAGAAGTCGCAGACAGCGCTGCGGGTGAAAACACCACGCGATTGACGACATCGGGATCCTTGGTGTTCGACGATGTGGATGTCAGCGATACCCATGTGGCTGTTGTCGATGACCTGGTCCGAGACGCCTTAGGCGATGAGCTACTGACACCCAAAGGGGAGCTCACGCTTGGCGAGGTTAACGATGACGGCCGGATCGACTGGGATTTCAAGGTGGATGACAGTGCGTTGGACTCGTTGGCGCAGGGTGAAACACTGACGCAGGTCTACTCAGTTGTGATCAACGACGGTCAGGGCGGGCAAGTGACTCAGACTGTCACCATTTCCCTGGGCGGATCAAACGATGCCCCTACAATACAAGCGAAATCCGACGTCCAAGGTCGCGTGATCGAGCTGCCGGACGGTGATCCCGAGGAAAATACCGCGGTACTCAGCGACAGCGGCATAGTTTATTTTGATGATGTGGACTTGGCCGACGGCCCCCATACCATTGAGGGGTTGGGCTGGTTGTCGCCGGAGGGGCAACCCGATTGGAGCAACTGGGGTGCAATCACCTTTGACAGTTCGGATGCCAATAGTGTCGGCTGGACGTTCAAAGTCGATGATTACCTGTTAAATGGCCTTGCAGACGGCGAGACGCGCACTCAAGTCTACCAAGTCAAAGTCAGCGATCAATTTGGCGGCTCTGTGGTTCAGGATATTTCGATTCAGTTGGTGGGTCGGGACGACGCGAGTGAAATTATTGTCAACACGGCACTCGGTGATGCGGATACTGGCGCATTGATCGAGGATGTAGACGTAGAGCAGGGACTGCTAACAGCGTCGGGAAGCCTTAGTATTGTCGATATAGATTCAGAAACCGTTGCAACCTTTGATCCGACGTTTTCTGAATACGTAGCGAACAAGTCGAGTACGACGCAGGCTTTAGGAGCACTGCAGATTAACTTCCAAGGGGAGTGGTCTTATTCCGTTGTAAACAGTGACGTTCAATATCTAGCACAAGGTCAAGTAGAAACTCAGGTTTACCGGATTCGATCCACTGACGGCAGCATCAAAGAAATCACCCTTGACGTCACTGGTGCAAACGATGCTCCCATCATTAATCTGACTGATTCTGACGTACTAGGGACAGTTACCGAGGATCAACCGGCTGATCAAGAGACTCTGGTTGACACAGGTGTGATCAAACTGACGGACGTTGATCTGACCGATGTGCACAGTGCAAGTATCGTCGGTGAAGTCCTGGATGAAAATGATCAGAAGATCGACCAGCCAGTGGGTGAATTAACTCTCCTGGACAACACGGACAATAACGACGGTTCGATCGAGTGGCGTTTTGAAGTTAGCAATAGTGCGGTTAACTTTTTGGCTGCGGGTGAAACCTTAGAGCAGCGCTACGATGTAGCCGTTTCAGACGGTCAGGGCGGGCAGGTTCAACAAACCGTAATGGTCACCATTATCGGCTCGGATGACCAAAGCACTATATCTGTTGGTCAGGCCGATACTGATCAGGGGCAGGTGACAGAAGACCAGAATGTAATCGAGGGCGATCTTCTGGCTACCGGCTCGTTAAGCATCACAGACGTGGATGCCACGGATACACCGGAGTTTGATCCGCAAACGATCAGGTTTATCGCGGAGCAATCCAGCACGGACACGGCGTTGGGAGTGTTAGGCATTACTGCGGATGGGCAGTGGAACTACACCGTAGCTAATGCCGAGGTGCAGTATCTAGGGTCCGACGACTATGAGACCCAAGTTTTCCAGGTTGAATCGGCAGATGGTGCGGCGCACCAGGTGACTATTCGGATTAACGGTGTAAATGACGTTAGCGTTATCGATGTGATTGGTCAGGATAGCGATACGGGATCTGTTATCGAGGATTCTGACGTTAGCCCACAAGGGCAATTGATCACAGCGGGAACTCTGACGGTCCTCGATCCGGATCGTTCTGATTCGGCAACCTTCACTGAGTTCTTCAAACGAAATGGTCCCGACTTGGGCCAGTTTACGATCGGAGCGCAGGGAGCTTGGGAATATTCAGTTGATAATGCTTTGGTACAGTATTTAGGTGTCAACCAAAGTGTGGATCTAACTTACACAGTTCGCACCAACGATGGCACCGAACACGATGTAGACGTCACGATCCAAGGGGTGAACGACCTCAGCGTGATTACGGTTGATTCGCAAAAAGGTGATGCGGATGAGGGTGTCTTAACCGAAGACCAAGGCGTTGTTGATGGTGACCTTGTGGTTCAAGGCTCTTTGAGTATTGACGACGTCGACCAGCTAGATTTTGCATTTTTTAGCGGTTCTGAATTTGTTTCTTCCACGACGCTCGGTTCGGTGGGCGAATTTTCTATCTCCGGAGATGGCGACTGGACGTACCGGGTGTCTAATGAGGATGTTCAGGACCTGGCCAGTGGCGAGTCAGACGTGCGTGTCTATCAAGTCTCCAGCCTAGATGGCGTGACGCACGATGTAACGATTACGATCAATGGCCAAGACGAGTCGGCTGTTGTGACGGTCAACCCCATGGCGGGTCCGTTCGTTGTGGATTCTGATTTATTTCTGGATGCTTACGCCGCCGATGGACAGTTGATGTTCACGTTAACGACCGACAGCCAAGGTCAGCTGACTATCATTGATAACCAGGTCAAGGCGGAATTAGTTCAGGTGTCGCAACGTGACTCGACACTGTTTGATGGCTATCAGTTGCTTGAAGACGTTTCGGTCAGTTTTGCGGAGAAATTTGGTGATGTGGTGTTCCGTGTGCGCGCTGGGGGTAACTTCATCGACGAAGGCACATCTGAAATGACCCATTTGGATACGGATCTTCGTGCGGTGGTCAATGTTCCTGCAAATGAAGAGCGAGAGCTCAGCATTACCGCCTTCACCGAGGCGGCTGTTCGTTTGATCGAAAAGGCGGAGCAAGCCGACATCTCTATTGAGCAGTCTGAATCGTTGACGATGCTAACCGAGAATTATGAACTCGCCGCACGGGCTATCGAGTCATTGGTTGGCGTGGACATCATCGGTGAAACGGCGGTGGCAGCGCTGGATGATCCACGCTTCACAAGTTCAAACGATCAAGCACCGACAGATGCTGAAATGGACAATGCTCAGTACGGGGTGAAATTAGCGGCGTTGTCGAAATCTGCCGAGACGGGCTCGGTCGAGGACAGCTTGACCGGATTGCTGGATAATCTCGATGTGACGTACCAGATGGAAAAGGTCATCGATCAAGAAACTGGAAATCAAATCGAGACAGATACCAAAGTGGCGATTGATTTTGATTCAATTTTTGAATTTACCAGAACGCAGGTCGAACTCACGGATGCTCAGATGGAGTTTGTGGTGGAATCTGCGGTAGTTAATTCGACCTTGACGAGTCACGCCGAGCAGATACTGACTCGAGACGCAATTGCACCCAACCCCGATACCGTTATCAGCTTGAATCCCGTAGACCGAAACTTCTCGCTGTTTGGTGAAATTGATCTGATCGATAACTACAACCTAGCCAAGGTTGATGAGTTCCTAGAATTCAAAATCATCGTTCAAGAGACGGTATACATTGCCACTTATGATGAAACTCTAGGTCAGTACACCACCAACGATAACGGGTTAAGCATCATAGGCTTTGATCCATCTACAGGTCTGGCTAACTGGGAATTTAAGCCGGGTGATAAATTTCTAGGAACGGATACCCTAACGTTGATGTCGGTGGTTACCGATAGCGCCGAAAACGCTGCTGCCAGCATTCGAGAAATCCCCTTAATTAGCTCGCGTGATGCGCAAACGTTGGTAGATGACTTTCTACACGATACCGCAAAGAACGACCAACCTAATGCGATGGTCGAAGGGACTGAGCAGGATGATTTGATCTACGGCTTCACTGGCGACGATATTCTGTATGGGTATCAGGGGAATGACACTCTGCTAGGCCAAGCTCAAGATGATTTGCTGATTGGTGGTCAAGGCAATGATTTGCTGATGGGTGGTTTGGGTGACGATTTCATGTTGGGTGGGGTGGGGCAGGATACCTACCGTGCGGATGTAGATGCCAACGAGCTTATCAAAGATGAGCAGGGACAGGTTCCAGAAACGGTCACAGACGTTTTCGTAGGTGGAGATGGGGTCGACCGGGTGGTCTTTTCTCATGATCTGGCTAGTTATGGCTTTAGTGATTTAGATGGACTGTGGGTCGATACGTTCAATCTATTGTGGAGCGACGGATTCAGACAAATGGCACAGGGCGATACGGATTTGATGGGCGACGGCGCACTATTTATCGCAGGGCCTGTTGATGCAGCCAATACAAATTTCGACGTTATGGATAATCCCAGCGCCGCCACGATCACTGACGCTGAGGTATTAGCGTTTAAAGATGTAACGCTTCACCGTGTAGGTGATCAGGATTACGCCAGCGGAACCACGGCAGGTGATATCTTTGCAATCTCAAACCATGATTTTGAAGAGCCAGACACCACCGTAACCTTGCAAGAGTTCCATCTAGGCCAAGACACCATCGCACTTGATGGAATCTATTTGGAATTAGAAGATCTGGTGTCGGGTAACACCAGCCCTCTAGACAGTTGGGAATCTCTCTTGTCGCAGGGCGCTGAAACTTTAGAGATTGAATTGTCGGACTTTGTTGATCAGAACGGCAGTCAATTGTCTGGCGCTTTAATTGTGGAATTTGTTGAACCAGTTACATCAGGTTCTGGGCTACGCGTCGACACTCATGCAGACTTAATGCAGGCTGATTCCGACTGGTGGGATGAATTCGCATCCACCCTAAATTATTAAGGCATCGATGAACGCAGCAGCTCCAACTCCCGAAGGAATAAAAGTCTCGACAGCCAAAATGGCCGTGACATCCTTTGAAAAGGTAATCTTGGATTTCTCCCGTGAGTCCGGCCGGCCGCTCAGTGTCGATTTAGTTCGTAGCTCATTGCCCGAAGGTCGTGAAATGGCGACGCTCGAAGACCTCTCTGATGTCAGCCGGATCTGCGGAATCCATGCTCAGCAACTTCAAGTTAAACCTATCAACTTGACCGATGATCAGTGTCCAGCATTGATCCAATACGATGAGGACAAATACGTCGTCGTAATGAGGATTGGGCAGGTCGGTGAAGCAGATGTTCTTGAATCTGATGGCGTTAAAGAGGGGCTATTACTAGAAGAGCAGGTTTGGACCTACCAGACTCAGTCGGTTCACCAACTGACCATTGAAAGTCAGCACGCTGTCATGCGATGGAGCTGGTTGTTACGGCCGTTACAAGAAAGTAAGGCGGCATACGGGCAAGTGATTCTGGCCGCCGTGCTGATTAACTTCTTGGCACTAACCACATCGATCTTCACCATGGTGGTATACGATCGGGTGTTGCCAAACGGGGCCACCGAGTCGCTGGTCGCACTAACCATCGGCGTCGGGATCGCTCTGGTCTTTGATATTATTATTAAGATGTTACGCGGCTGGTTTTTGGATGGTGCAGGATCCCGGGCAGATACTCGCATCGGTGAAAAATTGTTTGAGCAACTCATTGCAATCGATCTGTCGGCGCGGAAAGACTCGGTCGGTGGACTCAGCTCAATCATGCGAGAATTTGAGACACTGCGTGACTTCATGACCTCAGCCACTTTGGTCACTCTGATCGACCTACCATTCATCATCATTTTCTTGTCGGTTATTTACGCGTTAGGCGGTGCCGTCGTTTTAGTGCCCGCGATTTTGGTCCCGTTGGTGATTTTAGTGGGTGTGATCGCTCAGCCATTTTTGGCACGACTGGCCAACGAATCGATCGAGGAAGGCAAGAACAAACAATCAATTTTGGTCGAATCCATTAGTGGGATCGAAGTGCTGAAAACCTCGATGGCAGGGCGCGAGATGCGCAAGCGCTGGCGCGAGTCATTGGTTCAACAAAGCAGCTCATCCGTCAAATCAAAGCTGGTATCCCAGTTGGTTGTCAACTTCAGTGCGTTTGCTCAGCAGGCAGCTCAAGTTGGAATCGTCGTAGTGGGTGCGTATCAGGTGTCTGCTGGCAATCTGACCATGGGTGGATTGATTGCGTCAGTTATTTTAGCGGGCAGAACCATGGCGCCATTGTCACAGATTGCGAACGTGCTGACGCGTTTGGTCAGCGCAAAGGCGTCCTTCAAGGCACTGGACGAGTTCATGAGTCTGCCACTGGATCGACCGCCGCAGGCTCGTTTTTTGACTAAGGAAAAGATGGTCGGTCAGATCGAATTTAGACACGCAAACTTCTCTTATCCAGACCAAGAGCAGGCTGCGCTGGCCGACGTGACGTTTAGCATCAAGCCGGGTGAAAAAGTTGCGTTGCTTGGCAAAATTGGCTCGGGCAAAAGCACCGTCGCTCGCCTGTTAACCGGACTGTATTCCCCCAATTCAGGGTCTGTGCTAATCGATGACACCGATGTTCGTCAGTTGGACCCGTTTGATTTGCGCCGCAATGTCTCGGTGGTGATGCAGGACAGCTGGTTGTTCTCGGGTTCTGTGCGCGACAATATCGCCTCTGGGTCGGTCGCGGTTACGGATGATGATCTGCTAAAAGCAGCCGAGATTTCCGGAGTGCATGACTTCTTAGGCGGACATCCAAAGGGTTACGACCTGATGATCCGCGAACGGGGCGAGGGCCTGTCTGGCGGTCAGCGGCAGGCGATTAACGTTGCCAGGGGGTTGGTCGGCAACGCCCCCATTTTGATTATGGACGAGCCCACCAGCATGATGGATACCGGCTCTGAAACCAAACTGGTCAACCGGCTAAAAGACTACGTACAAGACAAAACGCTGATCATGATTACGCATCGAAATGCGATGCTGCATCTGGTCGATCGGGTGATCATTTTTGATCAGGGTAAAATAGTGGCCGACGGTCCTAAGTCGATGCTTTCCAAAGGGCCGGCAGCCAAGGCGACTGTACCAAAATCCGGAGCAAAGCCTCGTGCTTGAATCACCGAAACAGGACACACCAGAGGCGGCTGACCAGGCAATGGAAGCACCGCCCGAAGCACCGCCTTCGTTGGGCAGTCGGATTGTAGAGAATGTCGTGGGTCGGCTCGAGAGTATGAGTCGTCGTTGGGGTGGTAAAAACACAACCCCAACCCTGCTTCTGTTTTCGATCTTAATATTTTTCATTGTCATGATTGTGTGGGCCTCATTGGCCGAACTAGATCATGTGGTGCGGGGCCAAGGTAAGGTCATCACACCCAAGCAGACCCAGCTGGTTCAGAGCCTGGAGGGTGGCATCATCGAGCGCATCTTTGTGCGCGAGGGGGATGTGGTACCCCAGGGGGCGATATTGGTGTCCTTGGACCCGACACAGGCCAAAAGCCTGTACGGCGAGGCCAAAAAAGAGGAACGCTCTTTGATGGTTCGGGTAGAGCGTCTGCGCGCAGAAAAGGACCAGCGTGATCCTGTTTTTTCCTTTGAATTGCTCCGTGATGACTCAACCTTGATTGATGCAGAGCAAGCGCAACTGCTAGAACGTCAAGAAGCCTTGCAAGCCGAGACACAGCTGCTCAATGCGCAAGTTGATCAGCGAGCTGAGGAGCGTTATCAAGCCCAGACCGAATTGTCCCGCGCCGAGCGGGAATACGAGCTGGCCGAGCGGGAATACCAACTCATAAAAGAACTGGTCGAGCGCAGCTTGGAATCTCGCCTGTCTTTAATAGCGGCCGACCGAGATCGAAACGAAGCCATCGCAAAGCTCAATACGGCCAAGGTTGCGGTTAAAAGATCCGACGCAGTCCTAGCCGAGGCCAACTATCGCCTGACGCAGGCTCGGATGAACTTTATTAGTGAAGTAGGCAACGAGCTGACCGCTAATTTAGCCCGCTTATCTGAGGTGCGAGAGCGTCTGGGAGGTTTAGCGGACCGGTTAAATCGAACACAGCTAGTGTCCCCATTGGACGCCGTAGTCAACAAGATTCATGTGCGTACGCAAGGCGGTGTAGTCCAGCCCGGCGAGCCGATCTTGGAGTTGACTCCAGTGGATGGAAACATTGAGCTCGAGGCCACGATCCAACAGAAAGATATCGCATTTGTATACGTAGATCAGAAAGTATCGGTTAAGCTCACGGCATTTGATTTTTCGCGATTTAGTGATGTGGACGGGGTGGTTTCGTTTATCAGTCCGGACGCCCAGCAAGCTGACGATGGGTCAGAGTTCTTTCAGGTGCGTATTCGTCTGAACAACAGTTATGTCACCGGGGGTGGCAAAAAATACCCGATTACGCCGGGTATGGCGGCTAACGTGGATATGGTGGTCGCGAAACGAACGGTCATGGAGTACCTGCTAGAGCCGGTATTCAAACTTCGTGGTCGTGCATTCAGAGAGTAATAAAGGAGAGTTAAAATGGATAAATTTATCGATGACATTGGTGTGATCCGAGTGGGCAGTGGTCTGGTTCGTGTTCAAACGATTCGCCGTATGCAGACACAGGAAGGTGAGCAGCGAATTCAAGAACGCGGCGACTTGGTTATGCCGGTTAGTTCATTTCTAAGCATGCAAGCGGGTCTGAACCGTGCTGTTGAAGAGATGCTAGAGAAAGGCCTACTGCGTCGCCGTGACGATGCTGAGATCGAAAAAACCGACGCGGCCGACGCAATTGAGTCTGACGTGGTCGATACGCAATCGGATTCATAATGTCTATGAGGAATCTTTTGACCTTGTCGGGTCAAAAGTTCTTATGCCAGCTGAGCGCAGTGATCATCTGCATGATCGCGCGCCCGGTCTGGGCAGAGGACGGGTCGTTAACGACTCAGCCCGATGCCTCGGTGGCAACCGCGTTCCTAGTGGCACCGGGTTACCTGGTCACCGCTCAGCATGCGGTTCGCGACAAGCAGAAAGTCTATGTTGCACCCGAACGAGATGGGACTTTCACCATCGCTCAAGTGGTCGGATTCAGTGAAGAGCTTGACGTTGCGTTGCTGCGTGCATCGGTTGACGGAACTCCACTTCAAATCGGGCAATGGCACACACTGCCGCGGGGAGCCGAAACCTACGTTATTGGATTCCCCAAAATCGGTCGTCTAGTGTCCGAAAAGCGGATTAACAGCGGGCTGTACAACGGAGACCAAAGGTTTGGATCTCGTCAGGACTGGTTTCAATTAAGTGCCGAGATTCACAAGGGCAATTCAGGAAGCCCGGTACTAGCAGCTGACGGCAAGGTGTTTGGGGTAATCAGCCATAAATTGGATGCACAACAAATCATCAATCAGTACGGTGATTTCCCTCAGAACGTTAATTTCGCGCTAAAAAGTTCACAGCTGTCCGAGTTCTTAGCTGCCTATGATGTTCCCACCAGTAGCGGTCTTTTTGACTCCTCGATCTATCTGCGACCTTTTGAAGCCTTCGAGCGTCACAACGACAGTATTTATCTGTTGTTGGGCACAGGTACAAAGTAATTGTTAATCACCATCGTTGGTATAGCAGGAATGGTGTGGCACTAAAATCCAGTATCTACAAAGCCCGACTCAACGTGAGCGACATGGATCGACACGTGTATCAAGAGTTTGCCTTGCGCGTCGCCTGTCACCCCTCAGAGACTCAAGCGCGGCTGATGTTGCGTCTGTTGGCGTTCGCATTGCATGCCGGTGAAGGGCTCGAATTTGGCCGCGGCATCAGCACCGACAACGAACCAGATCTGTGGCAAAAAGACCTGACCGATAACATCCAGTTATGGGTCGATCTGGGCCTGCCTGACGAGAGTCGGATCCGAAAAGCCTGCGGTCGTGCTGTACAAGTCGTCTTGTTGGCGTATGGCGATCGCGCCGCCGCGGTGTGGTGGCCCAAATACCAGGCTGCGCTTGAGCGGTTCAAAAACCTCCGAGTCATACAGATTTCGGATGAGTCGATGGAGTCACTGGCCCAGTTAGCATCGATGAGTATGGGTCTGCAGTGCATGATTCAGGACGGTGTGGTTAACGTGAGCAGCGACGACTCAGATCAACTGGTAGAGCTGTCATTGATCGAGCTTAAACCCTAATCTTGCGTATTACGCTCGGTTTGGTAGCGCTCTAGCAGGGCACGGCGTTGTTGGATGTAGCCCTCGGACAGCAGGGCCAGCGCGGTCCGCAATGTGCCGGGCTCAGCTTCTTCACCGGATAGTTGTTGGCACATCAATTCAATCGACTGAGCGTGATGGTCGTATAGCTCAGCCAGCCGGGCATCCAAACTTTTTCGCTTGTTCGTATCGGTCAGCTTTTGGAAACGGGCCCTGCTGTTGACCACGTTGCTTTTCTTCATGCCTCAGTTGTAGTCCAGCCCCCGCCAACTGGCAATCTAGGTGCTAGTCCTAGGTCCAATATACTGACACTGATGATCCCGCGGGAACGGTCAAATTTGGAACTGATTCCGGTCGCATATTGCGTGGTTTATTACCTTTAACGCCTATGGATATAGACACGAGAACAACGGATGTTCTGCGATCGAGCATGTTAGAGGCGATCCCGACTGGAATGATGCTGGTCGATCGCGCGGGTTACATGGTTCAGGCCAACCGCCGATTAATAGGCACCTTTGGTTGGGATGAGTTGCCTGATCAGCTGTCGCTGACGGATTTGCTACCCGCTCAATACAAGCAACATCACTCGATGTTAGTGGATGCCTTCTGGTTGGATCCTCAGGCGCGTCTGATGGGCGATGGTCGGGATTTGACGGCACAACACAGCGCAGGTCAAGAATTCCCGGTCGAGATTTGACTGGCGCCATGGTCATCGGATAACCCCACGGCGGTGTTGGTTTCGGTGGTGGACATCACCCAGCGAAAACATGTCTGACAACAAACCCAAACACTCCACTGGGATCGGGTTGGCGGTTTGTCGTCGTTTGGTCGAATCCTTCGGGGGGCGCATCGCGGTATCTGCCAATGCTAACGGTGGGGCGTACTTAACCTTTGCCTGGTCTCGGGTGAATCGAAGCGACTACAACCAGATACGCGGTTAAAAAAAGCCGCTGCAAGTGCAACGGCTGAGGCGGTGGTACTTAGAACAACTCGATCACCGGAGGCGCGTCGGCCTTTTCGGTTTTTGACTGTCCGGGGTCGTGCAGCTTTCGCTGCTCGTCCATCACGTAGCTGCCATACAGCGCATCTGCACTCAGCGCCGGCAGACCTAGGATCTGTTGCGCGCCGCCGCAGGTTGCGATCAAGCTCAAATGATCGTTGATCATCTGATGACTTTGCTGGACCGCCTCAATACGCTGGCGCGTGATGTCTTGAAACTGCACATGACCAAAGGTTTCAATCACTCTGTCACGCACCTCAGCGACGCCACGCTCCATATTTCCCATGACTTGCTGGTTCAGGCTCTCCACCTCTTGATACATATCCGCCATCGAG
>CBFHLC010000038.1:0-20724 GCA_965656605.1 Litorivicinus sp. | reverse complement strand
AGACACGGTGGCCAAAGCCCATCAGGCGGAAGGGGTCGTTCGGATCTTTGGCACGTGCGACGAACTCTTCGATGCGGCTTTCATCACCGATCTCTTGAAGCATGTCTAGAACAGCTTCGTTTGCGCCACCGTGTGCGGGGCCCCACAGGGCTGCGATACCAGCACTAATGCAGGCAAAGGGGTTGGCGCCAGATGAGCCAGCCAGGCGAACCGTAGACGTTGATGCATTCTGCTCGTGATCTGCGTGCAACGTAAAGATGCGATCCATTGCGCGGGCGACGGCCGGATTGGGCTCGTACTGCTCGCAAGGCGTACCAAACATCATGTACAGGAAGTTTGATGCGTAATCTAAGTCGTTGCGCGGGTACATGAAAGGCTGACCCAGCGAGTGCTTGTAGCACATGGCAGCTAAGGTGGGCATTTTCGCAACCAGACGATGAGCCGCGATTTCACGATCACGCTCGTCGCGAATGTCCATGACGTCGTGGTAGAACGCTGATAGGGCGCCTACAGCACCACACATCATTGCCATGGGGTGTGCGTTGTGATGGAAGCCGTCAAAGAATCCGGCCAACGACTCGTGAACCATGGTGTGGTTTTTGATGGTGTGGACGAATTCGGCTTTCTGCTCTGTGTTGGGCAGGTAGCCGTAGTAAAGCAAGAAGCAAACTTCTAGGTAGTCGCTTTTACCGGCCAACTCTTGAATGGTGTAGCCACGGTGCAGCAAGACACCGGCGGCGCCGTCGATATAAGTGATCTTCGACTCGGTTGAAGCGGTTGCGACAAATCCGGGATCAAAGGTGAACAAACCAGCTGAGGCCAGCGGTGCAACGTCTACGACGTCAGGTCCCACGGTACCCGTGCGTACGGGCAGCTCGACGGTTTGTCCGTCGGGCAGATTTAAAGTTGCAATTTTATCGGCCATAAAAGTGGCTCCTTTCCTTCATATCAAGGCTCCGAACGCCAAGTTTGGGTCCGGAAATCAGCGGCGTCGGAACACGCGCAAGCGAAATGTAGAATAGGGTCGAATGCTCGGAAGTCAATTAGCCGAAGCGCTACGAACTCGCCTCGAGCGCACCAAAACTGGGCGTCTGCGAGTGGCCAATTCGGAATGACGAGGGGTTTTGCGGGGTCCAAAGGGTCTCATTGAGTTGTTACGGTCCTACACATTAGGTCGTGCATTCGACTATTTGGGTATAAGAGAGTGCCTAAACGGTTTGAATCGGTAATAAGGCAACACTATACTTTGGGCGCTTGAAATTTTTTGTTTTCTGAACCTGGCAGGAGTCCATATCAATGGCGATGTCTCAGAGTAGGCCGGTCAACTTGGATCTAAAAACGATCCGATTCCCGATCATGGCGATCTCTTCGATTATCCACCGCGTAACCGGTGTGATTATGTTTTTGGGTGCATTCGTCGTAATGGCGTTGTTGGGTATGTCATTGCAGGGTGCGCAGGGCTTTGATGCTGCGTTGGCTGCGATGGACAACTTCATCGTTGCATTTTGTTTGTGGGGCTTTGTTAGCGTCCTAGGTTATCACTTCGTGGCGGGACTGAAGCACTTGGCTATGGATCTGGGCCACTTCGAGACGCTTGAGTCTGCACCGGGTGCAGCCAAGTTCACGTTGATCTCGGGTGCCGTGATTGTTGTTCTAGCGGGGATCTGGGTATGGTAACCAAAGTCACTGGATACAGCCGAAATGGCGTATCTGACTGGATTTTCCAGCGCGCATCTGCAGTTATCCTCGCGGCGTACACCGCTTTCATCGTGGGCTATTTGCTGTTGAACGATGTAACAGCGGCCAGTTGGCAGGGGCTCTTCGCCTCGTTGCCGATGCAGATTTTTAGCCTATTGGCAGTTCTGGCGTTCGTCGCCCATGCATGGATCGGCATGTGGACTGTGGTAACGGACTACGTTAAGCCCGTCCGTATTCGCTACACCGCGATTGTGGCGATTGCACTTATCCTATTCGCATACCTCGTTTGGGGTGTTGCGATCTTATTTGGGAATTAAGTATCCATGAGCAAATTACGTGAAATGAAGTTTGACGCGGTCATCGTTGGTGGCGGCGGAGCAGGCCTGCGTGCTTCTTTGCAGCTGGCTCAGTCAGGTTATAAAACGGCAAACATCACTAAGGTGTTTCCGACTCGCTCGCACACCGTCTCTGCCCAGGGCGGAATTACGTGCGCGATCGCCAGCTCGGATCCGAACGACGATTGGCGCTGGCACATGTACGACACCGTTAAAGGGTCGGACTACATTGGTGACCAGGACGCAATCGAGTACATGTGTTCAGTCGGCCCCGAGGCGGTGTTTGAGCTAGAGCACATGGGTTTGCCTTTCAGCCGTACCGAAAATGGACGCATTTATCAGCGTCCGTTCGGCGGGCAGTCAAAAGAGTTTGGTAAGGGTGGTCAGGCGGCTCGCACCTGCGCTGCGGCCGACCGTACCGGTCACGCACTGCTGCACACGCTTTATCAAAACAACGTCAAGAACAACACCGTGTTCTTGAATGAGTGGTTCGCCGTGGATTTGGTCAAAAACGACGACGGCGCAGTGGTCGGCTTGATCGCCATGGAAATCGAAACTGGCGAAGTGGTCATGGTCAAGGCCAAGGCGACCGTGCTGGCGACTGGCGGCGCAGGACGTATCTACGCATCAACCACCAACGCACACATCAACACCGGCGACGGTATTGGCATGGCGTTGCGTGCGGGCGTTCCGTGCCAAGACATGGAAATGTGGCAGTTCCACCCAACCGGTATTCACGGCGCGGGCACCTTGGTGACCGAAGGTTGTCGTGGTGAGGGTGGTTACCTGATCAATAAGGACGGCGAGCGTTTCATGGAGCGTTACGCGCCCAACGCAAAAGACTTGGCCGGCCGTGATGTGGTAGCGCGCTCAATGATGACCGAGATCCTAGAGGGTCGTGGTTGTGGTCCTGATGGCGATCACGTGTTCCTGAAGTTGGACCACTTGGGTAAAGAGCTGCTGGACGAGCGCCTACCGGGCATTTCTGAGCTTTCAAAGACCTTTGCCCACGTAGATCCTGCCGTAGCACCCATTCCGGTCGTTCCGACCTGTCACTACATGATGGGTGGTGTGCCCACCAACGTTCATGGTCAAGCGCTGATCCACGACGAGAAAGGTGAAGATCACTTGGTTCCTGGATTGTTCGCCTGCGGTGAGGTGGCCTGTGTGTCAGTTCACGGTGCGAACCGTCTGGGCGGTAACAGCCTGCTGGATTTGGTTGTATTTGGTCGTGCCGCTGGTTTGTACATTGAAGAGCAGCTGGGTCAAGGCATGGAAGAAGCGCCTATGGTTCAGGCTGACATTGATCGTGCGATGGAGCGTCTGAACAAGGTAAACAGTTCAGAGTCTGGCGACGATGCAGCGGTGCTGCGCAAAGAGCTGCAGACGATCATGCAGAACTACTTCGGTGTGTTCCGTGACGGCGAGTTTATGAAAAAGGGCCGTGCTGAGCTTGAAGCGCTGCGTCCGCGCGTCGAGAACATCTACCTGTCTGACAAATCAAACGCCTTTAATACCGCGCGTATTGAGGCGTTGGAGTTGCAAAACCTATTTGAAGTTGCAGAGGCCACAGCCATTGCAGCGGATGAGCGGACCGAGAGCCGTGGTGCCCACAGCCGTCGCGACTTCCCTGAGCGGGATGACGAGAACTGGTTGTGCCACTCCATCTTCGACCCGGTTACTAAATCACTGCGTCAGCGTCAGGTGAACTTCCAGCCCAAGGGCATGGATGCATTTCAGCCTGCCGTTCGTAGTTACTAATAAAGGGGAAATCCAATGAAAGTTAGCGTTTATCGTTACAACCCCGAAACGGACCGTGAGCCGTTCATGCAGGACATCGACGTTACCTTGCCTGAAGGCAAAGACTTGATGGTGTTGGATGTGCTCAACCTAATCAAGGAACAGGATTCAAGCGTTGCTTACCGTCGTTCATGCCGTGAAGGCGTGTGCGGCAGCGATGGTATGAACATGAACGGCAAGAACGGACTGGCATGCATTACGCCGGTCTCGGAAGCTGTCGGCTCAGGCGACACACTGGTTGTGCGTCCTTTGCCGGGCTTGCCCGTGGTGCGCGACTTGGTTGTCGACATGAGCTTGTTCTACAACCAATACCAGAAAATCAAACCCTTCTTGCAGAACGAGACGCCCACCGGTACACAAGAGCGTCTACAGTCTCCTGAAGAGCGTGCCAAGTTGGACGGACTGTACGAGTGTATTCTATGTGCATGTTGCTCTACCTCATGCCCGTCGTTCTGGTGGAACCCTGATAAGTTCATCGGTCCAGCCGGTTTGCTTCAGGCTTACCGGTTCTTGGCTGACAGCCGGGATACCGCAACCGAAGAGCGTCTCGCTAATCTAGACGACCCTTTCAGCGTTTTCCGCTGCCGCGGCATCATGAACTGTGTCACTGTTTGCCCCAAGGGTTTGAACCCAACACGGGCGATCGGCCACATTCGTGAAATGTTGTTGACGCAAGCAACCTAATACAGATCTTGGGGGCCCTTTGGGCCCCTTTGTGCGATAGCCGACCTAGTGACGGGTGCAATCAAACGGTTAAATGGGCAGCACTTCGGTGCGTTTGAAATACAGCTAGTCAGCTTAGGCTGACGCGGTTCGGGACTTGCCACTTCGTGGACACTGACCAACACAGTCTCTCCCGAGTCGATGGGAGAAACCCTCATGTCTGAAAGCTCGTTAGAGCAACTTTGGGCGTCTGGCCATTTGGCCGGCGGCAACCTTGCTTTTGTAGATGATTTATACGAAAGCTACTTGGCCAACCCCTCTTCAGTTTCTGAAGAATGGCGGCAGTTTTTCGACGGTCTGCCCAGTGTAGACGGTCATATCGGTTCGGATTATTCACACCGAACGGTTCGTGAACAGTTTCTTCTGTCCGCGCAGAATAGTCACCGCGCCGTGGCTCAAAACCCCAACGCCGTCAGCTCCGAGCACGACCGAAAGCAGGTTCGTGTGATTCGACTGATGCAGGCGTATCGGAACCGTGGTCACCAAAAGGCCAAGTTGGATCCGTTGGGGTTGATGCAGCGTAAGCAGATTCCGGATTTGGATCTAAGCTTCTTTGAGCTGACCAAGTCCGATTTTGACACGACGTTCAACATTGCTTCGAACACGCTGAACGTAGAACAAATCAAGCTGGGTGACCTGGTCCAGACGCTTGAGGCGACGTATTGCTCGTCCATTGGTGCGGAGTTCATGCACATTGTGGATACCGAAGAGCGCTTGTGGATTCAAGAGCGCATGGAGTCGGTCAAAGGGCGTCCGGATTACAGCACGGAGACCAAGAAGCACGTGCTAGAGCGCCTGACTGCAGCCGAAGGTATGGAGAACTACCTAGCGTCTCGCTACCCCGGCGTTAAGCGTTTCGGCTTGGAAGGTGGCGAATCCATGATTCCGATGATGGATGAGATCATCCAGCGTTCAGGGTCCAAAGGTTGCAAAGAAGTCGTGATCGGCATGCCACACCGTGGCCGCTTGAACATGTTGATCAATATCCTGGGCAAGAACCCCAGCGATTTGTTCGACGAGTTTGATGGCAAAGCCGAATACACAGGCCAGGGTGACGTTAAATACCACCAAGGCTTCAGCTCGAACGTGATGACGCCCGGTGGTGAATGCCACCTGGCGATGGCATTTAACCCCTCGCACCTCGAGATCGTGTCACCGGTCGTCGAGGGTAGTGTACGTGCCCGTCAGGATCGTCGTGGCGACAGCGAGCGCGACATGGTGTTGCCGATCTCATTGCACGGTGACTCAGCGTTCTCAGGGCAGGGTGTGGTGCTTGAAACCTTCCAAGCCTCGCAGACCCGCGCCTACAAAACAGGCGGCACGATTCACATTGTCGTTAACAACCAAGTTGGCTTCACCACATCGAATCCTGAAGATACCCGTTCGACCGAGTACTGCACCGATGTCGCCAAGATGATCGACGCCCCAATCTTCCACGTGAACGGCGATGACCCAGAAGCGGTCTTGTTCGTCACGCAATTGGCGACTGATTACCGCTACCGCTTCAAGCGTGACGTGGTGATTGATTTGGTGTGCTATCGCCGCCGCGGCCACAACGAGGCTGACGAGCCGAGCGCGACCCAGCCGCTGATGTACAGCATCATCAAAGCTCACCCAACCACGCGTAAGCAATACGCTGACGCGTTGATTGGTCAAGGCGTGATCGATCAAGCTGAAGCGGACAGTATGGCGAACGAATACCGTGATGCACTGGACAACGGCAAGCACGTTGCCAATGCATTGGTACTCGAGCCTAACGAGGCCTTGTTCGTGGACTGGACGCCGTATTTGGGCCATGAATGGACCGCGAAATACGACACCAGCTGCGAGATGGAGCAGCTAAAAGACATCGGTACTCGTCTAGCCGAAGTGCCCGAAGGGTTCGCGTTGCAGCGCCAGGTCAACAAGCTGTATGACGACCGCAAAAAGATGGCGGCAGGCGCGATGCCGGTCAACTGGGGTTTTGCAGAAACACTCGCTTACGGCACCTTGCTTGAAGCAGGGCACCCCATTCGATTCACTGGGCAGGACGTGGGCCGTGGCACATTCAGTCACCGCCACGCGATCGTGCATGATCAGAATACGGGTGAGGCCTACAACTCACTGTGCCATTTGTCGGAAGATCAGCCGACCTGCGAGATGTATGACTCGTTTTTGTCAGAAGAAGCGGTTTTGGCCTTTGAGTACGGCTATGCCACCACCGATCCTAAGTCTTTGGTGATTTGGGAAGCGCAGTTTGGTGATTTTGCAAACGGTGCTCAGGTGGTGATTGACCAGTTCATCACCTCAGGTGAAGTAAAGTGGGGCCGCCTGTGTGGTCTGACGATGCTGTTGCCGCATGGCTATGAGGGGCAGGGTCCTGAGCACTCCAGTGCGCGACTCGAGCGATTCCTGCAGTTGTGTGCTGAACACAACATTCAGGTATGCGTACCCACGACGCCGGCCCAGGTGTTCCACATGTTGCGTCGCCAGGCGCTGCGTCCGTTGCGTAAGCCTCTGGTGGTAATGTCACCGAAGTCGTTGCTTCGCAAGAAAGAAGCGGTCAGCACGTTGGATGAGTTAGCAAACGGCAGCTTCCAAACGGTATTGCCTGAGGTGGACGAGCTAGATCCTAAGCAAGTTAAGAAGATCGTCATGTGTTCGGGCAAGGTTTACTACGACCTGCTGGCAGCGCGTCGCGAGAACGGTATTACAGACCGCGCAATCATCCGGATTGAGCAGCTGTACCCCTTCCCGCACGACGACTTGCAGGCGGTGTTAGCTCCCTACACCGAAGTGGAAGAAGTGATCTGGTGTCAGGAAGAACCTATGAACCAGGGCGCTTGGTACTCAAGCCAGCATCACATGATGCGTTGCCTCTGGGCGCACAAAGCGAACTTGTATCTGCGCTACGCGGGTCGTGATGCCAGTGCATCACCTGCAGCGGGTTACATGTCAGCTCATACAGAACAACAGCAAAAGCTGGTCGCTGACGCGATCGAAGGCTAAAGGAAGTTAAGGAAATAACATGCAAGATATTAATGCGCCTCAGTTCCCTGAATCGGTCGAAGAAGGCACCGTTGCTACATGGCACAAGAAGCCGGGCGAAGCGGTCGCTCGTGACGAGCTGATCGTTGACATCGAAACTGACAAGACCGTTTTGGAAGTCTTGGCGACTGTCGATGGCGTCATCAAAGACATCGTCAAAGACGAAGGTGACATCGTTCAATCCGGTGAGCTGATCGGTTCAATGGAAATTGGCGGTGTTGCGACCGCAGCACCGGCTGCCGTTGCACCAGCTGCCGCAGCTGCGCCTGAAGCTGCAACAGCCCAAGCGTCTGATGATGCCTTTGTTAACCCGGCCGCTCGTATGATGGCCGAGGAAAATGGTATCGATGCGAAGAGCGTTCCCGGTACTGGTAAAGGCGGTCGTGTCACTAAAGAAGACGTGATCAACTTCCTTAAGAGCAAACCAGCGGCAGCTCCTGCAGCGCCCCCTAAAGCGGCCGCACCTGCGCCGGCACCTATTGGTGCTCGCGAAGAGAAGCGCGTCCCGATGACTCGTCTGCGTGCGACCATCGCCAAACGCCTGCTGGATGCGCAGCACAACTCAGCCATGTTGACGACCTTTAACGAGGTCAACATGAAGCCGCTGATGGATTTGCGCAAGGCATACAAAGATCAGTTTGAGAAGACTCATAACGGCACGCGTCTGGGCTTCATGGGCTTTTTCGTGAAGGCTGCCACAGAAGCACTGAAGCGCTTTCCCGCGGTTAACGCTTCTATCGACGGCAACGATATGGTTTACCATGGCTTTTACGACGTTGGCGTTGCGGTTTCAACCGAGAAAGGCTTGGTGGTCCCGGTTCTACGTGACACAGATCGCATGACCATTGCGGAAGTCGAGTCGGGCATCAAAAACTACGCGGTTGCGGCCCAAAGCGGTAAGTTGGGCATCGAAGACATGACCGGTGGTACCTTTACCATTACAAACGGCGGCGTATTTGGTTCAATGATGTCGACGCCCATCCTGAATCCCCCTCAGACGGCGATTTTGGGTATGCACAAAACCTACGAGCGTCCTATGGCGGTCAACGGCGAAGTTGTGATTCTGCCAATGATGTATCTGGCACTGTCATATGATCACCGCATGATTGACGGCAAAGACGCTGTGCAGTTCTTGGTCACCATCAAGGAGCTGCTGGAAGACCCAGCACGTATGTTGCTGAACGTCTAAACCAATCCCTCAGGCCTGCCACAAGCGGGCCTGACTTTTAAAAAGAGTGATGTAATGAGCACAAAATACGACGTTATTGTTATTGGTGCAGGCCCGGCCGGTTATGTAGCCGCGATTAAAGCCGCACAGCTAGGTTTCAAAACCGCGTGTATCGAGAAGTGGACCAAGAAAGACGGTCGCCCGTCGTTGGGTGGAACTTGCTTGAACGTGGGCTGCATTCCGTCAAAAGCTTTGTTGGAGTCGTCATTTAAATTTGAAGAGACTCAGCACGAGTTGGCTGCACACGGTATCGACCTGGGCACCGCCACAATCGACGTCTCTAAAATGATGAAGCGCAAAGACGAAGTGGTTGAGCAGCTGACCGGCGGTATCACGGGTTTGTTCAAGCACAACGGCGTTACCCATCTGTTCGGTAAAGGCAAGCTGCTGAAGGGCAAGCAGGTCGAGTTCGCACCGCAAGACGGCGGCGACGTTCAAGTGTTGGACGCTGACAACGTGATCTTGGCAACCGGCTCTGTCCCGGTCGAGATCCTGCCGGCTCCGCTAACGGAAGGCAAGATCGTTGACTCAACTGGCGCTTTGGAATTCGATGGCGTACCCAAGCGTTTGGGCGTAATCGGCGGCGGTGTTATCGGTCTAGAACTGGGCAGTGTTTGGAACCGTCTGGGTGCCGAAGTGGTGGTATTCGAAGCGATGGATAAGTTCTTGGCGGTTGCAGATCAGCAAATTGCCAAAGAATCCGCCAAGATCTTCAAGAAGCAGGGCTTGGATATCCGTGTTAACGCACTGGTACAGGGCACCGAGATCAAAGGCGATGACATCCACGTATCGTTCAAAGACAAAGACGGTGAAAAAACCGAAATCTTTGACAAGTTGATCGTTGCGGTGGGCCGTCGTCCTTACACCGATGGCTGCATCGCGGCTGATTCGGGTATCCAGATGGACGAGCGTGGTTTCGTTCAGGTTGATGACGTGTGCCAGACCAGTGTCCCGGGTGTTTACGCAGTAGGCGACTTGGTGCGTGGCCCGATGCTGGCCCACAAAGGATCCGAAGAAGGCGTAATGGTTGCTGAGCGTATCGCCGGCAAACCTGCTCAGGTGAACTACGACACCGTGCCTAGCGTGATCTACACCCACCCCGAAGTCAGCTGGGTCGGTAAGACCGAAGAAGAGTGCAAGCAAGACGGCACGCCTTACAAGACCGGCTCTTTCCCGTTCGCGGCGAACGGTCGTGCATTGGCGTCCGGCGAGTCTGCGGGTTCGGTCAAGGTCATCGCGCATGCGGAGACCGATCGAGTGATGGGTGTTCACATTGTTGGACCTAACTCAGGCGATATGATCGCGCAGGCGGTCATCGCAATGGAATTCGGTTCTTCAGCCGAAGACCTGGGTACCATTATGTTTGCCCACCCCACGGTTTCAGAAGCGCTTCACGAAGCAGCCTTGGCTGTTGACGGACACGCACTGCACATCGCGAACCGTAAGAAACGCGCCTAAAGGTGAATTGAGCCCGCCTGCGGGCTCATTTACAAAGGCACCCACGGGAGGGACACCCCCTCCACACTTAGCCTTGGTGATCCCAAGGCTGAGCCGTGTCCGCAACGCGCGGGCGATTTAAGAACCGATCAAGAGACGGTAGAAAAAATGAACCTTCACGAGTATCAGGGTAAAGCTCTTTTCAGAGAGTATGGACTGCCCGTATCTACAGGTTATGCCTGTGACACAGTCGAAGAAGTGCTGGAAAGCGCCAAGAAAATTGGCGGCGACATGTTTGTTGTTAAAGCACAGGTCCACGCCGGTGGCCGTGGTAAAGCAGGTGGCGTAAAGCTGGTTAAGAGCGAAGCGGAAATCCGTGAGTTCTGTGATGCCATGATCGGCACCAACCTGGTGACCTACCAAACCGATGCAAACGGCCAGCCCGTTTCTAAAATTTTGATCGAAAACTGCACTGATATCGCCAATGAGCTGTATCTGGGTGCGGTGGTTGACCGTGGCACTCGTCGCGTTGTCTTCATGGCTTCAACCGAAGGTGGTGTTGAGATCGAGAAGGTTGCTGAAGAGACTCCCGAGAAAATTCTAAAAGCTGAAATCGATCCGTTGGTCGGTGCACAGCCTTACCAGGCGCGCGACATGGCGTTCAAGCTTGGCTTGAACCCGACTCAGCAGAAGCAGTTCGTTCAAATCTTCATGGGCCTGTCTAAGCTGGTCCACGAGAAAGACTTGGCGCTGTTGGAAGTAAACCCCTTGGTTATCACTGACGAAGGCAACTTGCACTGCTTGGATGCAAAATGCGTAATCGATTCAAACGCAATGTATCGTCAAAAGCAGCTGCAGGGCATGCACGATCCTTCGCAGGAAGACGAGCGTGAAGCTCACGCGGCTGAGTTCGAATTGAACTACGTTGCACTGGACGGAAACATCGGTTGCATGGTTAACGGCGCAGGCCTAGCCATGGGCACCATGGATACCGTTCAGCTGCACGGCGGCACGCCTGCTAACTTCTTGGACGTGGGCGGCGGGGCGACTAAAGAGCGCGTTGCTGAAGCATTCAAGATCATCTTGTCTGATGACAACGTGAAAGCGGTGTTGGTCAACATCTTCGGCGGCATCGTTCGTTGCGACATGATTGCTGAAGGCATCATCGCAGCCGTCAAAGAAGTCGGCGTTCAGGTGCCGGTTATCGTCCGTCTTGAAGGCACTAACGCTGATTTGGGCAAGCAGGTTCTGCGTGAATCTGACGTCAACATCATTGCCGGTGAAAGCCTGACTGACGCCGCACAGAAAGCCGTACAAGCAGCAGCAGGAGCGCTATAAATGAGTGTTTTGATCAACAAAGACACCAAGGTCATCTGCCAGGGCTTTACTGGTAAGAACGGTACCTTCCACTCTGAGCAAGCCATTGCGTATGGCACCAAAATGGTCGGTGGTGTTACACCTGGTAAAGGCGGCACTGAGCACCTAGGTTTGCCTGTATTCAACACCGTGTCTGAAGCAGTTCAGGCGACTGATGCTGACGCGACTGTTATCTACGTTCCTGCGCCTTTCGTCAAAGACTCAGTCTTTGAGGCGATCGACTCAGGTCTAAAGATCATCGTTGTGATCACTGAAGGCGTGCCTACTTTGGATATGCTGGACGTTAAGGTCAAAGCTGACCAAGAAGGCGTGGTTCTGATCGGACCTAACTGCCCCGGCGTGATTACGCCTGGCGAGTGCAAGATCGGCATCATGCCAGGTCACATTCACAAGCCTGGTAAAATCGGCATCGTTTCTCGCTCAGGCACCCTGACCTATGAAGCGGTTAAGCAGACTACAGACCTAGGTCTGGGTCAGTCGACCTGTGTCGGTATCGGTGGTGACCCGATTCCTGGCACCAACTTCATCGACGTATTGAAGTGGTTCCAAGAAGATCCTCAGACTGAAGGCATCGTTATGATCGGCGAGATCGGCGGTACTGCAGAAGAGGAAGCGGCTGAGTTCATCAAGGCCAACGTTACCAAACCTGTGGTGTCTTACATTGCTGGCGTAACTGCGCCTGCTGGTAAGCGCATGGGCCATGCTGGCGCTATCATTTCTGGCGGTAAAGGCACGGCAGACGAGAAGTTTGCAGCGCTGGAAGCAGCCGGCGTACACACCACCAAAAACCTGGCCGCAATCGGCGAGACGATGGTGAAAGCACTGGGCTAAACCAGCCAGTTGCAACAAGACGGGGCCTTTATGGCCCCGTTTTTGTTTAAGGCTTCACACTATTGATACTCGTCCCTTGGTTTTGATCTTCCATGGCCGATTCTCTTATTCATAGGAGAACCCATGGCGCTAACCGATATTGACAAAAACGAGCTTAAAGTCGGCATGTATGTCGAACTCCCTTTGGCGTGGTTCGACCACCCCTTTGCCAGTGCAAAATTTCAGATCACTGATAAAAAGACCTTAGCTCAAGTCAAAGCGATCAAAAAACTGGCTCAGTGCCAGTGGGACCCCGAGCGCAGCGATGTCCAAACGACTCCAGCAGCACGGCCCGCGCCGGCGCAAATCATTCCTAAGCCGGTTCCCGAAGAAGACGAGTTTGCCAGGGCAGAGCTCAAGGCGGCCCGGAGCGAAATTAACAAGCTCGAATCCAAGGTCGGGGCTTTGAGTAAGCGCATTGTTAATATGATGCCCAGCCTGACCAGCGGCGGTGAGCTGGGTCTGGCCGCCGCTTTTTCATTAGCACAAGAGGTCGCCGACGATTTGGTGTCTGATCCAGCCGGCGTGATGCAGCTGGTCAGCCTGACCAGTGAGCAAGATCATTGTTTTGCCCGCCATACGATCAATGTGACGGCGTTGTCGGTGATGGTAGCGCAGGCCCTGGGTTTTGACGCTCAGACGGTCAAACAGGTGGCACAGGGCGCGTTTTTACACGACATTGGTGTCACCCGATTGCCCACGCAGATTACTCGCAAGAAAACTGCGATGTCCTTGGCTGAAGCCGGGGTGTATGAGGGGCATGCCAAGATTGGTTCGCAAATCTATGGCGAACACATGGATAGTTTCCTGCGCGACATTGTGCGTCTTCACCATGCCAGAGTAGACGGCAGCGGCTATCCCAGTGGTCATAACGAAAATACCCTAGGCTTGCCAGCCCAGGTCGTCGGACTGGCCGACCGATACGATCGGCTGTGTAACCCCGCACATGGAGAAGAGGCGTTGACTCCCAGTGATGCGGTGAAACACCTATTCGCCCGTGAACGCAAAAAGTTCTCCAAGGTCGTGCTGGACACCTTTATCAAGTGTCTAGGTGTGTATCCGCCGGGAACCTTAGTCGGGCTAGAGGACGATCAGGTCGGTGTGGTGGTCGTGGCAAATTCCGAGCATCCGCTGGCACCGCAAGTAGTGGTCTATGACCCGTCTGTGAAACGTGTCGACGCTATTCCGCTGGATTTATCAAAACCCGGACAGCCTAAGATCGTAAAAACTTATTTAGCTGACAATTTACCCGCGGTGATGGCGGCCTATTTAGCACTCAGCGCACGATCGCACTACTATTTGATATCCGGTGTTGATGCGGATGTTCTGGCCAGTGCAGACAGCATGGCGCGTTAACCGCTAGTACCTCGCCAACTGGCAAGCAGGTACACCTATTCCATACTTAGCGCATCGCTTTTAGGGTCCGCTAATGCCATTTAAATCCATCTCCAAGGAAGACCTGACGGTCGGAATGTACGTTGATTTGAACCTGTCTTGGTTCGACCATCCATTCCCGTCCAGTAAGTTTCTGATCAAGGATCAGGCCACTTTGCGAACGGTTCAGGGGCTGAAAAAGTTGGGTTCCAAATTGGAATGGGATCCTGCGCGCTCAAACATCTCGATGGCGGAAAACCACGAGCCAGAGCCCAAGCCGGTGCCGGACATGGTGCCGGTCGAAACCGATCAACTAAAAACCGAGCGCGAAGAATTAAAAACGGTCCGCAAAAACCTTAATCAGGCCGAGCGCAAAGTGGTCGAGCTGGGTGGGCGGGTCCGCAACTTGATGCCCAATCTGACCAGCGCGTCAGAGGTCGCTTTGGAGGCCGCGGCAGATATCGCCAATGAAGTGTCAGAAGACTTGGTGTCAGATCCCAACGCGGTTATGCAGCTGATCAATGTGAGCACGGGGGATGACAGCTATTTTGCACGGCACGCGATTAACGTGACGGCATTGGCGGTGATGCTGGCACGAGCGGCTAATCTGGATGACGAGTTGATTAAGGAGTTAGGAGTCGGTGCTTTTTTACACGATATCGGTGTGACCAGGCTGCCATCTTCAGTCTACAAAAAGAAGATTAAACTGACGCTGGCAGAGCAGCGCTTGTATGACGATCATGCAAAGATTGGCGGCAAGATGACCCTCGACGCGATTCCTAAAATGGCATCAGACGTGATCCGATATCATCATGAAAAATGGGACGGCTCGGGCCAGCCAAACAAGCTAAAGGGCGATCAAATCCCGCTTGCAGCTCAAATTGTTGCGATCGCAAACCGCTACGACAACCTGTGCAACCCTCGAATCGGGCAGGGCGGTATGGCGCCATCTGAAGCAGTCAAATTCATGTTCAGTAAAGAGCGCGCTCATTACAGTCCGCGTCTGTTGGATAACTTTATTCGCTGCTTGGGTATTTACCCACCAGGCACCATGGTCGGTCTAAGTAATGATCAAACCGGTGTGGTGGTTGCGTCGAATCCATCGTCGCCGTTAGCGCCAAGGGTAGTGGTGTACGACCCGATGGTCGACCGTACCGATGCGGTTCCGCTGGATTTGACCTTGCCCGACATGCCTACCATCAGCAAAAGCTACCGTTTAGAGCAGCTGCCGGATGTGGTGGGTGCTTATTTGGCGCTCAGCGCTCGGATTAACTACTACTTAGTCAGTTCGGTTGATGCTGAAATTATGAGCGCGGGTCAGCAATTGAAGCGACAGTTAGGGGTTGAAACCGACTCGCCGAAAGCCCGGGAGGTCATCGAGTAGTTGGCGTCCATAGCCTTTGCTCTGAATTCTTCGATCCAAAATGGTCACTTGCCCAGTGTCCTGTTCGCTGCGAATCAGTCTTCCGACGGCTTGGCGTAGGCGAATAGACGCCAGCGGCAAGGTGACAGCCGAAAATGCACGCTGGCCCTGCGACTCGATCCACTCAGCGTAGGTGGCTTGGATGGGATCATCAGGCTGTAAAAACGGCAGTCGGGTGATGACCACTTCCTCTAGTAAGTGTCCTGGCAGGTCAATGCCCTCGCTGTAGGACTGCAATCCAAAGATGAGAGAGGGTTGACGCTGATCCCGGCGCAATTGGTGGTGCCCGATTAACGCACCTTTACCCATTGCCAACTGCGACAGGACTTGGGATGTGACCTTATCGTCGATGGCGTCGTAAACACGGCTTAGTTGGGCCCGTGAGGAAAACAGAATAAGTGCGCCGATATCCCGGCCCCACAAGGTATCTAGGTGTTTCAAGATCGCCTGATCATGGGCTTCGCTGTCGGCAGGTTCGACCGCGTAATCCGGCATCACAATCTGGCCCTGGTTGGCATAGTCAAAACCACCGTCAATGATGAAGCAGGGGGTTTGGGCATCTAGGCCTAGTGCCTGATAGGTCTTGTCGAATTTCTTGTTGATGGCCAGTGTGGCGCTGCACAGAACGGCACCTGCGCAGCGTGACCATAGCTGCTCTTGCAGACCCTCAGCGGCGTTTGCAGGGCTATACCACAACTCAGGATCGGCTTCTTGGAATTCGCTGCGACGCTCGACGCCACGTAACAACACCCAACGGGCTTCTGGGCCCTGGGTTTGAGTGCGTGACCAGCTTTTCAAAAGCGCCAACGCTCGCTCAAGACGGATCCTTGATTCCGTCATGTAGGCCTGCAGGCTGCGGGCTACTTCGGTATCCAGCTCGCCATTCGAATTTTCCGCGTCCGCTTTGAGCGTTTCGGTCAGGGTGTCTAGATCGGCGATCGCCAACTTAAACGGCTCGACACCCTGCATGGCCAGTTGTGCCATATCTGTCGGTAGTTGCCCGGGTGCAAGGCGATACAGATGTAGGCCCGAGGCCGACTGACTCCAGCGTTTAGTGTCCGCCATTTGTTGGCCCAGCCAGTCCGTCATCGCATCGTGCAAGCTGCTGATGGGACGTGTTAGCGTAGTGATCTGCTTGTCTAGTCGTGCACAGGCAGCGCCACCGGCACCGTCGGTGACAATTCGAGCGGTCTCTTTGATGCGTTTCGCGAGGGTGTTAACCCAATCGTTAAACGAACCCAGCTGCAAATTTTGGGTTTGGTGACCAATGGCTTTGTCGGCCAGCTGATGCGCCTCGTCAAAGATATAGACGGCGTCCTCAGGTGCAGGCAATACCACACCGCCCCCCAGGGATAGATCGGACAGCACCAAGTCGTGGTTGGTGATAATAATTTCCGCGTCGTCAATCTCGTCACGGGCCGTATAGAAAGGGCAGTCCTGGATCGCTTCGCAGCGACGTCCGCGGCAGTTGCCGTGATCGCTGGTAATCAAGGGGATCAATTCACGATCGATCGAGTCGTCCCAGTCATCCAAGTCGCCATTCCAGTTGCTGGAATGAAAGTTGGAGTACATCCCCTCGACCATGGCGCGTTGAGGGTCACTGAGAGGGCGAATCAGGTTTTCATCTTTCTGTCCCGCTTCGAATCGAGTGTGCTCGATCCTGATCGGGCACAAATAGCGGCGACGTCCCTTGGCCAGTCTGGCCTCAATGGTTTGATCGGTGCTATCAGCCAACAAAGGAATGTCTTTGTCGAGTAACTGGCGTTGCAGCGAGACGGTGGCAGTGGCCACGACGACTTGCTTGCCCATTGCACGGGCACACATCAGCGCTGGGATTAAATACCCCAAGGTTTTTCCTGTACCGGTACCGGCTTCGATGACAACTTTTGGCTGTGGCGTTGCAGTGTGCATAAGGGTCTTGGTAATCCACCCCAGCATCTGCATTTGGCCTCGTCGTGCCTGGCCCGAGACCTCCTGCAGGAACGCTTCGTAGGTGTTACGAATGTCAGTTTTGAGTTGCTCTGTAACCACCGTTGTTCCCTTTGTGCCAGTTTCCCTGCATGCCCAGATTTTTATAATAGGCGAATGAATGTTGATTCGATGTTTCACCTAGATGTCCACCGAGTGCTGCAATCGGCCGGAGTGGTCGCCTTGGGCAAGTTGGCACAAACCAAACCACAGTCGCGAGAAGTGGACTTGGCGCAGAGTGCCGAGATCCAATCCGTAGAGCAAGCCTTATTCAAGGGTCTTGGGAACTTAACGCCCCAAGCCTACTTGCTTAGCGAGACGGGCCGAACGCAGGGGCGTTTGAACACTTTGCGCTGGCACCTATCACCGATCGATGGGGCGATGAATTACCTGCGTGGACGCGCCGGGTTTGCGATGAGTGCCTGTCTGTTTGATGGTGCCGACCTGTTAGGGGCGTGGATTTTTGATCCGCTGCGCCAAAAAGTCGCCTGCGTTGGCAATCAATTGCCTATTCAGGTCAATGGTTTCAGTCCCCGCTTGTCGTCATTGCTCAGTATGAAAGGGGCCATGCTCTGTGTGGGCAGCCCGCTGAATTCGAACCCTGACGTCGTGCAGTATTATTGGCAACGAGTCGCTTTAGCCGAGCGATGGGGAATGCAGGTTCAGCGCAGCGGTTGCGCATCGCTAGATTTATTGGGGCTGCTCGAGGGCGCTGTGGATGCGGTCTACAACGAGTCCGCCTCTTATGTATCGATTCAAGCCGGCTGGCATTTGGCTAAGGCTGCCGGATTGGTGCTGTCGGCCTTGCCCGAAGAGTGCCCGTTGATCCAGCCCACGGGTATTTATGCCGTCCAGCCTCAAATTGTTGATGAGATTATGGCTCGCTGGCCCACGAACCCCGATTTACTCCCCGTTTAACCTTTGGTCTATTCAGGTACAGGGTGCATTGTCAGTCTGTACTTCGATGCTTATAGTCAATCCATTGATGCGATGCACAAGAGGTGTTGTTGCGGGCCTATGCGATGGATTGCCAAGGGAGTTTTCAGATGACAAATGTTGTAATCGTCGGCGCTGCTCGCAGCGCTATTGGTAGTTTTGCTGGTGGTCTAGCAAAGTTGAGTGCAGTCGATATCGGCGCACAGGTAGTTAAAGGTCTGCTTGAAAAAACCGGCGTTGAACCTGCCAGTGTCGACGAGGTTATCCTGGGCCAAGTCCTGACAGCAGGATGTGGTCAAAACCCCGCTCGACAAACCGTCATCAAAGCGGGTTTGCCCGAGACTGTACCTGCAATGACCATCAATAAAGTCTGTGGCAGCGGCCTTAAAGCAGTGCACCTGGCGGCCCAATCGATTGCTAATGGTGATGCGGAAATGGTCATCGCCGGCGGTCAAGAGTCCATGAGCCAATCTGCCCACGTGCTGCCCGGTAGCCGTGATGGGGTTCGGATGGGCGATTGGAAAGCGGTCGACACGATGATTGCCGACGGTCTGTGGGACGTGTTCAACGGTTATCACATGGGCATTACTGCTGAAAACGTGGCTGAAAAGTACGAGATTAGCCGTGCAGAGCAAGACGAATTCGCAGCGGCTTCACAAGCCAAAGCAACAGCTGCGCGTGAAGCCGGCAAGTTTGTTGACGAGATTGTTCCCGTGCAAATTCCGCAGCGAAAGGGTGATCCGATCGTGTTTGCACAGGACGAGTACATCAAGCCAGGCACCTCAGCTGAGAAACTGGGCGGCCTGCGTCCTGCATTTAAAAAAGACGGTACGGTCACTGCGGGCAATGCATCTGGATTGAACGACGGTGCTGCTGTGTTGTTGGTGTGCTCGGAAGCTAAGGCCCAAGAACTTGGTCTACCCGTGTTGGCACGAATTGCAAGCCACGCCTCGAGCGGGGTTGATCCGGCGATTATGGGCACAGGCCCGATTCCCGCATCGAATCGTGCGCTTGAAAAAGCCGGTTGGACGCATGCGGATCTGGATGTCATTGAAGCCAATGAAGCGTTTGCGGCTCAGGCCATGGGCGTCAACAAAGGCATGGGCTGGGACACCTCCAAAGTCAATGTAAATGGCGGAGCCATTGCGTTGGGCCACCCGATTGGAGCGTCTGGTGCTCGTATTTTGGTTAGCCTGTTGCACGAAATGCAGCGTCAGGATGCTAAGAAGGGCCTAGCCACTCTGTGCATTGGCGGTGGTCAGGGCGTCGCTTTGTGCGTTGAGCGATAGTCAGCCCCCACAGCCCCGTCCTCTCTAGGTCGGGGCTTTTTTATACCTGCCAATCCCAAATCAGAGTACACTATGCGCCACATTGAAAAGGACGCCTTTTGTGAGCTCGAATACTTGGACACCTGAACAGTTCGTCGTTGAACCTGCCGACGACAAAACCCGCTTTCACGATCTGGATTTGCCAAATGCATTGCTGCGCGCAATTCAGGATTTGGGTTTTGAGTACTGCTCACCGATCCAAGCTGAGTCACTGCCTCTTTGCCTAGAAGGCAAAGACATGGTCGGCAAGGCGCAAACTGGCACCGGTAAAACCGCTGCTTTCCTGATTAACCTGATCGACACCTTTCTGCGTGAGCCTCGTCCTAATCGCAAGCCAGGCGCACCCCGTGCCTTGGTGTTGGCGCCGACTCGCGAGTTGGTGATGCAGATTGCACGGGACGCAGAAGGTCTGTGCAAGTACACCGATTTGCGTATCCAACAGATCGTGGGTGGCATTGACTACCAAAAGCAGCGTGATGAATTACGTCAGGGTCCCTGTGACATCATGGTCGCGACTCCAGGGCGTTTGATCGATTTTCTGCGTCAAAACGAAATCAATCTGCGTGATGTCGAAATCCTAGTGCTGGACGAGGCGGATCGGATGTTGGACATGGGCTTTATTCCCGATGTGCGTCGTATTGTTCGAGCCTGCCCGCACAAAGAACGTCGTCAGACGATCCTGTATTCAGCAACATTTGGCCAGGCAATCTTGGACTTGGTCGAGCGTTGGACGGTCACGCCCGAGAACGTCATCATCGAGCCTGAGTCAGTTGCAACCGAAACCGTCGAGCAGATTGTTTACATCACCACGGCAGATGAAAAATACAACCTGTTAAAAAACCTGATTCTGAAGAACGAATTGCATAAGGTGATGGTCTTCGCCAACCGCCGTACGATCGTCAATAAGCTCTCTACGCGCCTTCGCAAGGACGGCATCGAGGCAGCTGAGCTGTCCGGTGATGTGCCTCAGAAAAAGCGAATTACTACGCTAGACAACTTCAAAGCTGGAAAGGTTCGTGTGCTGGTAGCCACTGACGTCGCAGGGCGCGGTATTCATATTGATGGTGTTGGGCATGTTGTTAACTACACGCTGCCTGAAGAACCTGAGGATTACGTACATCGCATCGGCCGTACCGGTCGCGCCGGATCCGAAGGCACCAGCATCAGCTTTGCAGACGAAGAAGATGGCCATCTGATTCC